>DEHY01000168.1:0-3526 GCA_002352185.1 Competibacteraceae bacterium UBA2788
CCTCATCGTAAGGCTCCGGTTCCGGTTCCGCCCGGAATCCTGGCCTGATTTCGCTAAGAAAGCGTCCGAACCAGACCGCAAGGGTTTCATCATCCAGCGCAATGGAACGACGCAGCAGCGTTCGCGCCTGATCCAGCGCGGCGGCGCTGATTTCACCGGGATTGTCCTGCACCGTCAGATCGGGAGCAGCGAATCGGGCATCGGGATCGACGCCCTCCAGCAGGAATTCCAGAAAACCGCTGAGCAGTTCCCGATGAGTGGGCGCGTGAAAATCCACCGCGTAACTCAGGCTGGCTTCCAGCGCGACTCCACGGTAAACAACGCCCGCCGGCAGATACAACCCATCACCCGGTTCCAATATCCACTCCTGCTGCGGCGTAAATTCGCTCCCGGCCAGAACCGCATCAGATTCCGCTTGCGTACCGACCTGCCAGCGCTGCCGCCCTTGGCCTTGCCACAAAAACACATCGTCTTCGTTCACCTGCGGCCCAACCGTTCCCTGCGGCATGGCGTAACTGGCGGTCAGGCCATCGCAACGCCAATCGGGAATAAAGCGGAACGGCTCCAGCAGCGCCGTTAGATTCGGCGCGTGTTTCTCGACATCCCGCACCCACAAGGTCCAATGGCTCTCCGGCAGACTCAGAAAATCCTCATCGGTAAACGGACCGTGGCGCACCTTATCGGATTCCTCGCCCTCCTGCTCCTGCACCAGCCGCGCTTCTACCTCTTCGGTGCAGGCCAGTCCGGCCAGTTCTTCCGGCGTCAGCGGGTCACGGAATTCCGGCCACGCGCCGCGCACCCGCAGCGGCTTTTTCCGCCAGTATTCCGCCAGAAATTGCGCCGGACTCAATTCGCCCAAAATCTGCGACTTGCCCAAAATCTGCGACTTCACCGCCGGATCACACCTTGCGCGCCTGGGCAGCGGCATTGCCGACATAGCTGGCCGGAGTCATCGCCAATAGCCGCTGCCTGGCCTCGTCGGGAATGGACAGATCGGCGATAAAAGCGCGCAAGGTTTCGCGGTTCACCCGCTGACCACGAGTCAAGGCTTTAAGCTGCTCATAAGGCTGCTCAATGCCATAGCGACGCATCACGGTTTGAATCGGCTCGGCCAGCACTTCCCAATTCGCGTCCAAATCCGCGTCCAGCGCCTCTGCATTAACTTCCAGCTTACCGATGCCTTTTAAGCAGGATTGATAAGCGACCAGCGAATGCGCCAGCCCAACGCCGAGGGTGCGCAGCACGGTCGAGTCGGTCAGATCACGCTGCCAGCGCGACACCGGCAACTTGACCGCCAGATGATCGAGCAGCGCATTGGCGACGCCTAAATTACCTTCAGCGTTCTCGAAATCAATCGGGTTGACCTTGTGCGGCATGGTTGAGGAACCGATTTCGCCGACTACGGTTTTCTGCCGGAAATAGCCAATGGCGATATAGCTCCACAGATCGCGGCAGAAATCCAGCACGATGGTATTAGCGCGCATCACGTCATGGAAAAATTCAGCCATGTAATCATGCGGTTCAATTTGAGTGGTGTATGGATTCCAGTCCAGCCCCAAATCTTCAGTAACGAAACGGCGGGCAAAGTCTTCCCAGTCCAGTTCTGGATAAGCCGCTAAATGTGCATTGTAATTGCCCACCGCGCCATTGATCTTTCCCAATAGCGGCGTTGCCGCCAATTGCATCCGCTGCCGTTTCAGCCGGTATGCGACATTCGCCATTTCCTTGCCCAGTGTGGTGGGAGAGGCGGGTTGGCCGTGGGTGCGAGCCAGCATCGGCTGATCAGCATACTGGTGCGCCAAACGGGTGATAGCATCGTTTAGCGCGTCCAGTTGCGGCAATAAAACCTGAGTTCGCGCTTCACGCAACATCAGCGCATAAGCCAGATTGTTAATATCCTCAGAGGTGCAGGCGAAATGAATGAATTCACTGATCACCTCCAATTCGGCATGACCGGCGATTTTCTCCTTAAGCCAGTATTCCACCGCCTTCACGTCATGATTGGTGATGCGCTCAATATCCTTGATCCGCTGGGCGTCGGCCAAGCCGAAATTCTTGGCCAGTCCATCAAGAACGCCATGGGCGCGATCACTCAATGACGGCGCTTCGGTAACACCTGGATGGCGAGCCAGCGCTTGCAGCCAGCGTATTTCTACTTCAACCCGATGTCGGATCAAGCCATACTCGCTGAAAATCGGACGCAAATCAGCAGTCTTGTCGGCATAGCGGCCATCAATGGGAGAAATGGCGCTGAGAGCGGTAAGTTCCATGGGGAATCCCGATATTGATTAGGTAGTCTGTCTGGAAATGCATTATTGATAGCCCGTTCATGCATTCGCTATGCGGGTATGACGGGCAATGGCGATGCTGTGTTGGAATTACTGGCTGCACATGTTCTATCGCACTGCCCGGAATACCACAGCGCTCAGGATAATCACTCCGCCCAGCAACGCCATTGGTCCCGGCGTTTCCCCCAGCAGCAGAAACACCCACAGCGGATTAAGCACCGGTTCCATCATTGGAATCAAAATTCCTTCGACGGCGCGGACATGACGCAGCGCCAGCGCATACATGACATAGGGCAGGCCCAGTTGCACCACGCCCAATAACAGCAATCCACCCCAACTCACGGCATCCGGCATGGACTGGAACATGAACGGCAATCCAATTATGCCCGCCAGCAGATTGCCCAATACCAGCGCCGAAATCGCCGATTCATCACGGTGGCGGCGCAGAAACAGGGTCAGCCAGGCAAAACAGAACCCGCTGAGCAGCGCCACCCCATTGCCCAGATAACCGCTAAGACTGAGCGCATCGCCGAAGAACAGCAGCATCCCAACCATAATCGCCGCCAGACTCAACCAGTCGTTGCGTTGCGCCCGCTCGCCCAGAAACCACGGGCTGAACAGCGCGACATACACCGGCGCGGTGTATTGCAGCAAAATGGCATTAGCGGCAGTCGTCAGCTTGTTGGCGACCACAAAGAGAACCACGGTGCCGGCATAGGCCACCGCCACGCCGATCTGCTCGAATGACCCGGTGAATTTCAATTCCTTGCGAAAGATCAGCGCGATTACCGTCCCGCCAATCAGGCTGCGCATCCCGGCAATAGCCACCGGATTCCATTCCACGCCTTTAATCAGCAGCCCGCCCAAACTCCACAGGATCGCCGTCGCCAGCAGCATCAATACGGCGCGACGATGGGCAGGATCGGCTTCGATCACCACATGACCGGCGCTCATGCGCCGCCGCCCAGATAGGCGCTGCGGACTTCGGGATTGATCAGCAAGGCATCGGCGCGGTCTTCCAGAACGATTCGGCCCACTTCCATGACATAGCCGCGATGCGCCAGTTTCAAAGCAGCGCGGGCGTTCTGCTCGACTAAAACAATAGTGACGCCCGCTTCGTTAATTTCCCACAAGGTCTGAAAAATGGCCTTGACCAGCAACGGAGCTAATCCAAGACTGGGTTCATCCAGCAGCAGAATGCGCGGATTCGCCATCAACGCCCGGCCAATCGCCAGCAT
>DEHY01000168.1:3592-5153 GCA_002352185.1 Competibacteraceae bacterium UBA2788
TCAAAACGGATTTCGCCCTGCGCGGGTCGCAGCAAACCACTGATGGCGTGTAAGGCAGTGGTCTTGCCCGCGCCATTCGCGCCGAGAATGGTCACGATTTCACCCTGGCGAACACTCAGGTTAATGCCATGCAGCGCCTCGACATTGCCATAGCCCACATGCAGATTTTCAACTTCGAGCAGCATGTCAGCAGCGTCCTGAACGGATGAAATTCAGCACCATAAACCCGCCAGCACGAAGGCTATCGCATCGAATGGCACAGCGCGCACCTCCTCGTCATCCTGGTAAATGTGTTCCAGCAGCCAGCGCCCCTCGCATAGCGCGAAGACTTCCAGAGTGCGCAGCGCGGGATCGATCAGCCAGAGAAACGGCACGCCCTGCGCAGCATAAATCGGCATTTTTTCGGCCCGATCCACTCGCGCCGTGCCCGGCGACAGCACTTCGCAACTCCAGTCGGGCGGTAAGGTGAAATAAGCCGTTTCCGGCAACTCCGGCATCCGCTCCCGTCGCCAGCCCGCCAGATCGGGAACCAGAACATGCGGGCCGAGGTGCAGTTCAGGTTCATCCAGAATCCACCACCCGCCGGGACCGCCCCGCCCTTTCTGAAACGGACTCACTAATTCATCGCCAAGTGATGAACTGGCTAAAGAATGTTTAGGCGCGGGCCGGGGTTGGGTAATCAATTGACCATGAATGATCTGGCCGATGATGTTCTCCGGCAGATCGAATAAATCTTCATAAGCAGCAAAGTTATGGGCGGTTGCAATCATGGTAAAGATTTCTCGACAGGATTAGCGTTACTCATCATCCTCTACCCCTAAATACGCCTCAATCACCTTCGGATCACGGCGCACCTGTTCCGGCGATCCCTCGGCAATCTTGCCGCCATATTCCAGCACCACCAGCTTTTCACAGGCGCGCATCACCAATTGCATATCGTGTTCAATCAGCAAAATAGTGATCCCACGCGCCTTTATCTGCTCGATCAACCCAATCAACGCCTCGGTTTCCTGCTCGTTCATCCCACCCGCTGGCTCATCCAGAACCAGAAGGCGTGGCTGAGTCGCCAGCGCCCGGGCAATTTCCAGCCGACGCTGATCGCCATAAGCCAGATTCTTGGCCACGATCAGCGCCTGTTCATGCAGACCGACAAATTCCAGTTCCCGCAGGGCGCGAGCAATCGCGTCCGCTTCCTCGCGCTGTTGCGTCGGCAATCGCAGCATGGCGGAGAGAATCCCGCCGCGCATTCGATAATGACAACCGGCCAGCACATTTTCCAACGCGGTCAATTGCTGGAACAGCCGAATATTCTGAAAGGTGCGGGCAATGCCGAGGGCAATAATGCGATGCGTTCGCAGTCCAATCAATTCGTGTTGAGCAAACGTGATCTGTCCCCGGTAAGGCTGATAGTTGCCGGTGATCAGATTGAACACCGTAGTTTTACCCGCGCCATTTGGCCCAATCAGGCCGACCACCGTGCCCTCGTCCACATCGAAGGAAACGTTGTTGACCGCTGTGAGACCGCCGAAGGTTTTGGTCAGATTATGCAGGCTGAGCAAGG
>DEHY01000084.1 GCA_002352185.1 Competibacteraceae bacterium UBA2788
ACTATTTTTAATTTCAAGAAATTAGAATGGTATTTAAAAATTCAACAACCTGTATAAGATTGCTATATCTGCGCATAATGAAGAATTCAACAAATATTTGGTATGATTACAAAAATCATCTATAGGGAAAATTATAATCATTGCGGATACAGGATTTTGGGTGGCGATTTTCGACCGCCGCGACAATCTTCACCAGAAGGTCAGGGCCTGCGCTGCCCAAATCCAGGCACCGCTGATCACCATCCTGCCGGTTGTTACTGAAGTCTGCTATCTCCTGCAAACTTGTTGTGGGACAAGAATAAAATTCGCACCGTGCTAATGAGCAGGAGTTACTGCGATAAATGAACCTTAACCCGATCTTGTTCCAGCACCGGGTATTCTGCGGAGCCGTACTTGGCCTTGCACTACTGGCCGGCTGCGCGACTCCGCCCACTTCCTCGCCTGCCGCTCAAAGCGCTTGGGCCGCCCGCCAGCCGATACTGGCGAAACTGAGTCACTGGCGCACGGTCGGACGCATCGGCGTGGTCAATGAGCAGGACGGCTGGCATGCCAACTTCCAGTGGGATCAACAGGGTCCGGCCTATCGCATCGATCTGATCGGGCCGCTCGGTCAGGGTCGGGTGGTGGTGCAGGGCGACGCGGAAAAGGTCAGCATTCAGACTCAGGACGGCCAGAACTGGACGGCGTCCGATGCCGATGCCCTGCTGGAGCAAAGTCTGGGGGTGCGATTGCCGGTGAATGGGTTGCGCTACTGGGTGCGCGGCTTGCCGGAACCGGGGGCAGCACCGGTGCTTGAAACCGACGCTGAGGGTCGGCTGACTCGCCTGGAGCAGAACGGCTGGATCATCGACTATTCGGCCTATACGCCAACCGGACACATTGAACTGCCTGCCCGCATGGTGGCCCGCCGGTCGGAACTCAGCGTCAAGCTGGTGATCGAGCAATGGAATTTGTAAGTCGTCCCGATCCTGCGGCCTGGCCGGCCCCGGCCAAGCTCAATCTCATGCTGCGCATCGTGGGCAGGCGAGCGGACGGCTACCATCTGTTGCAGACCGTGTTCCAGTTCCTGGATTGCGGCGACTGGCTGTGGTTCGAGCCGCGCACCGACGGCACCATCATCCGGGCGAGCGAGATTCCCGGCCTGCCAATGGACGATGATCTGACGGTGCGGGCCGCCCGGCTGCTGCAACGTGCGACGGGCAGCTCCCAAGGCGCAACGATCCGCATCGTCAAACAGTTGCCGCTGGGCAGTGGCTTGGGCGGCGGCAGTTCCGATGCGGCGACCACTCTCATCGCTCTGAACCATCAGTGGCAAGCCGGACTGACGCTGACGGAACTGGCTGCGCTCGGCTTGACCTTGGGCGCTGACGTGCCGGTGTTTATCCACGGCCACGCCGCTTGGGCGGAGGGCGTCGGCGAACGGTTGACGCCGGTGGACCTGGACCAACCCTGGTTCCTAGTACTCAGCCCGGCTTGTCATGTCGCCACCGGCATCGTGTTTAATGACCCGGAATTGACAAGAAATTCGCCGCTCATCACAATAGCCGACTTCATGACGGGCGCGGGTGGTAACGATTGTGAAGATGTAGTCTACCGTCGCTACCCGAAAGTGGCCGCAGCGGCGGCGTGGCTGGCGCAGTATGGCCCAGCGCGATTGACGGGCACCGGCGCTTGTGTCTTTGCCGCCTTCCCGGATGCAGCCAGCGCCGAACAAGGATTAGCGCAGTTGCCGCCGGACTGGACCGGATTCATTGCTCGCGGTTGCAACTGCTCACCGCTGCATCAGCATCTGGCGCGGCTGTTGGACGCAGCCGGATGAAAGACCTCCGATTTTTTGGGCCGTAGCCAAGTGGTAAGGCACCGGATTTTGATTCCGGCATTCCCAGGTTCGAACCCTGGCGGCCCAGCCATCTTACCCTGATAGAACCGTTGGACATTTCGATAGTGGGGGAACAGCGCGTGTACGAAGGTCGAATGATGGTGTTCGCGGGTAACGCCCATCCGCGACTCGCCCGCGAGATCGTCAGTCACCTGCAACTGCCCCTCGGCCAGGCCGTCGTCGGTCGGTTCAGCGATGGCGAGGTCATGGTTGAACTGATGGAGAATGTGCGCGGCAGGGACGTGTTCATCGTGCAGCCGACGTGTTATCCCACCAACGACAACATCATGGAATTGCTGGTGATCGCCGACGCGCTGCGGCGCTCCTCGGCGGTGCGGGTTACGGCGGTGATCCCCTATTTCGGCTATTCGCGGCAGGATCGCCGTCCCCGTTCGGCACGGGTGCCGATTTCCGCCAAAGTGGTCGCCAATATGATCACCAGCGTCGGCGTAGATCGGGTGCTGACCGTGGATTTGCATGCCGACCAAATTCAGGGCTTTTTCGACATTCCGGTGGACAACATCTACGCCACCGCGATCATGCTGAACGACATCCGCGCCCAGAATTTCGGCGAGATGATGGTGGTGTCGCCGGACGTGGGCGGCGTGGTGCGCGCCCGCGCCCTGGCCAAGCGGCTGGACGATTCCGATCTGGCGATTATTGACAAACGGCGGCCCGCGCCCAATCAGGCCAAGGTGATGCACGTCATCGGCGACGTGGAAGGCCAGCATTGCATCGTGGTGGACGACATGGTGGATACCGCCGGCACCCTCTGTCTGGCGGCCAAAGCGCTGAAGGAACAGGGTGCCGCCTCGGTGCGCGCCTATTGCACCCACGCGGTGCTGTCCGGCCCGGCGGTCAAAAATATCCAGGGATCGGCGCTGGACGAACTGGTGGTCACTGACTCGATCCCGCTGCAACCCGAAGCCGCCGCCTGTCCGACGATTCGTCAGATCGGCGTGGCCGGGCTGCTGGCCGAGACCATGCGCCGCATCCATATCGAAGAATCGGTCAGCACGCTGTTTGTTTGATGTCAGCGCGCCCGTTTAATGGGCGCTCCGTTTCACCGAGCGATTCGCCTGGTCGCGGGCGCATCGCATTTTTATTGTCACCGTTTGGAGTGGAAGTCATGAGCATAACCTTTGAGTTGAAAGCTGAACCGCGCAGCGATTTGGGCAAGGGTGCGAGCCGCCGCCTGCGCCGCGCCGGTCAGGTGCCGGCCATTCTGTACGGTGGCGGCCAGGAGCCGCAGCCGCTGGTGCTGAATCATCTGGACGTTCTGAACCAGTTGAAGAACGACGCCGTTTATTCTCATGTGCTGACTCTGAAAGTGGGCGACCGGGTCGAAAGCGCCGTGTTGCGCGACTTGCAGCGTCATCCCTTCAAGCCCACCATTCTGCATCTCGATTTCCTGCGGGTCAGCGCCGACCGCAAGCTGCGGGTGCATGTGCCGCTACGCTTCGTCAATGCGGAAACTGCGCCCGGAGTCAAACAGCAGGGCGGGGTGGTCAGCCACGCGCTGATCGATATCGAAATTGCCTGCCTGCCCAAAGACCTGCCGGAATTTATCGAGGTCGATCTGAACGGTCTCGGCTTGGGCGAGGCGATTCATCTGTCTGGAATCAAGCTGCCGGACGGGGTGGAACTGGCGACCCACATTGCCCCCAATTCCGAACACGACGTCATCGTAGTCAACATCCATCACGCTCATGGCGGTGACGAAGGGCCGAGCGTGGTCGCGCCGACGACCTGAGTTCGACCGGTTCGCTGAACGAAACTACGGTGATGTCGGCCCCGGTATCGTCCCTGCGGCTGATAGCAGGGCTGGGCAATCCCGGCCCTCAATACGCCCAGACCCGCCACAACGCCGGTTTCTGGCTGGCCGATGAACTGGCCCGTCAGCAGGGCGGCGCGTTTCGCCCGGACGGCAAAATTCACGGCGATCTGTGCCGGATCATTGTCGCCGGGCAGGTTCTCTGGCTGCTGAAGCCGATGACCTTCATGAACCGTAGCGGGCTGTCGGTCGCAACCCTGGCGCGGTTCCATCGGATTCCACTGCCGGAAATCCTGATCGTCCATGATGATCTGGATTTGCCGCCCGGCGCGGTGCGGCTGAAGCGGGCGGGCGGGCATGGCGGCCACAATGGTCTGCGCGACTTGATTGCGCAGTTGGGCGGCAACGATTTTCTGCGCCTGCGGCTCGGCATCGGCCATCCCGGCGATGGCCGCGCAGTGCTGGATTACGTATTGGGCCGCGCGCCGCAGTCGGAACAGGCGCTGATCGAGCAGGCCATTGCCGACGCGCTCCGTGAGTTGCCGCGCATCATCGCCGGACAGTGGGATCAGGCCATGCAGACGTTGCACAGCCGACGCAGCGCAGCGGACAACCCGGATGCAATGCCTCCCGCGAAGTCCTGATACCTGCCCGAATCAGGGAGCGGCGCGCTGTCCGCGAGTCAGCTTCAGCTTCAGCGGCAAAATGTCGAGGGTGGTGCGGTAACCCAGTTCAAACAGGCGGCTTTTCTGTTCCGGCGTCATGTGGAACTCCAGCGGCGACAGGCCTTCGCACTCGATCAGCACCGTGTTGACCCAGAGCGTCTCGCTCAGGAATTCGCGTGAAATAGTACTCATAAACGTGCGGATCAGCATAAACAGGTAATCGGCCAGCGGCAGCACGTTCCGCTGGACATGGGGATCGGGCGCCCGTTTGTCCCGCAGGCGGAAACAGATGACGGGCGTGCGATCCCCGGCCCAGTCGCGAATCAAACTGTCTTCGGCCAGGATGCTGCCGTCCACCAGCACATGATCGCCATAATGATGAAATGGAAACAGGAGGGGAATGGAAATCGAATAAAGCACCGCCTGCGCCACCAGCAAATCCGGCGTGGTGGCGCGGCTGAAAACGACGGGCTGGCTGGAACGCACATCGGTGGCGACGATGTGGAGGTGCGTTTCGAGGTCGGCGAAACGCTTGCCCTGCAACTGGTCGTTCATCCAATGTTCAAATTTGGCGCCGCTGGAAAGCCCGCCGCGCAGCAGCAGATTGACCAGCGAATAGCCGCGAAAGACGCTGAAATCAACATCCAGAAACAGGGTTCTCATCGCTTCGCAACCGACGCCCGCTGCGGCCAGGGCGGCAATGATGCTGCCGCCCGACACCCCCACGATGTGCTGGTAGCCATAACCCAGTTCCCTGATGGCCTGTAGCACACCGACATGAGCGGGCAATCGGGTGCCGCCGCCGGCCAGTACGGGGACGATGCAATGACGAGCCGCTTGATCCATGTTGAGCCACTCCGCCGCTTTGACTGGGTGCTTATAGTAGTGGCTCCCATGATCGCTTGCATTCTCCATGATCGCCCGCTCGCACCCCGTTGGCGTCCGCCATGCCGGCGGATGCGCGGCGACCCGAAGCGTGAGCGCCTGAACCGATTAACTACTGATTGAATAAAGGTTTCCATGACCCTCAGATGCGGCATCGTCGGCTTGCCGAACGTCGGCAAATCCACCCTGTTCAACGCCCTCACCAAGGCGGGCATTCAGGCCGAGAATTACCCATTCTGCACTATTGACCCCAATATCGGAGTGGTGCCGGTGCCCGATCCCCGGCTGGCGGCGCTGGCGGCTATCGTCAAGCCCAAGCAGATCATGCCGGCTACGGTCGAGTTTGTGGATATCGCCGGACTGGTGGCCGGGGCTTCCAGGGGCGAGGGATTGGGGAATCAGTTTCTGGCCCACATCCGCGAAACCGACGCTATCGCGCATGTGGTGCGCTGTTTCGAGGATGATGACGTGATTCACGTTTGCAACCGCGTGGATCCGCGCTCTGATATCGAAACGATCAGCACCGAGCTGGCGTTGGCCGATCTGGCGACCGTGGAAAAGGCGTTGCAACGCGCCGAAAAGGCGGCCAAGGCGGGGGGCAGGGAAGCGCTGGAGCGCAAGTCGGCCCTGGAGCGGGTGCAGGCGCATCTGGACACTAGCGCCCCGTTGCGGACTCTGTTGTTGACGGACTCGGAACGCGAGGCGTTGCGGGATTTGTTTTTGTTGACCGGCAAGCCGGTGCTGTACATCGCCAATGTCGCCGAGGATGGCTTTGGCGCCAATTCGCTGCTGGATCAGGTGCGGGAAATTGCCCGTCAGGAAGACGCCGAGGTCGCGCCGGTCTGCGCGGCCATTGAAGCGGAACTGGCGGAACTGGAAGATGCCGACCGGGCCGAGTTTCTGGCGGACTACGGGTTGTCCGAGCCGGGGCTGGATCGAGTGATTCACGCCGCTTATAAGCTGCTGGGGTTGCAGACCTATTTTACCGCTGGACCCAAGGAAGTGCGGGCCTGGACGGTGCGGGCCGGTTCCACCGCGCCGCAGGCGGCGGGGGTGATTCACAGCGATTTTGAGCGGGGTTTCATCCGCGCCGAGGTGATCGCCTATGCCGATTACATCGCCTGCGGCGGCGAGGCGGGCGCCCGTGAGGCGGGTAAATGGCGGTTGGAAGGCAAGGAGTACATTGTCCAGGAGGGCGATGTGATGCATTTCCGCTTTAATGTGTAAGCTTGGCTGTAATTTTCAGGAACCCAAATCCGGCTCGCCGCAATGGCGCAAAATCGCCGCCCGCGCCGCGTCGCGTAGCCGAACCGCCGCCGACCAGTCGTCGCCGTCCGGCGTTATAGGCGACTCAACGATCACCTCCAGCCGGCCTCGGCGCAGGAACCACGAGCCTGCGCGCAACATCGAGCGGGTGCCGCGAATCGTGACCGGCACCACCGGCGCACCCGCCTGCGCCGCCGCCAGGAACGCTCCCATGCGAAATTCCAGCAGGCCGGGCATCCGGGTGAAGGTGCCTTCCGGGAAGAAGCCCAGCGACTGGCCGGCGCGCGCCGCTTCGATCAGCTTGTGGGCCTCATCTGCGCTGCGCTGCATGTCAAAGCGTTCGACGAACAGCGTACCTATGCGCAGCAAGGGTTGGGCCAGCCAGCGATTGTTCAGCAATTCCCGCTTGGCGACGTAGTGGAAATGGCGCGGAATGGCCGCCATCAGCACATAGGCGTCCAGAAAGCTGGAATGGTTGGCGACCAGCACGCAGGAACCGGCGGGCAGATGCTCCTGGCCGCGCACCGTCAGCGGCGTGCCGGTCAGTTGCGCCAGCAGCCGAGGCCCGGTGCGAGCCAGCGCCCAGCGCCATTCCGGTTTCGGCAAGGTCATGATTCCCAGCCACACCGCCGGCGCCAGCGCGCCGAATACGCTCCAGGCATAAGCGGCATACAGCCATTCCATGCCGGTACGCCCCAGCCGGCGCGCCTGCGCCCAGCCGCTGGACAGCGCGATCCGGGTCAGTTGCAGCCATAGCGCCCGCCCGCCCTGCCCAATGGCATTGCGCTCGTACAACTCCCGCACCGCCACGCGGCGAATCTTGCCACTGGAGGTTTTTAATACCGTGTGCGGCGGCGCCAGCACCACCTCATCCGGCGGTGTTCCCAGCAAATCCACGCCGACGCTTTGAATCTGCTGGCGCAGGTTAATCAGAGACTCCGGTTGCGTCGTCCGCGTTTCGGCCACGATCACCAGCCGCTCGCTGCCCGTCGCGGGGTCGGGGCTGGCGAACACGGCCACGCAGCCTTTGCGGATGCCTGGAATTTCCCCCACCGCCTGTTCCAGTTCGTAGGGATAGAGATTGCGCCCGCCGCGAATGATCAAATCCTTGACCCGCCCGGTCAGATAAATATCGCCACCGGAAAGATAGCCGCGATCCCCGGAATCCAGCCAGCCGTCTCCATGCGGGAACAGTCGGCGGGTGGCTTCCGGGTTGCGGTAGTAGCCGACTGTTGCTGACGGCCCCTTGAATTCCACGCGCCCTTCCTGACGATCCGGCAGTTCGTGGCCCTGCTCATCCACAATGCGAATCTGGTGATCGGGAATCGGCTGGCCGCAGGCGGGAAACAGCAGGGCGGCGGTATCGCCGGGAGGGGCCGGATCGGCCAGGCCGGTGGCGACGAAGCGTTCGCGTTGCACGCGATCAATAACCGGCCCCCGGTCCGGCGGCTGCAAGGCCAGCCCGACCGAGCATTCGGCCAGTCCGTAGACGGGCGCCATGGCTTCGGCGCGGAAGCCGTAGCGGCTGAAACGGGCGATGAATCGTTCCAGGGTGGCCGGGCTGACCGGTTCGGCGCCGTTGAAGCTCATACGCCATGAACTGAGGTCCAGACCCTCGATTTCATGATCCTGGATGACGCGGGCGCACAGTTCGTAGGCGAAATTGGGCGCTGCCGACAGGGTGCCGCGATGGCGATGAATGGCCCACAGCCAGCGGGCGGGGCGGGCCAGGAAGCTCAACGGCGACATCACCACCAGCGGAAAGGCGTAGTACAGGCTGCCCAGACAGGCCCCGATCAGGCCCATGTCGTGATACAACGGCAACCAGCTGACGAACACATCCCGGGAATTGGCCGCGATCCGTGGCCCCATGGCGCGCAAATTGGCCAGCAGATTGGCGTGGCTGAGCATCACTCCTTTGGGATCGCCGGTGCTGCCGGAGGTGTATTGCAGGAACGCGAGATCGCGGGCATGAACGGGAATCTCGCTCCAGGTTGCGGGCGTCTGCTGCAACTCCGTCGCCGTGACGATATGGCGCAAATTTTCAACTTGGGCTTGCAGCAACCGCGCCACCAGCTTCGCTTCGGGCACGGTGATCAGCGCCACGGTTTGGGCGTTGTTCAGCAGCCGGGCGTGGCGGCGCAGATGATCTTCGAGTTGCGAGGGCCGCACCGGCGGATAGATCGGCACCGGGACGCCGCCGGCCAGCAGGATGCCAAAAAAGCCGAGAAAGTAATCGCCGCCGGTCGGCAGCATGATCGCCACCGTCTGGCCGGGTTGCAGCCCGCGTTCCCGCAATCCGGCGGCTACTGCCCGCGCGCCCTGGCGCAACCCGGCATAGCTGAACGTGGCGTCAATCCGGTCGTCATTGCCGTAGATCTGGATCGCCAGCCGGTCGGGATGCGCTTCGACATGCCAGTCGAGCATTTCAATCAGGGTTTCGGCGCGATCCGGGACGCCCGTCGTTGGCGATTCCGGCGCTGGCGCCTGCCAGTCGGCTGCCAGCGCCGCAGGTTCCGGCCCACCGCTGGCTTGCAGGATCAGATCAATCAGATCGCGCGGCGTTTCGGCCAGCAGAATCTGTTCGCCCAGTTGCACCTGGAACTTGTCCTCAATCCGGCGCAGCAGTTCGGTGCGGGCCAGACTGTCCAGCGCCAAATCCCGATCCACATGGCTGTCCAGGGTCAGCGTCGCTGCGCCCCGCTCTGACGGGCGAAGTTCCCGCAGCAGTTCCCGCAGCAGTTCCAGCACCTGCGCGGCAGTTTCTTCGGCAAGGCTGGGGCAGGGCGCTGACCCGGATTCGGCGGGAGTGGGTGATCCATCGTGATCAAGAGACATGGCAGATTTCCAAGTTTTGTCGCGAGTTCTGACGGGCGACCGGAATCGAATTACCCGCATCTTAAATTACCATTTTAGAATACGACGAATGAAGCGCGCGGGTATCGGCGCAAATCCAGCCGGTTTCGCCATATCGCTACCCGAATTTGAGGAACTCTCCATGAATCGAAAATTCTTCCGCTTCTGGTTGCTGGCGCTGCTATGGGGGCCGGTGAACGCCTGGGCGCTGGAAATCGGCGAAATTCAGGTTCAGTCTGCTTTGAACCAATTATTCGACGCCCGAATTCCATTGCCAACGCTCACGCCGGAAGATCTGGCGAAGGTCTCCGTCAAGCTGGCGCCGCCGCCGATGTTCAATGAGTTCGGCCTCGAAAGGGCGCCTACTTTAGCGAACCTGGTATTTTCGATTGAGTACAACGCCGAAGGGCAGGTTTACGTCCGGGTCGTTTCGACCCGGCCGATTCGCGAGCCGTCGCTGGCGTTGCTGCTGGAGTTTGGCTGGCCGCGCGGCAAAACCTTCCGCGAGTTTACGGTGTTTCTGGATCCGGTGCAGCGTCTGGCCAAGCGGCCCGGTGACCGGAGCAGGACGGTGATGGATCCGACGCCGGTCGCCGCTGCACCGGCTCCGGTGGTTGCAACCTCGATCCCTGATCAGAGCAAGACGGTGATGGAACCGGTGCCGGTCGCTGCTGCGCCAGCGCCAGCGGTTGCAACCGCGATCCCTGAAACAGGGAACAGCGTACCGCCGGATCATGACGCAGCGGTCGAGCCGGTGCCGGTGATGATGGCCGCTGCACCCGAACCGGCGCCGATTCCGATCAATCCGCCACCCGATCCGGTGCGGATTTACCGGCCCGGCGATACCTACGGCCCAGTCGCGCCCGGCGAGGGGCTGTGGGGGATCGCGCTCAAGGTGCGGCCCGATCCGGGCGTCACCCGCGATCAGATGATGCAGGCGCTGTTTCAGGCCAATCCACAGGCGTTCGGCAAGTCGGGGATCGGCGGGCTGAAAATCGGCGCGGTGCTGCGGATTCCGACATTGCGGGAAATTGCGGACTTCACCGGTTCTCCTGTCGCCCGGCAACTGGCGGCGCCAGCGTCCACCGTGACGCTGGCGGAGGGCGCTGCATCCAAAGCTGCGCCAGCAGCACCGGAGGCGGCGCTTGCCGGGAAGGCTGGCCCTGATTTTCCAGAGGTGTTTCCGCTGCCTCCACCCGATCTTCCTGAACCGACAGCGGTGGTCGTCACGATCTCCGGGATTCCGCCAAAAGCCGCTCCGGCTATTGCCGAACCTGATCAGCCCAAGCCGGAACCGGTGGTTGCGGCGACGCCTTCGGCGCCACCCGCCGCCGAACCCGCTGTACTCCCGGCTATCGTTGCGCCAGAGCCGGTTGCGTCCCGGCTGGAACCGGTGTCGGCAATGCCGCTGTTGTCTCTCGCTGTAGCGGAGATGATCGCGGCGGCGGCGCCGGTTTCATCGGCAGCACTGGCGTGGACAACAGTGGGTGGGCCGCCGGTGAGCGAAAAAGCGTTATCAGAACCGGCCTTGGAGATCGCCGCGCCATTGCCCGTAGTCGAAGCGGTAACCGTGATTCCGCCAACGTCGGCAATGACCGATGGGCTGAAAGCAGCACCGGCCCCGATAGATGCTTTCGGCTTGCTGACCGAAATCGAGCAACGGATTCCGCCCTCCGTCTTTGAATTGCTCCCGCCAGTACAGAGAAGTGGTCGGTCGGTTACAACGGCGGTCGCGCCGACCGACCAACCAGCGCCGCCTGCTCCGTTGCTTGAGCCGCCAGCGCTGGAGATGCCGCCAACACCGCCGGTCGCATCCGCCGCGCTGGTCAGCAGCGAGTATGGCCCGGTCGCCGCTAACGAACGGCTGTGGGATATCGCTGCCCGGGTTCGCCCCGATCCAGGCATCAGCAAGGAGCAGATGATGCGGGCGTTGTTCAAAGCCAATCCACAGGCGTTTTCCAAACCCGGCAATATGGATAGCCTGAAGGTGGGCGTGATGTTGCGGATACCGGCGTTGCGGGAAATTGTGGACTACACCGGATCCAAGGCGGCGAAGCAGTTGCTGGAGCAGCAGCGACAGCCGGACGTTGCAATTCCAGCCGTGCCGGAACCTGCAGCATCTGATCAACGCCAGTAGTCAAGACGACTCAATCCTTGCACGGAGTTCTTGCTGAAGGGTTGCCGGCAGAACGCATAGGCGCGCCCGTCACGGCCCCTCCCCTCCTGTAACGCCGCCTCGATCGGCGCGTAATCGAAATTGTCGGCGTGCCGGCGCAAGGCGTGACTCAGATCGGCGTCCCACGCTGCCATCCGTTCGATCAGGGCGTCAATGCGTCCGGCATCCAGCGCACGCCCGGATGGCGAGCCAGGCAATCGAAAAGCGCCTGGGGTTGAAGAGGTTAGACGGTAGACAGTTATTTTAGTTGACAAATTCATTAACAATTGTAACTATTATACCGCAAATTATCCCATTTAAAATGGATTTGCAAAGTCTAATCACACCACCCAAGAGTTCAAAAGAGGTAAATATATTTGATCAATATGATACAAATCGGTTACTCGTAAACCGATTGCTCTGAGCGTGCAAGCCGCTCAAGAATCAGAAGGAGATAAGCCATGATATTCAGTAATATGAAAGTGGGTAGCCGTCTCGGTCTCGGGTTCGGCGCGGTGTTGATGCTCTTGCTCGGCGTAACGCTGGTGGGCTATTTCAGCCTGGGCCAAGTCAACGACAAGCTCCATGAGATTGGCAGGATCAACTATCCTCGAATCAGATACGCCCAGAATTTGTCCGAGGCGGAATACAAGGTCGCCCGCGACATGCGCACGCTGGTGATCATCTCGGACGAGACCACCATGAAGGGGATCAAGGAAGGTATCGACAAGGCGCGCAAAGACTACCAGGAATCGTGGGATGCGCTGATGAAGCTGCCTCTCTCTGAAGCCGACAGGGCAATCCTGGACAAAGTCAAGGAAGCCCGGGAAGCGGCGCTGATCCCCAATAACAAGGTGATCGAACTGGGGCTGGCCAACAAGCCGGCTGAAGCTGAGCCTATTCTGATCCAGCAGGCTTTTCCCGCGAACCGGAAGGTGCAGGGGTTGATCAATGAGTTTCAGGATCTGCAAGATAAATTTATGGTAGTCCTGTAAAAA
>DEHY01000146.1 GCA_002352185.1 Competibacteraceae bacterium UBA2788
GAAATTATGGACGGAACTTTCGCCAAACACCTTGAATTCGTCCTGCCCGTAAAACCAGGTATCCGATTTTTTCAACGGATTACTGGATTCTTGCTGACGCGGGAATGACGGAAGGCGAAGGTCCTGATTTTAAAGCCGCATCCTCTTCAGAATGTGACCGATTTGCTTCCACCCACAACACCCCCCGACGCGCCAACAACCCGAGAAGCCGGCAGGTGGCCGCGCTGGGGAATCCGCCTCAGCCGGATCTGCCTGATGGGCGCCACGCTGGTCGGCGGGTTCTGGATTCCGCTGCGACTGGCCTTCCCCGCAGTCATCCAGTCGCCTTGGGCCGATGCCCTTTTCGACCAGACCATCCTGGCGCTGCTGCTGATCCCCCTGCTGGTTGCTGGCCGTGAGTTCAGGCATGCGCGCCGGAGGATCGGGTGGCTGCTGGCGCTGGGGTTGGCCGCCCTGCCGCTGGTCAGCGTGACCGAGTCAACCCTGGGCAACGCGGCCACGCTGCTCTACCTGGCCAAGCTCCCGCTGCTGCGCGGTTTCCGGGAAGCCTGGAAGCTGCGACAACGCCTGGATGCGCTGCATCCGGTAGCGGCCCGGCTCGGCGCCGTCGGCGCGATGCTGCCGTTGATGATCCATCTGTTTGCCTGCGGCTGGGTCGGGCTGGGCAGCGGCTCCGCCGGTTCCCACGCCGACCCGGTGTTTGAATACGGGCAGGCGGTGTATTGGACGATCACCACCTTGGCCACGGTCGGTTATGGCGACATCCACCCGCAAACCCTGCCGCAGATGGCATACGCCTGCCTGGCGATGATGGTGGGCGTCGGCTTCTTCGGCTTTATCCTGGGCAATGTGGCGACGCTGCTGTTTCGCATGGACGCCGAGCGGGAACGTTACCTGACCAAGGTGGATCGGGCGGAGGCGTTCATGCGCCATCACCAGATTCCCAAGCCGTTGCGGATCAAGGTCCGGGCCTATTACCGCTACCTGTGGGAGAGCCGCCACGGCTACGAGGATCGCACCGTGCTGGCGACCCTGCCCCCCATTCTCCGCGCCAGGATCGTCCTGGCCCTCCATGCGGAACTGATTGACCGGGTGCCTTTTTTTCGCGGGGCGGAACGGCGGTCGGTAGAAGCCATCGTCCTGGCCTTCAAACCCCGGGTGGCGGTGCCCGGCGAGATCCTGTTTCGGGCGGGCGATCCCGCCGATGCCCTGTATGTCATTCAGCGCGGCGCTGTGGATGTACTCACCGCGACCGGCGCAGTGATCGCAACGCTCCACAGTGGGGATTTTTTCGGCGAAATGGCGTTGCTGAATCAGGCTCCGCGCAACGCCACGGTTCGGGCCACCGATTATTGCGACCTGTTCGTGCTGGATCGGGAGGCGTTCGATCCCATCCTGGATCGCTATCCCGACTTTGCCCGCCATATCCGGGCCATCGCCGCCGCCCGAAACCCCCAACATCCACCCGGCCCGACTCCCGCCGCCTGAGCGCTCTTATTCCTTGGAAGTTGCCCTGTTGATCCAGATGAGCCGTTCGCGGATCATGTTGCCATGCCAGCCGGTTTCCAGCCGCTCATCTTCGCTGGCCGCCGGCGATAACGCGGCTTGATAGCGGCTCTCCGCCTGGTGCAGGGTCACGGTCGCCACAGCGGAAAACGGCGCGGAAAGGTCCGCAGACCATGGGCCGTACTCGTCATCCACCACCGGCAATCTCAGCTCCTCCCGCGCCCGGATCAGCGCCAGATCACCCAGCAGCAATAAAGTATCGAAGCGCTCGGAATCCAGCGGATATCGCAACAGCGCGGCGTCCAGCTCCGTCCGATATCCCGCCAGCGCCAGTACCCGCAGTGCTTCCTGACGTGCGCCGAAATTGCGGTCGCCATCGTCAGCCGTCAATAAAGCCAGGGCCATTTCGACCGGCGCGGGTTCGGATCCGGCGCGGGCAGCGTCCGTAGCGCGCCGCGCCCGCCAGCACAGCAGGTGCGCCCGTTGTACCAGTTGTCGTTCCAAAACCGGAATCGGGCGCAGCTCGGCGAGGGTTTCCGTCAGCCGTTCCAGTTCGGCGGGATCGCGGCGACGAAAGGCAACGCGGCATAGCGCCCAAAGGTGAGTCGCCGCAGTCAGGCGGGGATGTTCGTCGCGCCAGCCGGCCCAGGCGCGGCAATGCCAGTCCCCGGCAGCGGCGAAATCGCCCCGGCGGCAGGCCAGTTCGCCCTCCAGAAAATCCAGCGGCGCGATCCAGTTCCGGCGGATGTCGGCCAGATAGCGCCGACCCTGATCCAGCAGTGCGCGGCAGAAGCTGACCGGTTTGCGCTCCAGGCTGATATGAACGATGGCAATCAGGGCAGCGAACACATCAGCGGGATCGGCGGCGGCAGACCGCTCGCCGGCGGCTTGCAGCAAGGCCGCCAGCGCCAGATCCTCCTCGCCGGCTTGCCGCAGGCTGTAGCCTTCCCACAGCAGCGCCCGCGTCCGCTCGCCCGTCAGATGCAACGCCCCGGCCAGTTCCACCGCCTGGCGTTCCAGCCGGGCGGCGGCGGCGTAATGGCCGCAGTCACGGGCTTGCCGGGCCTGGACGCGCAGTTGCGCGAGCGTCCGCCGGTCGGAAGTCATGCCGGGCGCTCGCCCTGGGAATCAATGCAGCAGCGAGAACATCCGCCGCCGGTAGGTGATGACCAGCGGGTTTTCGTTGCCGAGCATCTCGAACATGGCGATCAGGCCCTTGCGCCCCGCGCCCTCCTCGAACTGGGGATTGCGGCGCAGGATGTCCATGAACTGCTCCAGCGCCGCTTCGTAATCGCCGGCCAGCACATAGCGGGCGGCCAGTTGCCGGCGCGCAGCGTAATCATCCGGTTTGGCGCGGACCTGAATCTCCAATTGGGCCAGGTCCGGGGCGCCCTGGGCCAGATCGGCAAATTGCAAGCGCGCCAACAGGCCGCTGGCCGGTTGACGGTTCTGCTCTTCCGCCGGCAGGCTTTGCAGCAGCACTCGCGCTTTCTCGCCGCGATCCAGTTGCAGCAGCTTTTCGGCCAGCGCGACCTTTAGCTCTACGCTGTCCGGCTCCTGTTTCAACGCCTCGCCCAGCAGTTCAACCGCCTGCTTCTGGCGACCCTGCTGCCAAAGCGTTTCTACTTGCTCCAGAATCAGGTCGCCGGGTTTGGCGCGAAGCTGATCAATCACCGCGCGGTAGGCTGACTCCGGCTTTAAGCCCACCAGTTGTTCCACAATTTGTCCCTGCCACACCACCATTACCGTCGGCAGGCTGCGAACCTGGAAATGGGCGGCCAGCGCCTGCTCGGCGTCGGCGTTGACCTTGGCGAGAATGACGCCGCCCCGGTATTCCTGCGCCAGCTTGGTCAGCAGCGGAGTGAGGGTTTTACAGGGCTGGCACCAGTCAGCCCAGAAATCCACCAGCACCGGCGCCCGCTGGGAATTCTCTACCACCACCGAGGCGAAATTGTGTTGATTGACTTCAAAAACGTAGGGGGAATCAGTCATCTTCAGGTATCCGCAAGGGCCGCGCCGGACGGCGGCAAGGTTCGGCAATGGTTTGAAAATAAGGGCGCGGGCCGTGGTTTCAACGGCGGGAGCGAAACGACCGCCCAGCGGCGGTCGTCAAAGTCAGCGTTCGAGGTATTGCAGCTTGTCGGGCTTGCCGTCCCACTCCGCCGCGTCGGGCGGCGCATCCTTCTTGGTGGTGATCACCGGCCATTGTTTGGCGAGTTCGGTGTTGAGCGCCAGGAAATGCTGCTGGTCGGACGGCAGATCGTCTTCGGAGAAAATGGCATGGACTGGACATTCCGGCTCGCACAGGGTGCAGTCAATGCATTCGTCGGGATCGATGACCAGAAAATTCGGCCCTTCGTGGAAGCAATCCACCGGACAGACTTCCACGCAGTCGGTGTACTTACACTTGATGCAGTTTTCAGTAACGATAAAAGTCATGGGCAATCCCCAGAAAGGCCGGTCATGAAGGGGGGCTATCTTAACCGCGATTCAGCGGCTTGGGCACTATTCCGCCGCGTTCCCCTTTCCGCTGCTTAACAGGGCTTTCAGGTCGGCGAACGGGTTATGGGTCGCGCCGCCCGGCTTGCGACCCGCACTCTCCATCCCGCCCCGGGCCGCCGCCGCTTCTTCATAGCGCTGGTGTTCGTTGTCGTGGCAGTACAGGCACAGCAGCTCCCAATTGCTGCCGTCCGGCGGGTTATAGTCATGGTCGTGATTGCGATGATGAACGGTGAGTTCATGCAGGTTCTGGCGATTGAACTCACGGGTGCAACGCCCGCAAATCCACGGATAGAGCTTCAGCGCCTGCTCGCGGTAGTCGCGTTCGCGCTTTTCCCGGCTCTGCCGGGCGGCGGCAACGGCTTGATCTAGTTTATTGCCGCCGGATGAAGGCGTTTTGGGTTTCATCGGCATTTTCGTTCATTCCACGGTAACGGATTTAGCCAGGTTGCGCGGCTGATCCACGTCGGTGCCCTTGAGGATCGCGACGTGATAGGCCAGCAATTGCAGCGGCACGGTGAACACCATCGGCGCGATGGATTCGGGCACCGCCCCCAGCGACAGGACATGGGTGCTGACGCCGCTCAGGTGCGTGTCCACCTCGCGGTCGGCGAACAGGAACAGCTCGCCGCCGCGCGCCCGCACTTCCTGAAGATTGGACAGCACCTTTTCCAGCAAACCATCCTTCGGCAATACGCAGACCACCGGCATATCGGCGTCCACCAGCGCCAGCGGGCCATGTTTGAGTTCACCGGCGGGATAGGCTTCGGCGTGAATGTAGGAAATTTCCTTGAGCTTGAGCGCCCCTTCCATCGCTATCGGATATTGCGGGCCGCGTCCCAGAAACAGCGCATGATTCTTCTCGGCGAAATGTTCGGCCAGCCGTTCGATGGCGCCATCCAGCACCAGCGCCTCCTCCAACGCACGCGGCAACCGTTCCAGATCCCGCACCTGCGCCGCCAGATCGCTCGCGCTCAAACCATGCCGCCGGCCCAGGGCCAGCGCCAGCAAGCGTAACGCCACCAGTTGAGTCGTAAACGCCTTGGTGGACGCCACGCCGATTTCCCGACCGGCGCGGGTGAGCAAGGTCAGCGCCGATTCGCGCACCAGCGAGCTTTCGGCCACATTGCAGATGGTCAGGGTGGACAGATAGCCGCGTTCCCCGGTCGTGCGCAACGCCGCCAGAGTATCGGCGGTCTCGCCCGACTGGGAGATGCTGACGAACAGGGTGCCCGGCGGCGTCACTCCGCGCCGGTAACGGTATTCGCTGGCGACCTCGACCGTGCAGGGGATACCCAGATTTTCCAGCCAGTAGCGTGCCACCAGCCCGGCGTGATAACTGGTGCCGCAGGCGACGATGTGGACGCCCTGCGCCTGATCGAACACCGCATTTGCTTCCGGCCCAAAGCTGTCTTCCAGCAATCGGCCCTGATGGACGCGCCCTTCCAGAGTTTCGGCGACCACCGCCGGTTGCTCGAAAATTTCCTTGAGCATGAAATGGCGATAACTGCCCTTGCCGGCGGCGGCGCCCATCTGGCCCGAATAGGACAGCTTGCGTTCGACCGGCTGACCGCTGCGGTCATAAATGGTGAAGCGCTCGCGCTGGACCTCGGCGATATCGCCTTCTTCCAGAAACACAAAGGTCTGCGTCACCGGCGCCAGCGCGAATACGTCCGAGGCGATGAAGTGTTCGCCAAGACCGATGCCGATCACCAGCGGACTCCCGGCCCGGGCCGCGATCAGGCGTTCCGGGTCTGCGCGGCAGATGACGCCGAGGCTGTAGGCGCCGGTCAATTGCGCCACGCTTTGTCTGACCGCCGCCAGCAGATTGCCGCCGTTTTGCCGCAACTGCTGATCGATCAGGTGGGCGATCACTTCAGTATCGGTATCGGACTCGAAGCGGTAGCCGGCGGCGATCAGGCTGACCTTGAGTTCCTGATAATTTTCAATGATGCCGTTATGCACCACCGCCACCGAATCATTGCTGATGTGGGGATGGGCGTTGCGCTCGCACGGCTCGCCGTGGGTGGCCCAGCGGGTGTGGGCGATGCCGAGCGGCCCGCGCACCGGTTCCTGTTGCAGGCGCTCCGTCAGCGCCAGCACTTTGCCGACGGTGCGCACCCGGTGCAGGCCGTCGTCGCGACTGTCCAGAGTGACGATGCCCGCCGAGTCATAGCCACGGTATTCCAGCCGCCGCAGGCCTTCGAGCAGGATGGGAGTGACATTGCGTTCAGCGATGGCGCCTACGATTCCGCACATGACGATATCCAGCCGATCAATGAGGTGAGGGAGATTGGAAATCAGAGTAGCGGCTTGCCCGCCGGGGGACAAGCCGCGCCCGGCGAATGCGGCAATCAGTCTTCCGCAGGCGCAACTGCGTCGCCGAGGTGCCCGGTCAGCGTTTGCAGATAGGCGCGGAACTGATCGCCGAGTTCGGGATGGCGCAAACCGTACTCAACCGTCGCCTCCAGATAGCCGAGTTTGCTGCCGCAGTCGTGGCGCCGACCGGAAAACTCATAGGCCAGCACCTGTTCCTCCGCCAGCAGCGCGGCGATGCCGTCGGTAAGCTGAATTTCGTTGCCGGCTCCGCGCGGAGTATTTTCCAGCAGATCGAAGATGCGCGAGGTCAGGATGTAGCGGCCCACCACGGCCAAGTTGGAGGGCGCATTTTCCGGCTTCGGTTTTTCGACGATGCCGTCCACATTGCTGAGCCGGGTGGCGAACGGCAACGGGTGAACGATGCCGTACTTGTTGGTTTCCGACTTCGGCACCCGTTCCACGCCCAGAATCGAACACTGATACTTGTTGAAGTAACGGGTCATCTGGCTCAGCGCCCCGCCTTCGTTGACGTCTTCCTCGATCAAATCGTCAGCCAGAATCACGGCGAACGGTTCGTCGCCGACAGCGGGCCGGGCGCATAGCACCGCATGCCCCAAACCCAGCGCCTCGGCTTGACGGATGTAGACGCATTGCACCCGGGGCGGCACGATGTTGCGCACGATCTCCAGCAAATCCATCTTGCCGCGTGTTTCCAGTTCCACCTCCAGCTCGTAGGCTTTGTCGAAGTGGTCGGCAATCGCGTTTTTGGTGCGCCCGATGATGAACACCAGGGTATCCACGCCAGCGGCCACCGCTTCCTCGACCCCGTACTGGATCAGCGGCTTATCCACGATGGGCAGCATCTCCTTGGGACTGGCCTTGGTTGCCGGCAAGAACCGCGTTCCGAGACCGGCTACCGGGAATACCGCCTTGCGCACTTGCCGTTTCACTGGATTCACCTCGCTGATTGATGCGTATATTGGTTATGGGCCGAACTGGCGTTGCATTGTCTGGCAACGTGATGAACCGGACAAGGGCTATCCGGCGCTGATTCTGCGCAGCGTGCGGCGCAATGTGAAACTTGAATCAGGTCTAAACTACCTCGCAGCCAGCGAAACTCCCGCCAACCCTCGCCGATACCCTCCGCCATGCGCACATCCATCACCCCAATCACCGCGCCGCTTCCTCCACGGGAACATCTGGAAACCCTGGTCGCCGCCATCCTGATCGAGGCGCGGGCGCAAGGCGCTACCGCCGCCGAAGCCGCCGCCAGCTTTGGCAGCGCCCTGTCGGTCACAGTGCGGCTGGGCCAAGTGGAAACGCTGGAATATCACCGCCAGCGCGGCTTGGCGGTCACGGTCTATTTCAACCAGAGCCGGGGTTCGGCCAGCACCGGCGACTGGCGACCGGACGCAATCCGCGAAACCGTGCGCAGCGCGTGCGCTATCGCCCGTTATACCGCTGCCGATCCCTATGCCGGGCTGGCCGATCCGGATCGGCTGGCGCGGAAAATTCCCGATCTCGATCTCTATCATCCCTGGGCGTTGACCGCCGAGGACGCCATTGCGCTGGCCCGCGAATGTGAAGCGGCGGCGCTGGCGCTGGACCCGCGCATCCGCAACTCGGAAGGGGGCAGCGTCGCCACCCATGCCGGATTGTCCATGTACGGCAACTCGCACGGCTTTTGCGACGGGTATCCCACCACGCGGCATTCGCTCAGTTGCTCGGTGATCGCTCAGGATGACAGTGGGATGCAGCGCAATCATTGGTACAGCGGAACACGGGATCGCGCCGATTTGGAAACGCCTCTCGCAGTCGGGGAAAAAGCCGCGCAACGCGCCCTGCGGCGTTTGGGCAGTCGCCGCCTGACCACCCGCCAGGTTCCGGTATTGTTTGCGCCGGAACCGGCGCGCGGCCTGATCGGCCATTTCATCGCGGCGATTCGCGGCGGAGCGCTGTACCGCAAGGCATCGTTCCTGCCGGATCGGCTCGGTACGGCGGTGTTCCCGGAGTTTGTGAACATTGATGAGCGACCGCACCTGCTGAAAGCGCTGTCCAGCGCCCCGTTTGATGGCGAGGGCGTCGCGACCGCAGATCGCGCTGTGGTCAGCGGCGGCGTGTTGCAGGGCTATGTGCTGGACAGTTATTCCGCACGACGGTTGGGGATGCAGACCACCGGCAACGCCGGCGGCACGCACAACCTGATCGTCGAGGCGGGGCCGCTGGGTTGCGAGGAATTGGTGCGGCAACTGGATCGCGGGCTGTGGGTGACGGAGTTGCTCGGTCACGGGGTCAATCCGGTGACTGGCGATTATTCGCGGGGGGCGTCGGGATTCTGGGTGGAAAACGGCCAGGTTCAATATCCGGTGCATGAAATCACTATCGCGGGCAATCTGGCCGACATGTTCAAGGGCATCGTGGCGGTGGGGAACGATGTGGACGTGCGCGGCGGCATTCGCTGCGGTTCGTTGCTGCTGGAACGAATGACGGTGGCGGGGGAGTAGAAGCTGTTTGTCGGGTCGGTCTGCTAGGCTTTGCGCAGCAGGAAGTAGAACCGGCCCGCGTCTTCGCGCACTTCCAGCAGGGCATGACCCACCTGCTGGCTGAAGACCTTAAAGTCTCGAACTGATTCGGGATCGGTGGCGATGATCCGCAACACCTGGCCGCTGCGCAGTCCGGCCAGGGCTTTCTTGGCTTTGAGAATCGGCAGCGGACAGTTCAGCCCGGAGGTATCGAGTTCGGCGTCAATCTGGGTCATAAGCATTTCGATCCGCAGGCGGTGGGTAGCGAGGATACTAACCCAAGCTGCCACCATGATGGAAAATCGATCAATCACTCAGTATTAAATAACCGTGAGAGCGATAATCATGCACAAAAAGTTGGCAGGTATAGCGATGTTATTGGGCTTAGCCATGGCGGTTTCCGCACAGGCTGAAATGTGGTCTTGTGAGTACGATGGCAGTTGGTCAACATTCAACAGTAATGATAAAGGTCAATTTAACTGGAGCGTGATCTGGCAGAGTAAAGCCGGGGGCGGTTGGGGGATCACTGGCGATTACACCGATCACTATGGCAACTCAGTACTGAACGGCAACTGCAACGACCGTATTTGCAACCTGACTCAGGTGTATCAAAGCGGCGAACTTAACGGTAAGCGCTATTTCTGGAAAGGAAAATATAGTGACCAGGCGAACGGCAGCACCAAGACGATCAATCGGTTTGAAGGCACATGGGGCAGTACGCCCGGTGTGGGTGATGGCTCGTGGCGGGCGATTGCCACCTGCACACGCAACTAACCTGGCCTGAGTATCTTTGGGTAAATCTTCCTGTGATCCGAACGACGGGTTGGGCGAGAACAACGCACGCCTTTTAGCAGGATCAATGAGTTGGATGAAGCTGATGATCTAGCCTACCGTCCGCCAGGATGGCGGGCAAGGTCAGAGACGATGTTGGTGTCCAACAGGTAGCGCGGGCTGTTCATAGCTGGATGTCGTCCAGCGGCAGCAATCCTTCATCTACATCGGGGAAGGCGTCTTCAATGGGTTCCAGCGTAGCCAGCAGTTCCAGCAGGCGAGCCTGTTTCTTCATCGGCTCCATGATCAGGCGATCACCGTCCTTGTAGAGGATGACTTCATCGCCCGGCAATTCAAATCAGTCATTTTTCTTTATGCCAGGATTCCCTGACGACGACTAATAAACACCCAATGAGTTAAACAGTGATTTCATGCCCCTATTAAGCATCGACAACCTCTCCATCGCCTTTGGCGCCGAAAAACTGCTGGACGGTGCCGGTTTTCAACTCGATCCCGGTGAACGGGTCTGCCTGATTGGTCGCAACGGTACAGGTAAAACCACCCTGCTGCGGCTGCTGACTGGCGAATCGCTGCCCGACGGCGGCGAAATCTGGCGTCAGCCCGGTTTGCGCGTCGCCACGCTGGCGCAGGAACTGCCGGCGGATACCACCGCCACCGTATTCGAGGTCGTGGCCGGTGGACTGGAAGGACTGGGGGCGCTGCTGGCCGAATATCACGAAGCGGCAGCGCAACTGGCGCAGGATCACGCGCCTGAAAAGATGCAGCACATGGAGCGCCTGCAACACGAACTGGAAGCGCGCGACGGCTGGCGCTGGCAACAGCGGGTTGAAGCCGTGCTGAGCCGCCTGCAACTGCCGGCGGATACCTCGCTGGCGGAACTGTCCGGCGGCTGGCGGCGGCGAGTGTTGCTGGGGCGGGCGCTGGTGTGCGAGCCGGATGTGCTGCTGCTGGACGAGCCGACCAATCATCTCGATCTGGAAACCATCCAGTGGCTGGAAGAGGAATTGCTGGCCTTTCGCGGCGGGCTGCTGTTCGTCACCCACGACCGCGCCCTGCTTAAACGCCTGTCCACCCGGTTGCTGGAACTGGATCGCGGCCTGCTGACCTCATGGCCGGGCGATTACGCGAACTTTCTGGAGAAAAAAGCGGCCTGGCTGGAAGTCGAGGCCCGCCATAACGCCAAGTTTGACAAGCGGCTGGCGCAGGAAGAAGTCTGGATTCGTCAGGGCATCCGGGCGCGGCGCACCCGCAACGAAGGCCGGGTGCGGGCGCTGCTGGCTTTGCGCGAGGAGCGTCGCCAGCGCCGCGAACGGGTCGGCAAGGCCAGTTTTGAACTGGAACAGGCCGAAACGTCCGGCAAACTGGCGATTGAGGCGAAAAAGGTCAGCTACGCCTGGCGCGACGAGCCGCTGATCCGCGATTTCTCGGCGCGCATCCAGCGCGGAGATCGCATCGGCCTGATCGGTCCCAACGGCTGCGGCAAGAGTACCCTGCTCGGTCTGCTGCTGGGGCGCTTGACGCCGAACACCGGCCAGGTGCAAGCGGGGACCAAGCTGGAAATCGCCTATTTCGATCAGTTGCGCGAAACCCTCGACCCCGAACAAACCGTGCTGGACAGCGTCGCCGGCGGGCGAGAAACCCTCGAGATCAACGGCCAGCGCCGCCACATCATCAGCTATCTGAGCGATTTCCTGTTTACTCCGCAGCGGGTGCGTTCGCCGATCAAGTCGCTGTCCGGCGGCGAACGCAACCGGTTGATGTTGGCGCGGCTGTTCAGTCAGCCAGCCAATCTGCTGGTGCTGGACGAACCCACCAACGACCTGGATCTGGAAACGCTGGAGTTGCTGGAAGGGTTGCTGCTGGAATTTACCGGCACCCTGTTGCTGGTCAGCCATGACCGGGCCTTTCTGGATAATGTAGTGACCAGTTGCTTGGTGTTCGAGGGTGGCGGGCGCGTCTGCGAATATGTTGGCGGCTATAGCGACTGGTTGCGTCAGCGGCCTGCGCCGGACGCGGTTGTCGCCGCCGTTAAACCCAAAGCGGAGCCCAAACCTGCCGCGCAGCCGCTAAAATCGGCTGCGTCGGGTAAATTCAGCTATAACGAACGGCGGGAACTGGAACGGTTGCCGGCCCGCATCGAGCAACTGGAACAGCGCCAGCGGGATCTACATGCGCTGACCGCCGACCCGGCGTTCTACAAGCAGGAGCCGGCGGTTGTTGCCCGGCAATTGGAGCAATTGCGGGCGCTGGAAGCGGAATTGGAAACCGCCTACGGGCGCTGGGAGGAGCTGGAAGCGCGGGGATAGGCGGATTGCGAAATAAAATAACTTAGAGATCATCATGATGAGCCAGAATAATCAACGAGCGTTAACCGGGCTGTGTTTCGGCTTCCTGGGGATGTTGGCGCCGGCAGCCGCCTGGGCGCAAGCCGCCGCAGGCCCCAATCCGGGCAACACGGCCTGGGTACTCACCTCCACGGCGCTGGTGCTGTTTATGACCCTGCCGGGCCTGTCGCTGTTTTACGGCGGCCTGGTGCGATCCAGAAACGTGCTTTCCATTCTGATGCAGTGTTTCGCCATTACCGGCCTGGTGTCGCTGTTGTGGTTCGCCTACGCCTACAGCCTTGCGTTCGGGACCGGCAACGACTGGATCGGGGGGCTGGACAAGATTTTTATGGCCGGGGTGGAAGAGGATTCCCTGACCGGCGANNCCGGCGCTGGTGGTGGGCGCGTTTGCGGAACGGATGAAATTCTCCGCCATGCTGCTGTTCAGCGCCCTGTGGCTGACGCTGGTGTATGCGCCAGTGACCCATTGGGTGTGGGGTGGGGGCTGGCTGGGCAAGATGGGAGTGCTGGACTTTGCGGGCGGCATCGTGGTGCATATCACCGCCGGGGTGGCCGCGCTGGTTTCGGCCCTGGTGCTGGGTCGGCGCCACGGCTTTCCGACCACGGCGATGCCGCCGCANNAACGCCGGTAGCGCCTTGGCGGCCAACGGCAACGCCGGGATGGCGATGCTGGCGACGCACCTGTCCGCCGCCGCCGGAGCGCTGGCGTGGATGACCGCAGAATGGCTGAAGTATCGCAAGCCGAGCGTGCTTGGCATCGTGACCGGCATGGTGGCCGGCCTGGGCACCATCACCCCGGCTTCAGGTTATGTGGGGCCGGCCGGCGCGGTGGTGATCGGTACAGTGGCGGGATTGGTCTGTTTTAGCGCCACCCAGTTCGTCAAGCGGGTGCTGAAGATCGATGACTCCCTCGATGTATTTCCAGTTCATGGCGTGGGCGGGATGCTCGGAACCCTGGCGGCGGGCGTATTTGCCTCCACCGAGCTGGGCCTGTTCAAAGGCCAGGGTTTCGCCCAGGGGATCGCCGGCATGGGGCAGCAGCTTGGCGTACAGTTGGTGGGCGTGGTCACGACGGTCGCCTACACGGCGGTGATGACGTTCATCGCGCTCAAGCTGGTGGAGCTGCTGATCGGTCTGCGGGTGGGCCGGGAAGATGAGATCGGCGGCCTGGACATTGCGCTGCACGAAGAGCGGGGTTACGACCTGTAGCGGATCAGAAAATCCCTCTCCCGCCGGGAGAGGGATTGCAAATCAGAGCCTCGTTTTTCAAGCTGCCACGCAGCATTCCAGAATCGCCCGGTGGGTCGCCAGATTAACGTCCTGATGCTCGCCCAGCGCGGTTTCTGGCCCGATGCCATACTCCGGCGATGACAGGTTAATCGGCGACGTGAAGCACAATCTTGCCACGCGCATGGCCGCCCTGGCTGATAACCTGGGCTTGCCGGGCCTCGCTCAGCGGCAATACGGTATGAATAATCGGTTTCATTCGGCCCTCGTCGATCAATCGGGCGATAGCGGCAAGTTGCTGGCCGTTGGGCTGGACAAAGACGAAAGCGCTGCGCACGCCATGCTTGGCCGCAGTTTCCTCCACCGGCGGGCTGATGATGGAAACCAGAATGCCGCCCGGCTTCAACACCTGCCACGACCGATCCTGGGTATCGCCGCCCAGGGTGTCGAACACCACATCCACGTCCTTAACGATCTCCTCGAATCGGGTTTTGGTGTAGTCAACAAACTGATCAGCGCCCAGTTCCGCCACGATCCCGGTATTGACCGCCGAAGCCGTCGCGATCACCTGCGCGCCTCTGGCCTTGGCCAGTTGCACCGCGAAACTGCCCACTCCGCCGGCAGCGGCGTGAATCAGCACGGTTTGACCGGCCTGTAACTGAGCGACATCCACCAGCGCTTGCCAGGCGGTCAGCGCCGCCAGCGGCACGGCGGCGGCGTGATCGTGACTCAGCCTGGTCGGCTTGTGGGCCGCCTCGCTGGCTTTAACCGCAATGTATTCGGCGTAACTGCCGTCGCGCTCGATATTGGGCCGTGCGTACACCGCATCGCCGATCTTGAACCCGGTCGCTTCAGGACCGACTTTGACCACCTCGCCGGACACGTCCCAGCCGGGAATCAGCGGCAACCGATGATTCAGGAAGCCTTGCAAGTAGCCTTCGCGGATTTTCCAGTCCACCGGATTGACCGCTGCCGCCCGCACCCGAATCAGCAGATCGTCGGGATTCGGCACTGGGCGGGGAGCGGTTTCATAGTGCAGCAATTCGGGGCCGCCGTAGGCGTGAATGCGAACGGCTTTCATGGTGGTCATGAGCAGAGTTCTCCAGAGGTGAAAATTCGGTTAAGCGTATCGTGCAAATTTAGAGCGGGTGACAGGGGCGCGGTTCAGGATCGGGAGCGGTAGGATAGAGCTTTACGATCTGTCTTACGCGCCGCCCGGAGAATTCGCCATGCCTACGTCTACCACCCGGATTGTTTTGCCGTCAGTCGCGCCCGGCACTGAGCGCACATTGCAGGTTCATCATTACGGTACGCCCGGCGCACGCCCCAAAGCGTATGTCCAGGCTGCCCTTCACGCCGACGAGATCCCGGGGTTGCTGGTCGCGCAACATCTGCTGNNTTCCGGTCGCCAATCCGGTGGGTTTAAGCCAGCATCTCAATGGACGGTTGCTGGGGCGCTTCGACGGCGAGGGCACGGGCAATTTCAATCGCGGCTTTCCTGATCTGACTACAGCGGCGCGGGAACGGTTGCAGGGCCAATTGAGCGCCGATCCGGCGGCGAACGTGGCCCGAATCCGGGCAGTGTTGCAGGCGGTGTTGGCGGAGCAGCCGGCGGCGCGGGAGACGGAAGCGCTGAAACGGGCGTTGCTGAGCCAGGCTATTGACGCCGACTGGGTGTTCGATCTGCATTGCGACGGCGAGGCGCTGCTGCACCTCTACGCTTCACAGCAGCAGCGGGAGGAGGCCGTGGAACTGGGCGCGGAACTGGGCGCGGCGGCAGTGCTGCTGGAACAGGAACCGGGCGGCAATCCCTTCGATGAAGCCTGCGCCGGCCCCTGGTGGAAGCTGCGGGAGGCGCTGGCAACGGAAGGGCCGACGCCGCTGGCCTGTTTTGCGACCACGGTGGAATTGCGCGGTCAGGCCGATGTGACGGACGAAAGCGCAGCAGCCGACGCGGCGGCGCTGCTGCGATTTTTGCAGCGACGCGGCGTCATCGGCGGCGAACCGGGGCCGCTGCCGGAGTTGCGTTGCCAGCCGACCCCGCTGAACGGCGTGGATGTGCTGACTGCGCCGGCTGCCGGCGTGGTGGTTTACCGCAAGCAGTTGGGCGATACGGTGGCCGCTGGAGAAGTGGTGGCGGAACTGGTGGATCCGCTCGGCGAACCGTTGGGCGCGGCCCGGACGCCGATTTACAGCAAGACGCATGGCCTGCTGCTCGCCCGGATGACCGAGCGGCTGGCTCGTCCGGGGCAAAAATTCTGCAAGGTGGCCGGGCGGGAACCGCTGGATTATCGCCAGGCGGGCAAGTTGCTGGAAGATTGATCGGCGCCGTCCAGCGGTTTATTGCATTCCAGGCAGGCTCTTGATAAACACCTTGGAGCGGCGCTGCCAGTTGTACAGGGTTTGTTTTTCCACCGGCAGGTCGGCAACCTCGGCAGGCTCAAAGCCGCGCTCGCGAAACCAGTGCGCGGTGCGGGTGGTCAGCACAAACAGGCGTTGCAGGCGCTGTTCCCCCGCCTGGCGTTCGATAAAGCGCAGCAGGGTATCGGCGCGGCCACTGTTGCGATAGGCGGGATGCACCGCGACGCAGGCCAGCTCGCCCAGCCGTTCTTCAGGAAAGGGGTAAAGCGCGGCGCAGCCAATAATCGCGCCGTCGCGTTCGAGCAGGGTGAACCGCTCAATTTCCATCTCCAGCCGTTCCCGCGAACGCCATACCAAAGTGCCATCGGTTTCCAGCGGTCGGATCAACTCCAGAATGCCGCCGACATCATCAATCGTCGCTGGCCGCGCCCCTTCGTAAATATCGGCGGTGATCAGCGCGCCCACGCCGTCGCGGGTGAACAGTTCCAGCAACAGCGCGCCCTCTATCTCCTGACCCAGCAGATGCACCCGGCGCACTCCGCTCTGGCAGGCGCGCAGCGCCAGACGCAAATGGCGGGCGGCTTCTTCGGGCAGGGCGGGATGTTCGGCCAGCAGCCGTTCGGCATCGCTGAGGCTGAGTTCGCGGATCGGTCGGCCTGCGGCGTCGCGCAGTCCCGGCCCTTCGCTCAGGACCAGCAGCTTGTCAGCGCCCAGCGCCATGGCGGTGGCGGTGGCGACATCCTCGGCGCTGAGGTTAAAAATTTCTCCGGTCGGCGAATAACCCAGCGGCGACAGCAGCACGATGGCGTCCTGCTCCAGCCACAGGCGGATGGCCTGGGCGTCCACTTTGCGCACTTCGCCGGTAAAGCCGTAATCCACCCCGTCGCGCACCCCCAGCGGGCGGGCGGTCACGACATTGCCGGATGCGACCCGCAGGCGGGCGCCGTGCATCGGCGAGTTGGCTACGCCCATGGACAGCCGCGCCTCGATGCGGATGCGCACCCGCCCCACCGCCTGCTTGACGTAGCGCAGATCGGCAGCGTCGGTCAGCCGCAGGCCGTTGACATAGCGCAGTTGACGCCCGGCTTCGTGCAGGCGCTCTTCGACTTGCGTCCGGGCGCCGTGTACCAGCGCCAGACGGACGCCGAGACTGTGCAACAGGGCGAGATCGTGAATCAGGCTGGAAAAGTGGTCGGCTTCAACTGCCGCGCCGCCGAACAGCACTACGAATGTTTTGCCGCGATGGGCGTTGATGTAGGGGCCGGCCTGACGGAACCACTGCACAAAATGAGTTGCATCCACAAGGGCTGTTCCATTGATGACGATAGGTCATCGCATTATATTCACCGGCTATTTGTGCCGATCCAGGGAAAGGGCAAAATAATGAATCAACGTGAGGAATACCATGAGCAACGAGCGGGCGTGTTTCAAGGCGTATGACATTCGCGGGCGGATTCCCGACGAGCTGAACGACGATCTGGCCTATCGCATCGGGCGGGCGTATGCCGTTTTTCTGCAACCCCGCAAGGTTGCCGTCGGCCATGATGTGCGGCTGAGCAGCCCGGCGCTGAGCGCGGCGCTGGCGCACGGGTTGCTGGATGCGGGCGTCGAGGTGATGGATATTGGTCAGTGCGGCACCGAGGAGGTTTATTTTGCCGTGTTTCATCATCAGCTTGACGGTGGAATCATGGTCACAGCCAGCCATAACCCGATGGATTACAACGGGATGAAGCTGGTGCAGGAACAGGCCAGACCGATCAGCGGCGACAGCGGCCTGTTCGCCATCCGCGATCTGTCGGCGGCTGACGAATTTACGCTGGCGGTTCGTCCCAGCACTCTGGTTCACCATGAGGATAAGGGTGATTACATCCGCTATCTGCTGGGCGCGATCAAAACCGATGCGCTCAAGCCGCTGAAAATCGTCGTCAATGGCGGCAACGGCGGCGCAGGGCCGATCATTGATGCGCTGGAGCCGCAGTTGCCGTTTCAGTTCGTCAAGATTCATCACCAGCCGGATGGAACTTTCCCCAACGGCATTCCCAATCCGTTGCTGCCGGAATGCCGCGAAGCCACCGCGCAGGCGGTGCGTGAACACGGCGCCGATCTGGGACTGGCCTGGGATGGCGATTTCGACCGCTGTTTTTTCTTTGACGAAAATGGCCGCTTTATCGAAGGCTATTACCTGGTGGGCCTGCTGGCGGAAATCCTGCTGGCGCGGCAACCGGGCGCCAAAATCATCCACGATCCGCGCCTGACCTGGAACACGATAGAGCAAGTCCGCGCTGCGAATGGCATCCCGGTGCAGAACAAGACCGGCCATGCGTTTATGAAGGAGCGGATGCGGCTGGAAAATGCGCTGTACGGCGGCGAGATGAGCGCCCATCACTATTTCCGCGATTTCGCCTACTGCGACAGCGGCATGATTCCATGGCTGCTGGTTGCCGAACACCTCTGCCGCAGCGGTCAGTCGCTCTCGACGCTGGTGGATGCGCGGATGCAGGCATTCCCCTGCAGCGGCGAAATCAATTTCCGGGTGGACGACGCCCCGGCCAAGATCCGCGAAATTCTGGTTGCCTACGCAGACCAAGAGCCGGAGCTGGACCAAGTCGACGGCGTCAGCCTTGAATTCCCCAACTGGCGCTTTAATCTGCGCTGCTCCAACACCGAACCGCTGCTGCGGCTGAATGTGGAAACCCGTGGCGATGCGGAATTGCTGAAACGGCGGACTGAAGAATTGCGCAGGCTGATCACCGGCTAAATGGTATTGATTTCATGACTGATTCTTCTCGTTCACCCGGTTTCGCCACCCGTGCGATTCACGCCGGCCAAAGTCCCGATCCGTCTACCGGCGCGGTGGTCACACCGATCTACGCCACCTCGACCTACGTCCAGTCCAGTCCGGGCGTGCATCAGGGCTTTGAGTATTCGCGCAGCCAGAATCCGACCCGCTTTGCCTACGAGCGTTGCGTGGCCGATCTGGAAGGCGGCGACGCCGGTTTCGCTTTTGCTTCGGGGCTGGCCGCTACGTCCACGGTGCTGGAACTGCTGGACAGCGGCGATCATGTGGCGGCGCTGGATGACATTTATGGCGGCAGCCGGCGACTGTTCGAGCAGGTGCGACGGCGCAGCGCCGGTTTAACTTTTTCCTACAGCGATCTGCGCGACCGGGCGGCGCTGGAACGGGTGCTGACGCCTGCAACCCGGATGATCTGGGTGGAGACGCCGAGCAATCCGCTGTTGAAGCTGGTGGATTTGGCGATGATCGCGGAAGTGGCCCGCGAACGCGGCATTCTGACGGTGGCCGACAATACCTTTGCCACGCCGTGGGCGCAACGTCCGCTGGAATACGGTTTCGATTTGGTCATCCATTCCGCGACCAAGTACCTGAACGGCCATTCCGACATCATCGGCGGGGTGGCGGTGTGCCGGGGGCAGGAATTGGCGGAACGGCTGAGCTATTTGCAGAACGCCATCGGCGCCATCGCCAGCCCGTTTGACAGTTTCCTGGCGTTGCGCGGCCTGAAAACGCTGGCGCTGCGGATGGAACGGCACAGCGCGAATGCGTTGGCGATTGCGACCTGGCTGGAACAGCAGCCGAGCATTGCCAAGGTGATCTATCCCGGCTTGCCCAGCCATCCGCAACACGAGTTGGCGCGGCGGCAGATGCGCGGCTTCGGCGGGATGATCGGCGCGGTGGTGCGCGGCGATTTGGCGCAAGTGACTCAATTTCTGACCCGCTGCCGGGTGTTTGCGTTGGCCGAAAGCCTGGGCGGAGTGGAAAGTCTGATCGAGCATCCAGCGATTATGACCCATGCCTCGGTGCCGCCCGAAGTGCGGCGGGAACTGGGAATTGATGACGGACTGGTGCGGCTGTCGGTCGGCATTGAGGATGTGGCGGATTTAATCGCCGATCTGGAATGGGCGCTGGGGTAGATTTCCGGAGCATAGTTGACTGCGATCCGATGCACGTCATTGAAATTGTAACGCATCGGTGCTGTGTGTGGTTTTTTATACGTCGCCTTGGGGTGAAAAAATGCACCTTTTAGGGTTTACTTTACATCAGGCGGTTCACTGCTCTTAAAGTTTGGAGGGCACATGAAAGTTAAGATTGCTACAATGCTGTTACTAACCATTGGTGCTAGTT
>DEHY01000035.1 GCA_002352185.1 Competibacteraceae bacterium UBA2788
GCGACGTGAAGCTGTCGGCCAACTGGATGGCGGCGGCGGGTCATCCCGGCGAGGATGCCCGCCTGTTCGACACGGTGCGGGCGGTCGGCATGGAGCTTTGTCCCGCGCTGGGCATCGCCATTCCGGTCGGCAAGGATTCGCTGTCCATGAAAACGGTTTGGGAGGCAAGCGGCACCAGTAAAAGCGTTGTCGCGCCGCTGTCGTTGATCGTGACCGCCTTCGCGCCGGTCCAGGACGTGCGCCGGACCCTGACCCCGCAGTTGCGGACCTACCGGGGCGATACCGACCTGATTCTGATCGATCTCGGTCGAGGTCAAAATCGGCTGGGGGGATCAGTGCTGGCGCAGGTTTACCACCTGCTGGACCCTGCCGCGCCCGATGTGGATGCGCCGGATGATCTCACCGCATTCTTCGCCGTGATTCAGGAATTGAATGCGGCGGGTCGCCTGCTTGCTTATCACGACCGTTCCGACGGCGGCCTGCTGGCGGTGCTAACGGAAATGATGTTTGCCGGTGGTTGTGGCGTGACCGTGTTGCTCGACGATCTGGGCGAAGAACCGCTGGCGGTGCTGTTCGCCGAAGAACTGGGCGCGGTGATTCAGGTGCGCGCCACTGATCGGGCACGGGTGCTGACCCGGCTGGGCGCAGTGGGACTGGGCGAATGCAGCCATGTCATCGGCGCGCCGAATCATGAGGATCGGCTGGTACTGCGCTATGCGGGCGAAACCGCATTTACCGCCGGCCGCGCTGAATTGCGGCGGTTATGGTCGGAAACCGGCTACCAGATGCAGGCGTTGCGCGATCACCCGGAATGCGCCCGCGAGGCGTTCGAGACCGCCTGTGACCCCGCTGATCCGGGGCTGAACGTCCGGCTGACGTTTAATCCCGCCGAGGACATCGCCGCGCCGTTTCTCGCCAACGGCGCGTGGCCACGGATCGCGATCCTGCGCGAACAGGGCGTCAACGGGCAGATGGAAATGGCGGCGGCGTTTGATCGGGCCGGTTTTGCGGCGGTGGACGTTCACATGAGCGACCTCATCGCCGGGCGGGTGACGCTGGCTGATTTCCACGGCTTTGCCGCCTGCGGCGGCTTCTCCTACGGCGATGTGCTGGGCGCGGGAGAAGGCTGGGCCAAGTCGATCCGGTTCAACCCGCGCGCGTGCGACGAATTTGCTGCATTTTTCGCCCGGTCGGACAGCTTTGGGCTGGGGATTTGCAACGGCTGCCAAATGCTCTCCAATTTGCACGAACTCATCGCCGGCGCCGAATTGTGGCCGCGTTTCGTCCGCAACCGGGTCGAGCAGTTCGAGGCGCGGTTGAGCCTGGTCGAAGTGCTGCCCTCGCCGTCGCTGTTTCTGCGCGGGATGGAAGGATCGCGCTTGCCGATAGCGGTGGCGCATGGTGAGGGCCGGGCGGAATTTCGCACCGAAGAAGGCGCGGATGCGGCGCTGGCAGCGGGCATAGTATCAATGCGCTTTGTGGACAACTTCGGGCAGCCGACTGCAACCTATCCCGCCAATCCCAACGGTTCGCCGGGCGGCATCACCGGCCTGTGCAGCCGCGACGGGCGTTTTACGATCCTGATGCCGCACCCGGAGCGGGTGTTCCGCACCGCGCAGTATTCCTGGCATCCCGACGGCTGGGGTGAGGACGGGCCGTGGTTGCGGCTGTTTCGCAATGCGCGGCGCTGGCTGGGGTGAGCGCAGGAATGCGACAGCCGTTTGCATCCTGCCCGTTGCAGGCTCAAAGCGGGCCGGATGCCCAATCCACTCCAGCAGGAAAATTTACAAGACCCCTATCGAGGCCCGCCATTTGTGAATGACCAAACCCCACAATCCCCCGCGCTCAGCTACCGCGACGCCGGGGTGGATATCGCCGCCGGCAACCGGCTGGTGNNGCGCTGTTTGAACTGCCGCTGGATCGCTATCGGCAGCCGGTGCTGGTGTCCGGCGCCGACGGGGTCGGCACCAAGCTCAAGCTGGCGCTGGAATTGAACCGGCACGACACCATTGGCGTTGATTTGGTGGCGATGTGCGTCAACGATGTGCTGGTGGTCGGCGCTGAACCGCTGTTTTTCCTGGATTATTACGCCACCGGCACGCTCGATGTCGACGTGGCGGCGGACGTGATCAAGGGCATCGCCGATGGCTGCGAGCGGGCGGGCGCGGCGCTGGTGGGCGGCGAAACCGCCGAAATGCCGGGGATGTATCACGACGGTGATTATGATCTGGCCGGTTTCTGCGTTGGCGTGGTCGAAAAGGCGCGGATCATTGACGGTTCCAGGGTGCAGGTCGGCGATGTGCTGCTCGGTCTTGCGTCCTCCGGGCCGCATTCCAACGGCTATTCGCTGATCCGCAAAATTTTGGCGGTCAGCGGCGCACGACTGGATCAACCCTTCGCCGGCGGCACTCTCGGCGCAGCGTTATTGGCCCCTACCCGCATCTACGTCAAACCCATTTTGAAGCTGCTGGAACAGGTCGAGGTCCGCGCTATCGCGCATATCACCGGCGGCGGTTTGACCGAAAATTTGCCGCGCGTGTTGCCAACGAACACCAAAGCCGTGATCCATGCCAGCCGTTGGCAACGGCCCGCGATATTTCAATGGCTGCAACAGCAGGGCGGCGTCGTTGAGGCGGAAATGTGGCGCACCTTCAACTGCGGGGTCGGGCTGGTGGTCTGCGTCGCGGCGGAGGCTGCGGATCAGACGATGGCGATTTTGCGGGATGCGGGTGAAACGGTGTGGCCGCTGGGCCATATCGCCGCCGGTGAAGGCGAACCGTTCGTGGAGTTCCAGCGGTGAGCGCGGATCGGAAAATTCGGCTGGTGGTGTTGATTTCCGGGCGCGGCAGCAACTTGCAGGCGATTTTGGACCAGGCCGCCAGCGGTGAATTGTTGGCGGAAGTGGCTGCCGTGATCAGCAACCAGCCCGGCGTTTACGGTTTGGAACGGGCGCGGCAGGCGGGCGTTCCGGCGCTGGAACTGGATCATAAGGGCTTCGCCGACCGGCCTGCCTTTGAAGCGGCGTTGATCGGGCAAATTGATCGTTATCAGCCGGATTTGGTGATTCTGGCCGGATTCATGCGGGTATTGACCGCCGGTTTCACCGAGCATTACCAAGGTCGGCTGCTCAATATTCACCCGTCGCTGCTGCCCAAATTTCGCGGCCTGCACACCCATGAGCGCGCTCTTGCTGCGGGTGAAACCGAGCATGGTGCGAGTATCCACTTCGTGACCGCCGAGCTGGACGGCGGCCCGGTCATCGCGCAGGCGCGGGTGCCGGTGCTGCCGGGCGACGATCCCGACACGCTGGCGGCGCGGGTGCTGGAACAGGAACACCGGCTGTATCCGCAGGCGATCCGCTGGTTCGCGGAAGGGCGATTAAGGCTGGAGGGGGAGCGGCTGCTGTTTGACGGAAAACTTCTGGATCAGCCGTTGCGGCTGGAGGACTTTGCCCGTCAGCCGATAAACAACTCGCGCAGTTGAATCTCCGCCTCCGGTAATAACAGCGGCGCCAATGCGCCTTCACGCACATGCAGCCGGGTCTGATAACCACCGCGCTGCGGGTCGCGGTAGACTTCGATATGGCGTCGTTGCGGCCCCACCACCAGCCACACTTCGGGAATGCCGCGCCGGGCGTACAACGGAACTTTGGTTTTACGGTCGAAGCGCACCGTGCTATCGGACACTTCGATCAGCAGCAGCACATCCGCAGCGCGGGGATGCGCCTTCAGGTAATAATCCGGGCGCGGACGCAGCAATGCAATGTCGGGTTGCGGTTCGGAATGGTCATCCAGCACGACCGGATTCTGGCAATCCACAATCGCGGCGTGGCCTGCTGCGATCCTTAGTTTTTCAGCCAGGATACGGGTAATGCCCGCATGAAAACTGCCAATCGGCGCCATATCGAATAACTCCCCCTCAAGCAATTCCAGCCGCGCTTCCGGGCCAAGAAAGCCGGTTTCGCCCATGCGCTGAAATTCGCTCACCGTCCACCGATGTCGAACCGGGAATGCTTCAGCAGCGGCGGGCGTAACGGTCGGTTCCAATAGCACAGATGCGGACATGGCTGTTTCCTCTGCGAATCGCAATTTCAATGCCCCTTATCGAGCGGTTCGTCATCGCCGATTCGACTTGGCGTCGGTCCGCTCTGCCGCCGGTACTTGGCGTCCTGGCGCTTGTAATAGGGGCGGACGGCGGGACTGGTCAGCGTCTCGAAGCTGATGGCGCAAATCGCCATGCCGGGCCGCAGCGCCAGCGGCAGTTTGCCGCTGTTGTAGCACTCCAGCACAATCGCGCCGCTCCAGCCGGGATCGATGCGGTGCGCGGTGACATGCACCATCAGCCCCAGCCGGGCCAGGCTGGAACGACCGTCCAGCCAGCCCACCAGATTATCCGGCACGGTAATAATCTCGGCGGTGGCCGCCAAAGCCAGCTCGCCGGGATGAATGAAAAACGAGGCGTCGTCAGCGATCCGTATCTCTTTGCTCATGATCCGGTTGATCGCGTGATCCACCTCCTCACGCGGCCCGCTGAGATCAATGTACGGCGCGGCGTGATCGTTGAACACCCGAAAGCGTCCACCCAAATGCAAATCCACGCTGACTCCGTTGATCCGGTTAGCCAGCGGGCGCGGTTCGATGCGGATTCGACCTTCTTCCAGAGCGCGTTCGATGTCCTGATCACTCAGCCGCATCAGCGTTATTCTCCCTCAACGAATTGAAAGCGCGGCCCAGGCCGCGCTGTGCTGGTTGCTACCACACTCGGTCGCAACTACGGTACTTGACGCCGTGGCGCCAATAGCTCTCACATACCGTCCGATACCCCCAGTGCCGGTAACCCCGGCCCCGGTGGCCTTGATGATAGTAATCGGAGTCCCAGTACCGGTAACCCCGGTCCCGATATCCCCGGCCCCAGTAGCCCCGATAATGATGATCAGGCCTCCAGTGCCGGTAACCCCGGTCCCGGTAGTCGGAATAGTAGTAATCGGGTGCCCTCGTACACGTCCGTTTGACCACCATGCCATTTCTGATCACCTCTCGACACCGGGTAGCTGCTTCAGCTTCCTGAACCGGCAGGGCAACCGCGCCACCCAACAGCAATGCCAACAATCCGACTTTCACCATCTGTTTCATCTTCATGGACACCTCCCCGACGCTCTTCAGCGCCGAGTTCAAATCCCGGCAAGCCCGGTGTGCCCACAATAGGACTGGAAAACTTTACGTATTCTGAATGACGATGCTGGGGAACTTGTGGCTGTAATTTTTCGCCTGCAACGACAGGCGGGCGCTGGCATGGCGGGCGATGTCGCGGTACAGGCCGGCGATGCGACTGTCCGGTTCCGCCGCCACCGTCGGCTGACCGTTGTCGGTTTCCTCACGGATGCGAATGTCCAGCGGCAGCGAGCCGAGGAACGGCACGTTGTATTGCGCGGCCATGCGCTGGCCGCCGCCCGCGCCAAAAATGTATTCCTCGTTGCCACATTTCGAGCAGATGTGAATGCTCATGTTTTCGACAATGCCGAGTACCGACACCTCAACCTTCTCGAACATCTTCAAACCTTTGCGGGCGTCCAGCAGGGCAATGTCCTGCGGAGTGGTGACGATGATCGCGCCACTGACCGGCACCTTCTGCGACAAGGTCAATTGGGTGTCGCCGGTACCGGGCGGCAGGTCAATAATCAGGTAATCAAGATTATCCCAGCGGGTGTCGCGCAACAGTTGCTCCAGCGCCTGAGTCACCATTGGCCCGCGCCAGACCATCGGCGTTTCCTCCTCAATCAGATAGCCGATGGACATGGACTGAATGCCGTGGCTGATCACCGGCAGCAGCGATTTGCCATCCGGCGATTCCGGGCGCTCGTTCGATCCCAGCATCCGGGGCTGGCTGGGGCCGTAGATGTCGGCGTCCAGCAACCCGACCCGTGCGCCCTCCACGCTCAGCGCCAGCGCCAGATTGACCGCAGTGGTGGATTTACCCACTCCGCCCTTGCCGGACGCCACAGCAATGATGTTCCTGACTCCCGGCAGCGGCTTCAGACCTTTCTGCACCTCGTGGGAGATAATCCTGCTCTCCACCCGCACTGCGACCTCGGCAACGCCCGGCAACGCCGCCAGACGGTCGCGCAGCGCCGCGATCAGCGCATCCCGGTAGCCCGCCGCTGGAAATCCCAGTTCTACATCTATTGCAACTCGGCCCTCCTCAATTCGGATCTGCTTGATGCACTTGGCGGCCACCAAATCCTGGCCCAGATAAGGGTCCACATAGCCCTTGAGGGCGGTTTCCACATCGGCGCGCGAAACGGCTGTCATCGGTGATTCCTCATTAAAATTGCACACGGTAGGCTTGCAGAAAAACCGTTCGCGGATGGCGCCGCCCGGGTTATCACTCAATACTCGGCCAGACATTTTTGCCTCGCCGTATCCAGCTTCATGCTGGAATTGGACTTCATGGCCGCGATCACGCATTGCCAGTAGGACGGTTGATAGTAGTTCAGCAACCGGCAACTGACCAGATTCAGCGCTTCCGGCGCTTCGCCGTGCTGCTTCGCCAGTGACACCGCCTGTTCGCAAAAATTCTCGCTCCAGATTTCCTCCGCCAGCGAACCTTCATTGGCGCTGGCCGAACTTGCCGCCAGCAGTATTCCCGCAACGACCATGACCTGTTTCGACAACATCTTGATTTTCATGGATCACCTCAATCATGGACTCTTCAGCCATACTGGCGGGCGGATGACAGCGGCGCGGCAATGCTGCTAACTTAGCGGCCTTTCCGACCGACTGTGATTGCCCGCACCGACATGAGCCAACCCACCCGCCGCATCTTCGTCACCAGCGCCCTGCCCTACGCCAACGGCCCAATCCACATCGGCCATCTGGTCGAATACATTCAAACCGACATCTGGGTTCGCTTCCAGAAATTGCGCGGCCACGAGTGCCATTACCTCTGTGCCGACGACGCCCACGGCACTCCGATCATGCTGCGCGCCGAGCAGGACGGCGTCAGCCCGGAACAGCTGATCAAGCGGGTCTGGCAGGAGCATCGCGCCGATTTCGCCGAGTTCCTGGTGGAGTTCGACAACTATTATTCGACCCATTCCCCGGAAAATCGCCATTACGCCGAACTGATTTACCGCCGCCTGGACGAAGGCGGCCACATCAGCCGCCGGGTGATCACCCAGGCCTACGACCCGGAAAAACAGATGTTCCTGCCGGATCGCTTCATCAAGGGCGAATGTCCCCGCTGCGGCGCGTCCGATCAGTACGGCGACAGTTGCGAAGTCTGCGGCGCCACCTATTCGCCCACCGATCTGAAAAATCCGCGCTCAGTGGTGTCCGGCGCCACGCCGATTCTCAAGGAATCGCTGCATTTCTTCTTTAAGCTGGGCGATTTTGAGGCCATGCTGAAAACCTGGATTGCCAGCGGGCCGGTTCAGGCGCAAATGGCGAACAAGCTTAGTGAGTGGTTCACCGCCGGTTTGCAGGAATGGGATATTTCCCGCGATGCGCCGTACTGGGGTTTTGAAATCCCTGATGCGCCCGGCAAGTATTTCTACGTCTGGCTGGACGCGCCCATCGGCTATATGGCCAGCCTCCAGAACTACTGCGACCGCACTGGCCTGAATTTCAATGATTTCTGGAATCCCGACAGCGATACCGAGGTTTATCACTTCATCGGCAAGGACATCGCCTACTTTCATATCCTGTTCTGGCCGGCGATGCTGACCGGAGCCGGCTTCCGCAAACCGACTGCGGTGCATTGTCACGGTTTCCTGACCGTGGACGGCCAGAAAATGTCGAAATCACGCGGCACCTTCATCAAGGCGCGCACCTATCTCAACCATCTGCGCCCGGAATACCTGCGCTATTACTTCGCCAGTAAGCTAAGCGACGGCATTGACGATCTCGATTTGAATTTCGAGGATTTTCTGCAACGGGTCAACAGCGACCTGGTGGGCAAGGTGGTCAATATCGCCAGCCGCTGCGCCAGCTTCATTACCCGCCGCTTCAATGGGCAACTGGCCGACAATTTGGCGGAACCGGTGTTGTATGCGGAATTTGTGGTCGCCAGCGACTCCATCGCCCAAGCGTATGAGCAGCGGGAATTCGGGCGGGCGATGCGCGAGATCATGGCGCTGGCCGACCGCGCCAATCAGTATATTGATGAGAAGAAACCGTGGGCGCTGGCGAAACAAACCGGAGCTGTGACCGAGGTGCAGGCGGTATGCAGCATGGGACTCAATCTGTTCCGGCTGCTGGCGCTTTACCTGAAACCGGTGCTGCCCGGCGTCGCCGCCCACGTCGAGCAATTCCTGCACATTCCGCCGTTATGCTGGGACGATCTTGCTACTCCGCTGCTCGATCACGCGATTGCCGAATTCAAGCCGCTGATGCAGCGGGTGGAAATGGCGCAAATCACCGCCATGGTCGAGGATTCCATGGAAAGCCACCCCGCGACCGAAGCAACCCCGGCTAAATCAGGCGGGCCGCTGGCGGATGATCCAATCAGCCCGACCATCACCATTGAGGATTTCGCCAAAGTGGATTTGCGGATAGCCCGCATCGTCAAGGCTGAAGCGGTGGCGGGCGCCGATAAACTGGTGCGGCTGGAACTGGATCTCGGCGGCGCGACCCGGCAGGTGTTCGCCGGCATTAAATCGGCCTACGCGCCAGAGGATTTACAGGGCCGGTTGACCGTGATCGTCGCCAATCTCGCCCCGCGCAAGATGCGCTTCGGCGTGTCCGAGGGGATGGCGCTGGCGGCGGGTGGCGGGGGCGGGATTTATCTGCTCGGCCCGGACAGCGGCGCGGAACCGGGAATGCGGGTGAAGTGAAAGAAAGCATAGCCGGTGTGCTTCAAGCCTTCAGGCCATACTTGCTGATCAAGGCGTACAGCGTCGGTCGGGTGACGCCCAGCAGTTCAGCGGCCTGGGAAATATTGCCGTCAGCGTAATTCAACGCCTCCTGGATAGCCTGCCGCTCGGCCCGTTCCCGCGCCTGGCGTAGATTGAGCGGCGTCACCAGCACCTCGCTGGCGGATTCCAGCTCCAGATCCCGGGCGGTCACCTGATCGGACTCGCACATGATGACTGCCCGCTTGAGCCGGTTCTCCAGTTCCCGGACATTGCCGGGCCACGGATACACCTTCAGCGCCTTCAGCGCGTCCGGGCTGAAATTCAGCCGCAACCGCCCCGACTGCCGGCTATACCGACTCAGCAACATGCGGGCGATCAGCGGCACATCGCTCTCCCGGTCGCGCAGTGGCGGAATCTGGAGGGTGACCTCGCTGATCCGGTAATAGAGGTCCTGCCGAAACGTACCGTCGCCGATCAAAGCCGGCAGATCGCGATGGGTGGCGCAGATCACCCGCACATCCACCGGTATCGTCTCGCGCCCGCCAACCCGTTCGATCACCCGTTCCTGAAGAAACCGCAGCAGCTTGGCCTGCAAGGCCAATGGCATATCACCCACCTCGTCCAGCATCAGCGTGCCGCCGTTGGCGTATTCGATCTTGCCGCGCATCTGCTTGACCGCGCCGGTAAAAGCGCCCTTCTCGTGCCCGAACAGCTCGCTCTCCAACAAGGCATCCGGGATGGCGGCGCAGTTGATGGCCACAAAGGTGTCCCGGTCCCGGAGACTCAATTCATGCAGCGCCCGCGCCAGTAATTCCTTGCCGGTGCCGCTCTCGCCCAGCAGCAACACGTTAGCGCTGGTCGGCGCGATCTTCTCCACGCTCCGGCAAATCCGCAGCATGACCGGACTGGCGGCGATTACGCCCCGCAACGGCATGGTCGCCTGTTGCGCCAGCAGCTCCCGATTCTCCCGCTCGAGCGCATACAGGTTATAGGCGCGGTCCACCAGTAGCCGCAGCACATCGGCGTCCACCGGTTTCTGATAAAAATCGTAGGCGCCCATCGCTACCGCCCGCAGGGCGTTTTCACGCTCGTCGTTGCCGGTGACCACGATAACCTTGGTATCCGGTTGCAGCGCCTTAATCTGCTCCAGCGCCTTCAACCCTTCCGAGGCATTGGCCGGGTCCGGCGGCAAACCCAGATCCAGCAGCACAATCGGCGGCGTATGCAACCGCAGCAGGCTCAGCGCAGTCTCGCGATCCTCAGCCGTCAGCGCCTCGTAACCATCGAAACACCAGCACAACTGATTACGCAGGCCGGGATCGTCCTCAACAATCAGGAGCTTTCTGCTGCACGGTTCCATTCGCTTGCCTCCGATTCACGGTCTGCCGCGCCCGGATTTTCCAGCCGTGGCAGGCGCAGGAAGAATGTGGAACCTTCACCGGGCTGACTGACGACCGTCAACTCGCCGCCCGCCGCTTGGGCGAATTCGCGGCTTTCATACACTCCGATGCCCATGCCGGCGTTGCCCTTGGTGGTGGTAAACGGCTTGAACAACTGCTCACGGATGAACTTTGCGTCCATCCCGTAACCGGTGTCGCGGATCGCCGCCACCGCCATTTGGTTCTCGGAATACACGGAGACTTCAATCACGCCCTCTGCGCCAGTCGCTTCCTGGGCATTCTGGATCAGATGCTCCAGCACCGCGATCAGTCGTTCCTGATCGACCCGCACCCACGGCTCATCGTCTGGCGCTATTAGTGGCGTCGGCGTTGGGCGACGGGCGGCGCGGGCGGCGACCGCCTGGCACACCGCCGCAGCCAACGCCACCGGTTGCGCTGATCCGCCCGTCCGTGATTCCTTGCGCAGCTGCGCCAGCAGGCGATTCATCCGCTCGGTGGCGTTGGCAATGGTGCTGAAGGCATCTTCAACGAAGGCCGGATTGGCCTTGTGGCGGGCGGCGTTGGACACCACCAGCGCCAGTTGCGCGGCGATGTTCTTGAGATCATGAACGACATAGGCTGAGAGCCGGTGAAAGGCCTCGAACTGACGGGACTCCCACAGCGCTTCGGTGGTTTCCAACAGCGCGACGTAACCGGCCACCTGGCGACCGGCAGTCTTTAGCAGATCGCGATCTTCCCAATTGAGCTGCTGGCGGGCGCGGGACTCGGCCAACACCAGAAACCCTTTCAGATCTTCGCTGTGCAACAGCGGCACCACCAGCCAGGCCCGGCGTAGTTCCCGCAACCATTCGGGCAACGCCAGATCGCCATACAGTTCAGGATCGTGTTCACACTGATCCAGTTCGATGACCCATTGCTGCTGCTTCAGGAAAGCGACCAGCGGCGAATTGCCCGGCTCCGAGCGAACGCTAGGTTCGCTCAGGTTCCAGGTGGCCGCCAGGGTAAAATCGCCCGGCTCCCGCCGGGTCCAGAGCAGGCCACCGTTGCTGTGGACAATCTCGGCGGCGGCGCGGATGGCGCGTTCCCGCAACGGTTCGTTCGGCTCACCGGACGACAGGGTGTGGATAAAGCTCAGCCACTCTTCGCGATAATCGTATTTGTAATTGAAAAAATGCTTGCTGAGCATCACCCGCGCCTTGGCGCGAAGCTGTCCCGAAAACAGCAGCACGAACAGCAGCACACCCGCGCCGGCCACAAACGCCAGTTGCAGGATAGCCCCCCAATTTCCGCCGTAGACACGAATGTAATAGCCCATCCCCGCCATCGCCAGCAGATAAATTCCTGCGCCAAAAATGGTCGCCGAGTGCAGCACCATCCGGCGGGAGACGAACACGTCCAGCGACCATTCCGGATTCCGGGACGCCGCTACAGCGATCAGCGGCACCGCCATCGCGCTGACCAAGCCGCGCGCCTCCCAGACCGCCGGATCGAGCCGTTTGAACAGTAGCGCATCGGCGTATAAAAAGAAGTCATAGGCAAAGATCAGGCCCAGCCCCAGATACAGAAACTTGGTGGCCCAGCGCCGGTGCGGCCGGGTATTGCGAAACAGTTGTTCGATCAACGCCAAACCGGCAATGGCCAAGCCGACGTGCCCCAGAATCGCGGCGTCCGCCGGCGGATCAAAGGGAAGGCCCAACCGCGCCGATTGCTCAACCCCGGCCAGCAGCACTCCATAACCCACCGTGGCCGGCCAGGCCCCGCGCAGCCAGCGTCCGATTCCGCTGTTCCGCAGCGACGGTTCAAGCAGCTGAACCAGAAATACCAGCCACGCCACGCCACGAGCGATTTCCAGCAATTGATACCACCAGTCCGGGCCGCTGGCCCCGGCGCTGGCGTAATAGGCGGCCCGCAGCGCCCACAGCAGGCTGATCAGCACGGCGACAACCATCAGTCCGCCCTGCAAGCGCCCGCGCCAACTGGTCAGCAGCAGCAAAAACAGAACCAGCCAGCAGGCCGCCGCTGCTTCATAGCCGAGAACGCCGAGGCTGCTTTGGGACGCCCAGGTCATGCTAGTGCGCTCCCTTGCCCCAGATAACGGTATGAACCGTCTGTAGCAGAATCACTACATCAAAGAAAAAGCTGTAATTTTTGATGTAGTACAGATCGTACCGCAGTTTCTCGCGGGCATCGTCTTCGGAGGCGCCGTAGGGGTAACAGATTTGCGCCCAGCCGGTGATCCCCGGCTTGACCATGTGGCGCATCGTGTAAAAGGGAATTTTCTTGCACAGATCAGTGACGAACTGCGGACGTTCAGGACGCGGGCCAACGAAGCTCATCTGGCCCCACAGCACATTGAACAGTTGCGGCAATTCGTCAATGCGGGTTTCACGCAGCACCGCACCGACCCGGGTGATCCGGCTGTCATTTTGCCCTGCCCAGACCGCCTTGCCATCCTTCTCGGCGTCCACCCGCATACTGCGAAACTTGATCACCTCGAACAGATGTTCCTTGCGCCCGACCCGGATTTGTCGATACAGGATCGGTCCGCGCCCGCCGGATTCGAGCCAGACGGCCAGGGTGGCCAGCAGCATGATCGGCCAGGTCAGCGCCAACAGAACCAGGCTGGCGATCAGGTCGAAAACGCGCTTGGCAAAGCGCTTGTGCAATACCCCGTGCAACCCGTCGGCAAAGATGAAGTTGCTCGGGCGCAAGGCGTCGAGCGCAATTTTTCCGCTCTCCCGCTCGAAGAAATTCAGGAAACTGCTGACCATTACGCCCTGCATCTTGCATTCTAGGATTTCATCAACAGGAAATCCCTTACGGCGGTCATCCATCGCGGTCACGATTTCGTCAACGCGCAGCTTTTCGGTTAGATCATACAAAGTGTCGGTGACCTGGATCGCCCGCCCTTCCGGCACCAGCCGCGCTTCATCCTCGTGAACCCGTACGTAACCCATGACTCGAAAACTCAGAGCCGCAGTAGCTGGATGTTCCTGCAACTCCTCAATCTGGGCGGCGTGCTGACCTACGCCCAATACCAGCACCCGGCGCTTGATCAGATTGTGGTTGGTCACCTGGAAAAACACGAAACGCAGCAGCAATACACCCATGAAACTGATAGCGAACGCCAGGATGAACTCGCCTCGGCCCAGGTAAAGGTCGGGAAACAGGTAGTAAATATTGGTCATCACAAACAGGCCCAGCAGGAAGCTGATAACCACTCGCAGCAGCATATCGCCCTTGCCGCGCCAGAAATGGCGCTCGTACAGGCCCAGCGCGACCAT
>DEHY01000059.1 GCA_002352185.1 Competibacteraceae bacterium UBA2788
CCGCGCCGCGCCAGCAGCCGGCACAGGCCGGCGACCATGACGCTTTTGCCGGCGTCGGAGGTGGTGCCTTGAATCATCAGGGTTTTTGCATTCATGGCGGGATTTTGACTGAAACAGTCGGTTTTTGGCTACACTAGCGCCCTGGTAAATTTCGGAAAACGCGATGCGATTGAGAAATAACTCTCACTCCCGGCCTTTCTCCCGCTTGCGGGCAAGAGGTGTTTTATGCTGACCGCNNTGGCCTACGGTCCGCCGGAATTGAGCGCCACAGCGCGGCGCGAGCGCGGCATCGGCGCGGTGATTGTGTTGCTGACGCCGTTTACCGTCGCGGTCTGGCTGCTGGCGAAAATTCCATTGATCGGGCTGGCGGTGGCGCTCGGTCTGCTGTATCTGGCGCTTGGCGCGCACAGTCTGGCGCAACACGCTGAAGCGGTGGCGGCGGCGCTGCACGCAGGCGATTTGCCACTGGCGCGGCAAAAAGTAGCGCTGATCGTCAGCCGCGATACCGACGATCTCGACGAGGAGGGCATCAGCCGGGCCACGGTGGAATCGGTGCTGGAAAACGGTTGCGATGCGATTTTTGGAGCGCTGTTCTGGTTCGTGCTGGCGGGCGCGGGGGGAGTGGTGCTGTACCGGCTGACGAATACCCTGGACGCCCTGTGGGGCTATCGCACTCCGCGTTATCTGCACTTCGGCTGGGCGGCGGCGCGGCTGGATGATGCGCTGAACTGGCTACCGGCGCGATTGACCGCGTTGAGTTATACGCTGGCTGGGTCACAACCGGCGGTGGCGTGGCGTTGCTGGCAGGCGCAGGCGCCGGGCTGGAAAAGTCCCAATGCCGGTCCGGTGATGGCGGCGGGAGCCGGGGCGCTGGGCTTGGCGCTGGGCGGCCCGGCCCGGTATCACGGTGAATGGCAATCGCGTCCGGCGCTGGGCGAAGGCTTGGCCCCGTGCGCCGAGGACATCGGTCGGGCCGTGGCGCTGGTGCAGCGGGCGTTATGGCTGTGGCTGGCGGCGATCCTGCTGGGAGGGCTGGCGCTTGCTTGAACATGGCGGCGCGCTGCGCATAGCGGTGACTCGTTATGGCCTTCCGCTCGGCGACTGGCTGGATTTGTCCACCGGGATCAATCCCAACGGCTGGCCGCTGCCGATAATTCCACCTGCGGTCTGGCAACGCTTGCCGGAGCCGGATGACGGGCTGGAAACGGCGGCGGAGACCTATTACGGAACTTCGCGCCTGTTGCCGGTCGCTGGTTCACAGGCGGCGATTCAGGCATTGCCGCTGTTGCGCGCCCCCTGCCGGGTTGGGGTGTTGCATCCCGGTTATGCGGAACATGCCCACGCTTGGCGGCGGAACGGACATCAGGTCGAATCCTTGCCGACGGAAGCGTTGAATGCGGCTGTGGATCGGCTGGACGTATTGGTGCTGGTGCATCCCAACAATCCTACGGCGGCGTGTTTTCCGCTGCATCTGCTGCTGGACTGGCGGACGCGGCTGGCGGCGCGAGGCGGCTGGCTGGTGGTGGATGAAGCCTTCATGGATGTTACCCCGGCGGAAAGTCTGGCGGGCTACGCGGGTTTGCCGGGATTGATCGTGTTGCGTTCGCTGGGCAAGTTTTTCGGGCTGGCCGGGGCGCGGGTGGGTTTCGTGCTGGCGGAACCGGCGCTGCTGGAACGGTTGCAGGAGCAGTTGGGACCGTGGTCGCTGAGCGGTCCCAGCCGGTGGGTGGCGACGCAGGCGCTGGCTGATGATCTGTGGCAGAAGCAGAACCGGGTCGAACTCAGCCGGTGCAGCGGGCGGCTGGCGGAACTGCTCAAGCGGCAAAGTCTGCCGGTAGCAGGCGGAACCGGGCTGTTTCAGTGGATTCCCCTGCCGGAAGCGGCATTCTGGCAGGATGCTCTGGCGCGGCGCGGCATTCTGGTTCGATATTTCGCCGACCCGCCGGGGCTGCGCTTCGGTCTGCCTGGATCGGAATCGGCGTGGCGACGCCTGGAACTGACGCTGGCCGGAATACGCGCTGAGCGGTTGCAGTAGCGCTGAGCCATCAGTTTTTCCCTAGAAACGGGTAGTGCATAAAACAATGACAGAACCATTGAATCCAGGCTGGAAGTTGCCTCCAGCAGGCGAAGTTTATTTAGTGGGCGCCGGTCCCGGCGATCCCGAACTGCTGACCCTGAAGGCGGTGCGGCTGATGAAACAGGCCGACGTGGCCGTGTACGACCGCTTGATTGCGCCGGCGATTCTGGATCTGCTGGAGGCGCGGGTTGAACGCATCTTTGTCGGCAAGGAACCGGATCGCCATACCCTGCCGCAGCACGATATCAACCGGCTGCTGGTGGATTTGGCGGCGCAGGGCAAGAAGGTGTTGCGGCTGAAGGGAGGCGACCCGTTCATTTTCGGGCGGGGCGGTGAGGAAATTGAAACGCTGATGGCGTCCGGCATTCCCTTTCAGGTAGTGCCGGGCGTCACCGCCGCCGCCGGTTGCGCCGCTTACGCCGGCATTCCGCTGACCCATCGTGATTACGCGCAATCCTGCGTATTCGTAACCGGCCATCTCCGGGACGGCGCGCTGGATTTGAACTGGCCGGCGCTGGTGCAGCCCCATCAGACCGTGGTGTTTTACATGGGGCTGAAGAGCGCTCGTCCTATCTGCGAGAAGCTGCGCGAACACGGCATGGCCGCTGACCGGCCGGTGGCCCTGGTCGAGCAGGGCACCACGCCGCAGCAGCGGGTGTATTGCGCCACGCTGGCGACATTGCCCGCCGTGATTCAGAACGCGGAGATCCGCCCGCCAGCGCTGCTCATCGTCGGCGAAGTGGTGAAACTGCACCCGCAGTTGGCCTGGTTTCAACCAGCGCTCGCCGTTCAGGCGCAACCGGCGCTGCGGATCGGGATTGCAGTCGGTTAGCGCCGCTCAACGGCCTCGGAATACCCCCTGTGATTCCGGGGCAATACCCGCTGGCGCGGGTCTGAACGGCGGGTTGGGCTTGGCCAGCGGTGGTGGCGGTGGTGGCGGCGGGACGGGTGACACGGGTTTATGACACGCCGGCCACGGTTGGCACGGTGGCCCAGGATGCGGCGGGTAGGGTGGATAGAGTGGGTAAGGCGGATATGGATACGGGTAGGGGTAGGGCGGTGGATAGCCGATGATAACGTTGTCGCTGTCGTCTTCCTGATTCTGCTTTTGTTGCTGTAACTGCTGGTTCAGCAGGTCATTTTGTAACCGCTGATTTTCCTGTTCCAGATCACGGGTCGCCTGTTCCTGGCGGGTTTTTTCCGCTGCCTGGCGCTCGCGGGCCATTTGATCCGACAATGCGTTGATGCGCGCGATCTCGGCAGCGGAATCGGCGCTGGATGGAGCAGGCGGCGGCGGTGGGGCGATATCAAGCGTTTGCACCTGGGCCGCGTCATCGGGTTTCTTTTCGCCGTAATGCACCTGGCCGTTGGCGTCGGTCCATTTGTAAACCTGTTGTGCTTCCGCGTTGCCGTGCAGTATCGGAAGCAGCGTGAATGCGAGGATCAGGGAAGTCAGCCGGCTGGATTTCATGGTGAGCCTCTTTGACCGGGACTGCTAGAATCGCGAACTTTGTTTCGGCCACGATCTGAAGGAGTTTCTGTGGACATTCTGTTGATTCTCAAGGCGCTGATCCTGGGTCTGGTGGAAGCCGCCTCGGAATTTCTGCCCATCTCCAGCACGGGTCATCTCATTATTGTAGGGGATTTTCTGGATTTCACCGGATCGCGGGCGGAGGCGTTCGAGATTTTCATCCAGCTTGGCGCAATTCTGGCGGTGGTGTGGATTTACCGCGAACGCTTGCTTGACATCGCGCTGAACGTGGATTGGGATCGCAAGGCGCAACGGCTGGTCATCAATCTGGCCGTTGCGTTTATCCCGGCGGCGGTGCTGGGTCTGTTGCTGCACCGGACCATCACCCATTATCTGTTTAATCCGGTGAGCGTGGCCGGGGCGCTGGTCGTGGGCGGCTTCGTGATTTTGCTGGTTGAGCGCTATGCGCGGACCGGGCGGGTGCAAGCGGTCGAGGAGATGCGCTGGAAAGATGCGCTGCTGATCGGGATCGCGCAAAGCGTGGCCTTGTTTCCGGGCGTGTCCCGATCAGGCGCGACCATCATGGGCGGGATGGTGGGCGGAATGTCGCGGTTCGCGGCCACCGAGTTTTCATTCTTTCTGGCGATTCCGACCATGTTCGCGGCGACCTTTTACAGTCTGTATAAGGAATGGCATAACCTGGCCTTGACGGATATGCCGATGTTTGCAGTGGGGTTTGTGGCGGCGTTTCTGGGGGGACTGGCCGTGGTGCGCTTTCTGCTGGCCTATGTCGGCCAGCACAGTTTCGCGCCCTTTGCCTGGTACCGGATCGTGTTCGGCGGCTTGCTGCTGGCGTATTTTCACTATCACCCCTGGGTAGGTAAAAGCGGATGAGCAGGATCGGAAAGTGTCCACAGGTCGTGAATGAAGCGCTGGAGGAACGCGCAGCGATGCGGGTGTTTTCCGAGGAGTGGATGCGCGAATACGCCCGCTTGTGGAATGCGGAACAGGCCATGGTCAAGGAACTGATCCGGCAGCGGTTCAATGCGGTGGTCGGCTATGGTTTCCTGGATCAGAGCCAGCCGCGCGCAATGTTGTGGGTGGCGCATGGCATCGTCGAACAGGCAGGCCATTACGATGGCCGCGAACTGAATTGGGATTTACGGGCGGCGCCCGCCGATTGGGCGCAGTGGCTCGGCCAGGGCTTCAATTTATCGAATCTGCTGGTGGCGGTTGGCGCCCAGCGCCTGCAAGTCTGGAAAGGCGACCACCGGCGCATTTTGCGTAAACCGCCGCTGGTCAGCGCCTTGCTGCGGGCGTTCGCGCTGATGACGGAAGTGCGGGTTGGCGAACCGTTCACGAATGATGATTAAGGAGACAGGGCCATGCAAAAGACGCTTATCGAGTTCTGGTTTGGCCCGCTGACAGGGCCGGAGGCTTTCAACCGCGACCGTTACGATCTGTGGTTTCAAAACGGTCGCGCCTACGACGGGACGATCCGCGAGCGTTTCGGCGATCTGTGGCGACGGGCGGAAGCGGGGGATCTGGACGATTGGGCGGAAACTGCGCAAGGGCGGCTGGCGCTGATTCTGCTGCTCGATCAGGTGCCCCGCCACATTCACCGGGGTACGGCGGCGGCGTTCGCGCAGGATCATCGCGCCCAAGCGCTGACGCTGGCGGGCATGGCGCAAGGCCATGATCGGGCGTTGTGGCCGATTCAGCGGTTGTTCTTCTATCTGCCGTTGGAACACGCCGAGGATTTGGCCGTGCAGGAGCGGAGCGTAGCCGCCTTTACGCAGTTGCGCGACGAAGCGCCAGCGGCGCTCCAGGAAGATTGTGCAGGATTTCTGGATTATGCCCGCCGTCACCGCGAGGTGATCGC
>DEHY01000124.1 GCA_002352185.1 Competibacteraceae bacterium UBA2788
CCGCTAACGCGGCTTCCCCCCTTGTCAAAGAGGGGCGAGGGGGGACTTCGTGGGCAAGCGCAACCACCCCTCATTGAGGAATGCCATTCGGCGAATCGGGGTAGGGCGGGCATGGCCCGCCATGCAACCATCCCTCATTGAGGAATGCTATAGCTAAAAACAACACTCCTCGGCAATGACCTCCCCACGTTCCTCTTCGGGAATCACCCCGGTTTCCTGGCGCGCCGCCTGAATCCAGGCGCATACGGCGGCATCGTTGCGCACGGTGGCGACATAGGCTTGCGCGGTTTCCGGCAGCGCGATGCCGTAGGTGTGAAAGCGCAAAGCCACCGGCGCGAACAGGGCATCCGCCGCCGTGAAACCGCCAAACAGCCAGGGGCCGCCTGCGTCGCCCGTTGCCCGGCAATTCTCCCAGATCGCCACGACCCGATTGATCTCGATCCGGGTTGTCGGGGATGGAGTTACTCCCGACCGCCGGGCGCGGCAGTTGAACGGCAGTTCGTTACGCAGCGTGGCGAAGCCGGCATGCATCTCGCTGGACACCGACCGGGCCAAGGCTCGCGCTTCAGCCGCAATCGGCCAGACCGCCGGATAGCGTTCGGCCAGATACTCGCTTATCGCCAGCGATTCCCAGATTCGAAGATCGCCGTCCAGCAGCACCGGCACTCGACCCGAAGGCGAGTAGCGGGCGATCTGCGCCGCTGCATCCGGGGCGTGAAGGGGAACGTGAATTTCCTGAAAGTCCACGCCCAGATGCTTGAGCAACAGCCAGGGGCGCATTGACCAGGATGAGTAGGTCTTGTTGCCGATGACTAAAGTGAGGGGGGTGGTCATAAACAATCTCCTGGCAGTCAAACCGGCGGGAAGCCATTAAATCCATCGAGACTTGGTATCATGCACCATTCGCTTTGGATCATCAGCCACCGGGAGAACGATGTGCGCCCCTACCAGATCGCCGTGATCGGCGCGGGAATTACCGGACTGACCCAAGCCTTGTGGTTACAGCGTCAAGGCCATCAGATCAGCCTGTTCGAGCGGGGCGGCGAACGTCTGGATCATCACTGTAGCCACGTCGGCGCCGGAATGTTGGCGCCTTACTGCGAATTGAGCGAGGCGGAAGACGAGGTGGCGCACTGGGGCGCAGCCGCGCTCAAACTGTGGCAGGCGGTTGCTCCGACTTTGGCGCTGCCGGTGCATATGAGCTGCGAGGGAACGCTGGTGGTCGCCCATCATCGGGATCGAACCGGAATGCAGCATCTGGCCGAGCGCGTCACCCACGCCGGGTTTGGCGCTCACCTGCAATGGCTGCAACGGGATGCGTTGCGCGAGTTGGAGCCGGAACTGGAAGGCCGCTTTGCGGAAGGGCTGTACTTTTCTCCCGAAGGCGAGATCGATCCGCGCTCGCTGTTGCCGGCCCTGGTCGAGACGCTGCGGCAAAAGGGTGCGCGGCTGAATTTTACGACCGAAGTTGAAGCCCTGGCGCCGGGGGAAATTACCGTGATGGGCGCACGCCATGCCTTTGACTGGGTGCTGGATTGTCGCGGGCTGGCGGCGCGGGAGCAGATCAGCGATTTGCGCGGAGTGCGCGGCGAGATCATCACCCTGCGCACCCGCGAGGTTCACCTGCGCCGTCCCATCCGAATGATGCATCCGCGCTATCCGCTGTATATCGTGCCGCGCCCGGACCATCGCTTCGTGGTCGGCGCGACCAGTATCGAAAGCGACTCGTTGCGACCCGCCACCGTTCGCTCTGCGCTGGAACTGCTGTCAGCGGCTTACGCTTTGCACCCGGCCTTTGCCGAAGCGGAAATTGTCGAATTGAACACCCAGTGCCGACCGGCGTTGCCGGATCATCTGCCGCGCATCGCGCAACACGACACACTTTTGCGCATCAATGGTTTGTACCGCCACGGTTATCTGCTGAGTCCGTTGCTGGCGGAAACGGTCGCGGCATTGATTGGCGACCAGCGCCGCCCGGCGGCAACGGCGAAACTGTGGTCGTCTACCGGCCCGGCAACCGAAGGAGGACACGCATGATCATCGAAGTCAATGGCGAGAAAAAGCAATTGAATCAGCAACAGGTTCTGGCGGAGGCCATCACTCATTGGGGTTATGAATGCGCGTTGATTGCGGTGGCGCACAATGACGAATTCGTGCCGCGCAGTCGCTATGCCGCGATCCAGCTTCAGGACGGAGATCGCCTGGAGATTGTCGCGCCGATGCAGGGAGGGTGATGATGACCGCGCCGAATTGGGAAATCGGTGGCCGTGCGCTGGGTTCGCGGCTGTTGCTGGGCACCGCCCGCTATCCATCGCTGGCGGTGCTGCAACAGGCGATCCGCGCCTCGGACGCCGGGATCGTAACGGTCTCGCTGCGGCGGGAGTCGGCTTCGGATCGCGCCGGAAGCCAATTCTGGTCGCTGATTAAGGAGATGGGCGTAGCGGTTTTGCCGAATACCGCCGGTTGCAAAACTGTGAAGGAAGCGGTGACGACGGCGGAAATGGCGCGGGAGGTGTTCGAGACGCCGTGGGTTAAGCTGGAAGTGATCGGCGACGATTACACCTTGCAGCCGCATCCGTTCCTGCTGGTGGAAGCGGCGGAAGCGCTGTGCCGACGCGGGTTTGAGGTCTTTCCGTACACCACCGAGGATTTGGTGGTCGCCGAGCGGCTGATTCAAGCCGGCTGCAACATTCTGATGCCGTGGGGCGCGCCGATTGGATCGGGGCAGGGCTTGAATAATCCCTATGCGTTGCGAACCTTGCGCGCCCGTTATCCCGAAATCTCGCTGATCGTCGACGCCGGCATCGGCAAACCCTCCCATGCGATTCAGGCGATGGAGATGGGCTACGACGGGGTGTTGGTCAATACTGCGGTGGCCCGCGCCACCGATCCGGTGCAAATGGGGCGCGCGTTCGGGCTGGCGGTTGCAGCCGGGCGGTTGGCCTATCTTGCCGGCGCGATGCCGACTCAGGAAATGGCGGAACCGAGTACGCCCGTCACCGGCACCCCGTTTTGGCACTCGTCGCCGGAGCGCCACGGATGAAAACTGCGGGCATCCATGGATTTTATCCGGTGGTGGACGATGTTCGCTGGCTGCGGCGGTTCCTGCCCCTGGGAGTACGGACGATCCAGCTTCGGATCAAGGAGCAGCCTGCATCCGGCGTTCAGCGCCAGATTCGCGAGGCGCTGGCGCTGGCCGCCGACTATGACGACTGCCAGATGATCATCAACGACTACTGGCGGGAGACGATCACCCTGGGCGCAACCTGGCTGCACCTGGGACAGGACGATCTGGCGGGCGCGGATCGGGCGGCGATCCGTGCGGCGGGGATCAAGCTGGGGATCAGCACCCACAGCCCTGAAGAACTGGCGAACGCTGTGGCGGCCCAGCCCGATTATCTGGCGCTGGGGCCGATTTACGAGACGACGCTGAAAAAGATGCCCTGGTCGCCCCAGGGTCTGGCCCGCATCGGCGAGTGGAAAACCCGTTGTAGCGTTCCGCTGGTCGCTATCGGCGGGATCACGCTGGAACGGGCTAAAGCCGTGCGGGCGGCAGGCGCGGACGCCATCGCGGTGGTCTCCGATGTACTCAGCGCTTCTCATCCTGAAGACCGGGTGCGCGCCTGGCTGGATTTGTTTCGTGAAGCGGCGACGCCTGCCGAAATCGGATAGAGGAACTCCGGGATGATCATGCCTGCTGATGCAGCGCCCCCGCTGAGCAGCGCCGAACAACTGCGCTATGCCCGTCATTTGGGCCTGCCCGAAATCGGGCTGGACGGCCAGCACAAGCTGCGGCAAGCGAGCGTCCTGGTGATCGGCGCGGGCGGATTGGGTGCGCCCGCCTTGCTGTATCTCGCGGCGGCGGGCGTAGGCCGCCTGGGGATTATTGACCCGGATCAGGTGGAACTGAGCAATCTCCAGCGGCAGATTTTGTACGACACGGATGCCTGTGGCCGCGCCAAAGTCGAAGCCGCCCGCGACCGCCTGCTCGCGCTTAATCCGCATCTCCAGATCGACGCCTACCCTGAAGCCTTTGCGCTCGCCAACGCCGCCCGGCTGATTGCCGCGTATGACGTGATCATCGAAGGGTCCGACCGGTTCGCCGCCAAGTACCTGGTGAACGATGCCTGTGTGCTGGCGGGCAAGCCGTATATCGGCGCCAGCATCCGCGCCTTTTCGGGGATGCTGGCGGTCTACGCCGCGCCCGACGGTCCCTGTTATCGCTGCCTTTTCCCCGCAATGCCCGCTCCCGAAACCGTCCCAAGCTGTGCGCAAGCCGGCGTTCTGGGCACTGTGCCGGGGCTGTTTGGCGTCTTGCAGGCGCATGAGGCGCTGAAACTGATCCTGGGCATCGGGGAACCGCTGATTGGGGCGCTGCTTAAAATTGACCTGCTGACGATGCGCTTTCAAAAATTGCGGCTGCCGTGTGATCCGGGTTGTCCGCTGTGCGGCGAGTCGCCCACCATCCACACCCTGAGCGAGGCCGCATTCGTTTGCGCCGCTTCCGCAGACCAGCCCGACGCCGCCCTGCCCTGGCTCAGCGTGGAGGCCAGCCGCCAGCGCCCGACCCTGCGCTGGGTGGATATTCGCACCCCGGCTGAATTTGCCGCCGGGCATATTCCTGGGGCGATCCACGCGCCGCTGGATCAGATTGAAGACTGGGCCGCCCAGGTCGGGCCGCACGATCATCTGTTGCTCTATTGCCAGCGGGGCGGGCGCACCGTGCAGGCTTATCACCGGCTTCAGAGTACGCTGCAAGGGCGGGTTTCGCTGCTCCGGGGCGGCTATGAGGCCTGGTTGCAGGGCATGAGTGCGGCACTCCCGCCTTGACATCCCCTGTTTATGGCTTCGCCGGGATGCTGGCGGCGGTGGTGATCTCGGTGCGGGTGGTTCTGTTCCGGGGCGTGGGGAAGGCGAATTAGCGGCGAACTCCCGATTCGTCATACGGTACACCGCCCACCAAAATCCTCAAATGGAGTAGCAACTATGGCTGAAGACGCGATAGCGACCCTCGCCATCCCCCAAGTCGTGCTGGACGCTGCCCAGATGAGCGCCCACGACCTGCGGCTCGAACCGGCACTCACGTTGTACGCCCAGCAGCGGTTATCGCTCGGCAAGGCGTGCGAGTTGGCCGGGCTGACGCTGTGGGAGTTCCGGCACTGGCTCGGTCTGCGGCGCATCGAAGCGCACTACGACGCCGACGACTTGCAGGATGAAATTGACACCTACAAGAGAAAGATGTACGGAAACGTGAACGACTACAACTTCTACCCCTGAGATCGATTGTGCTGCCCAGACGTTGCACGAAGGGATAAAGAAACATGAGATCGATGCCGGGATGCGTGATGGCGTGACCACCGCCGAGCGGGAACGCATCAAAGCCCTGGAGCGCGAGGTCAGGGAGAGGTCAGGGAATTGCGTCAGGCCAACGAGGTTCTGTAACTGGCCGGCGCGTTTTTCGCACCTGCAAATCTATGGCGCCGACAAGGTCTGGCGGCAATTGTAGCGCGCAGGGATTCCGGTGGGACGTTGTACCGTCAAACGGCTGATGCGCCGACTCGGTTTGCGCAGCGTGATACGAGGGAAGGTGATCCGCACCCCCTTTAGCAATGCGGCTGCGCCCTGCCCGCTC
>DEHY01000108.1:0-5886 GCA_002352185.1 Competibacteraceae bacterium UBA2788
GGCGCGGATACCGTCGCCGCCGTACGCGCCCTCAAGCCATTCCACGCGCTGGAAACCGGTGGACTGTTTATCGCCCGCACCGGCTACACCGGCGAGGACGGAGTGGAAATCCTGCCGCCCGTGATGGAAACGCCCGCGTTGTGGGATCGGCTGACCGCCGCCGGGATCGCGCCCTGTGGACTGGGCGCCCGTGACACCCTGCGGCTGGAAGCCGGGATGAATCTGTACGGCAGCGACATGGACGAGACCACCACACCGCTGGTCTCCGGGCTGGGCTGGACGGTGGCCTGGGAGCCGGCGGATCGCGACTTCATGGGTCGCGCTGCCCTGGAGCGACAGCGCGCCGCCGGCCTGCCGCAAACCTTTATCGGCCTGGTGCTGGAGGATCGCGGCGTGTTGCGCGGTCATCAGCAGGTCTATGACGGCGCCCGCGAGATCGGCCAGATCACCAGCGGCACCTTCTCGCCCACCCTGAACCGGGCCATCGCTCTGGCGCGAGTGGAGACCGGCGTCGGCGAACGCTGCCAGGTGGACATTCGCGGCAAGCGCCTGCCAGCGCGCGTGGTCAAGCCCCCGTTCGTTCGCCACGGCCGCGCCCTGATTGGATGAATCCTTCCCCGAATCCGAACTGTTGTTGAGGAGCCAAGCATGAGCAGCATCATTCCCGCCGAATTGCGTTACACCGAATCCCATGAATGGGTGCGCGCCAACAACGACGGCACCGTCACCGTGGGCATCACCGACCACGCCCAGCACCTGCTCGGCGATCTGGTGTTCGTGGAAATCCCGGAAGTGGGCCGCGCCGTAACCGTCGCCGAAGAGTGCGCGGTAGTCGAATCGGTCAAGGCCGCTTCCGACGTGTACAGCCCGGTGGACGGCGTGATCGTGGAAGTCAATGAAGCGCTGGCCGATAACCCGGAACTGATCAACGAAGACCCTTACGGGGAAGGCTGGATTGTTAAAATCGAAACCACCGCCACGCTGGATGCGCTGCTGGACGCCAGCGCTTACGAGGTCATCACTATCGCCGATGAAGATGAGGACGCCAGTTCGCTGGCTAATCCCAAACTCGTCGAGTAACGCGGGGCGCACTGAATTATGCCGTTCATTCCCCATACCCCGGACGATGTCCAGGCCATGCTGGCCGCTATCGGCGCGCCGAATCTGGACGCACTGTTCGACGAAATTCCTCCGGCGCTGCGGGTCGGCGAACTGCCGGCCTTGCCGCCAGCGCTGAACGAGTGGCAAGTCACCCGACTGATGGCGGCGCGGGCCGCGCAGGATCCCCATCTGTCGTGCTTCCTTGGTGCGGGCGCTTACGAGCATCACATCCCGGCGGCGGTCTGGGAGATCGTTGGGCGCGGCGAATTCTACAGCGCCTATACGCCCTATCAGCCGGAAGCCAGCCAGGGCACGTTGCAGGTGCTGTACGAGTACCAGAGCATGATGGCCGGCCTGACCGCTTTGGCCGTGTCGAACGCCTCGCTGTACGACGGCGGTTCGGCGCTGGCCGAGGCGTTATTGATGGCGGTGCGCGCCAACCGCAAATCCAGGTCCAGGCGGATTCTGATCCCGCGCGCGCTGCATCCGCTCTACCGGCGAACTGCTCACGCCATCGTCCACAATCAGGACATTGAACTGGTGGAGTTGCCTTACGATCCGGGTGGCGGCCATACCCCGGAGGAGGCGCTGGCTCCCTATGCCGGACAGGATTTCGCGGCGCTGGTGATCCCGCAGCCCAACTTTTTCGGGGTGCTGGAAGAAGTGGATGCCCTGACCGACTGGGCGCACCGGCAAAACGCGCTGGTGATTGCGGTGGTCAATCCCACTGCGCTGGCGGTACTCAAGCCGCCGGGCGCATGGGGCGCGACCGGCGCTGACATTGCCTGCGGCGATGGTCAGCCGCTGGGATCGCCGCTGTCCTCCGGCGGACCCTACTTCGGCTTCCTGTGCTGCCGACAGGAACTGGTGCGACAACTGCCGGGTCGGCTGGTGGGCCGCACCGTGGATCTGGACGGCAAGCCCGGTTTTACCCTGACCCTGCAAGCCCGCGAGCAGCATATCCGCCGCTCCAAGGCCACTTCCAACATCTGTACTAACCAAGGTCTGATGGTGACTGCCGCTACGCTGTACCTGTCCCTGCTGGGGCCGCACGGGCTGGAGCAGGTCGCCGCCGCCTGCCATGCCAACACCGGGGCGCTGCTGGAGCGGTTGACGCAGGTTCCGGGCGTGAGTCGCGCCTTCAACCGCCCGGTATTTCATGAGGCGGTATTGCGATTGCCGCGTCCGGCGGGCGAAGTGCTGAACCGCCTGCTGGCGCAGAACATTCTTGGCGGCCTGGATTTAAGCCGCGAGTATCCCGAATTGGGGAATGCGCTGCTGGTCTGCGCCACCGAAACCAAGGATGAAGGCGATTTGCAGCGGTATGCGGAAGCGTTGGCGAATGCGCTATAAGCAGGAGGTTTCAATGGTAGGCGAAGATATAAATACAGGTCAATTTTCATCGCAGTCGGCACTGTGTTCTAATCGCCGCTGGAACGAAGCGGGGGTGCTCCCATCCGGGAGCTGAGACATACCCTTGGAACCTGATCCGGTTAGTACCGGCGTAGGAAAGCTTCAGCGCCTGCAGCGGCGCCTCCGTTTCGTCCTCACTTATCGCCGCCACTGAGGACGCCCTGCATGAACGCCATCTCCCACGATTTCCTCCGCGCCGCCGCGCAACTGGGCGAAAATATTACTCGCCCTTACCCTAACTCCCGCAAGGTTTATCTCCAGGGATCGCGCCCGGATTTGCGGGTTCCGCTGCGCGAGATCAGCCAGTACGCAACTCCGACCGAACTCGGCGCTGAAGACAATCCACCGATCCCGGTCTATGACTGCTCCGGCCCCTACACTGATCCGCAAGCGCAGATTGACCTGATCAAGGGGCTGCCGCTGGTACGTTCCGCCTGGATCGACGAGCGCGGCGATACCGAAACGCTGGCTGGCCCCTCCTCCAGGTACGGTCGCGCCCGCGCTGCTGATCCGGCCACCGCTCATCTGCGTTTTGAACACATCCGCCCGCCGCGCCGCGCCTTGGTCGGCGCCTGCGTTACCCAGATGCACTATGCCCGCCGTGGCATCATCACACCGGAAATGGAATACGTCGCTCTGCGTGAATCGCTGCGCGTGCAGGAACTGCGTGACGATCCGCGTTATGCGCGTTTGTTGCGTCAGCATCGAGGCGAACCTTTCGGCGCGGCGCTTCCAGACACGTTCACGCCGGAATTCGTGCGCGACGAGATTGCCCGTGGCCGCGCCATTCTGCCGGCCAATATCAATCATCCCGAACTGGAACCGATGATCATTGGCCGCAACGTCCGGGTGAAAATTAACGGCAATCTCGGCAATTCGGCGCTGGGATCGTCGGTGGTGGAAGAGGTGGAAAAAATGGTCTGGTCGTTGCGCTGGGGCGCGGACACCATCATGGATTTATCCACCGGCAAGCACATTCACGAAACCCGCGAATGGCTGATCCGCAATGCGCCAGTGCCGGTCGGCACGGTGCCGATCTATCAGGCGCTGGAAAAAGTGGACGGCAAGCCGGAAGCGCTCACCTGGGACATCTTCCGCGACACCTTGATCGAACAGGCGGAACAGGGCGTGGATTACTTCACCATTCATGCCGGGGTGTTGCTGCGCCATATCCCACTGACCGCCGACCGCGTCACCGGCATCGTTTCGCGCGGCGGCTCCATTCTGGCCAAATGGTGTCTCGCCCATCACCAGGAGAATTTTCTCTACACCCACTTTGATGAAATCTGCGAGATCATGCGCGCCTACGACGTGAGTTTCTCGCTCGGCGACGGCTTGCGGCCCGGCTCGCTGGCCGATGCCAATGACGCCGCCCAGTTCGCTGAACTGGAGACGCTGGGCGAACTGACGAAAAAAGCCTGGGCGCATCAGGTACAGGTGATGATCGAAGGTCCCGGCCATGTGCCGATGCAGATGATCAAGGTCAACATGGACAAGGAACTGGACGACTGCTTTGAAGCGCCGTTCTACACCCTCGGCCCGTTAACGACGGACATTGCCCCCGGCTACGACCACATCACCTCGGCCATCGGCGCCGCGCAGATCGGCTGGTACGGGACCGCGATGCTGTGCTATGTGACGCCGAAGGAGCATCTCGGCTTGCCGAACAAGCAGGATGTGCGCGAGGGCATTATTGCTTACCGCATCGCTGCCCACGCCGCCGATCTCGCCAAAGGCCATCCGGGCGCGCAACTCCGCGATAACGCTCTTTCCAAGGCGCGCTTCGAATTCCGCTGGGACGACCAGTTCAACCTCGGTCTCGACCCGGAGCGCGCCCGCGAGTATCACGACGCAACTTTGCCCAAGGAATCCGCCAAGGTCTCGCATTTCTGTTCGATGTGCGGCCCGCACTTCTGTTCGATGCAAATTACCCAGGAGGTGCGCGAGTATGCGACGCGGCAGGGGATCGAAGAACAAACGGCGCTCGCTGCCGGCTTGGCGGCCAAGGCCGATGAGTTCGTCAGCGGCGGGGCGGAGATTTATCGCCGGGCGTAACGGCAATCGGCGCGAGCTTGGCGCGAAGATAGGTGATTCCAAATCAATGGCGATAAACTAGGCGACAATCCGCCACTCCCGCCGGGATCGCCCGGAAACCGAATAGCGAAGCGATACTGGCGGCATTGAAGCCGCCCCTCTTCCCAAACCTGACTCGGTGCTTCTCATGCTGATTTTCGACCAATCCCGGCCCGGTCGCCGGGCGGTGATCCCCGCGACCGCGCCCGACCATGCCCTGTCCGATCTGCCCGACCATCTGCGCCGCCGCCGCGCCGCGCCGCTGCCGGAGGTATCGGAACTTCAGGCGGTGCGCCATTACACCCGGCTGTCGCAGAAGAACTTTTCCATCGACACCCATTTTTACCCGCTGGGTTCCTGCACCATGAAGTACAACCCGCGCATCTGTCACCGGCTGGCTTCGTTGCCCGGGTTTCTCGCCCGCCATCCGCTGGCGCCGGAAACGATCAGTCAGGGCTTTCTGGCCTGCCTGCACGACTTGCAGGAGATGTTGCGGGAAGTGACCGGAATGCAGGCGGTGTCGCTGACGCCCATGGCCGGCGCCCAGGGCGAATTTGCCGGAATGGCGATGATCCGCGCCTATCACGTCGCCCAGGGCGATCACGCCCGCCGCGAAGTGCTGGTTCCTGACGCCGCCCACGGCACCAATCCCGCCACCGCCATCATGTGCGGCTTCACGGTCCGGGAAATCCCCACCGACGCCAACGGCGATGTGGATCTGGCCGCCCTGCGCCAGGCGGTCGGGCCGCAAACCGCCGGGCTGATGCTGACCAATCCTTCGACGCTGGGCGTGTTTGAGAGCCACATCACCGAAATCGCCGCCATCGTCCACCAAGCCGGCGGGCTGCTCTATTACGACGGGGCCAACCTCAACGCCATTCTCGGCAAGGCGCGACCGGGCGACATGGGCTTCGACGTGATGCACATGAACCTGCACAAGACCTTTGCCACCCCGCACGGCGGCGGCGGACCCGGCGCGGGGCCGGTGGCGGTCAACGCCCGACTGGAGCCGTTCCTGCCGATTCCTTTCGTTGGTAAGGACGGCGAGCGTTACCGCTGGCTGAGCGAAGCCGACCGGCCCCAGAGCATTGGCCGGCTGTCGGCGTTCATGGGTAATGCAGGGGTTATCCTGCGCGCTTATGTCTACGCCCGAATGCTGGGTCGCGCCGGCATGGGCCGGGTTGCCGAATACGCCACCCTGAACGCCAATTACCTGATGGCGGAATTGGCCAAGGCCGACTTCGATCCCGCTTTCCCGCAGCGGCGGGCCAGCCATGAGTTCATCATCACCCTCAAGCG
>DEHY01000108.1:6085-19694 GCA_002352185.1 Competibacteraceae bacterium UBA2788
AAGGCGGCGTGGCGCAACGAAGAAGCGTTTCGGCAGGAAGGTCTGCTGTGCGCGGTGCTGACTCCGCTGGCGCTGTGGCTGGGCCACAATGCGGTGGAGCGGTCGCTGCTGATTGGCAGCCTGCTGCTGATCGTGATCGTCGAGTTGCTGAATACCGGCATCGAGGCGGCCATTGACCGCATCGGCCCGGAACGGCATGAACTGTCAGGCCGGGCCAAGGACATCGGATCGGCGGCGGTGTTCATGGCGCTGCTGAACGCCGCCGTGCTGTGGCTGCTGATCCTGTTCGGGTGAATCCCGATTCAGGGTCGCCGGGATGGCGCACAGGCGATGCGAGGCCGTTCGCCATCCTTGGTGGACTACGACGATCTTCGCCGCCATAACCAGCGCCGACCGTCCGGCGACCGCTGGCGCATGAAGAACCGGTACAGCACCGGAATCACGAACAGGGTCAACACGGTGGAGAAGGTCAACCCCCAAACGATGCTGGCCGCCACCGGCCCCCACAGCAGCGATTTCCCCGCCAACCCGAACGCCAGCGAGAATAATCCGGCGATGGTGGTGCCCGAAGTCATCAGAATGGCGATCACCCGGCGGCGCGCGGCGTACAGCGTGGCGTGCAGCGTCGACATGCCGGCGTCGCGGCGGCCGTTGGCGGCGTCGATCAGCACGATGGCCGAGTTCACNNCCAGCAAACCCAAGGTGACGCCGGTGAAGGCCAGCGGCACCGTCACCAGGATCAGCAACGGCTGGAAATAGCTGCGGAACTGCGCGGCCAGAATCAGGTAAATCAGCCCGACGCCGAGCAGGAACAGCGGCCCCATCGCGTCCAGCGATTCGTTGATGTCGTCCAGCTCGCCGGAAAAGTCGAGATCCGTGCCCGGATAGCGCGCCCGGACTTTCTCCCACTCCGCCCGTAGCCAATTGTTCGCGGCCAGGGTATCGATGTGGTCCTTGTCAAGATCGGCCTCTACGGTAATGGCGCGGCGCAGATTCCAGTGTCGGATCAGGCCAAGACTCTTGCGCTCCTCGGCGACCAGCAGCGCGCCCAGCGTCGTGGCGCCGCCGCCCGGCAGGGCAATCGGATCGCCGAGCGCTTCCCGAATCCGGGCCACGGTGCGCGGCGCGGCGCGGACCCGCAATTCCACTTTCTCGCCCCGGTCACGCAAGTCCGCCACCACCTCGCCATCCACATGCAATCGCACCAGCCGGGCGATCAGGCCGGGATCGAGTCCGGCGTTGCGGGTGGCATTCACGTCCACTCGCAGGCTCAGTTCGTCACGGCCCGGTGTGTCGTTGTCCACCACGTCGCGGGCGCTGGGGATTTTCGCTACGATGCCTTTGACCGCGTCGGTGGCGGCGCGCAACTCATCACGATCATCAGAGCGCACCTTGACGCTGATCGGCTTGGCGGTCGGCGGGCCGCCGGAGATTTTCAGGAAGGAAATCGTCGCCCGCCCCGGGGTTTGGGTGACTGACTCGCGCATCTCCTCGATGATTTGATCCAGCCTGCGCCCATCTGGCTCCGCCGGGTTCAGCGACACGGCGATCTGACCGTACTGATCACCGTAGAACGGCTCCATCTCGGTAAATTTGATCCCGGCCAGCGATGTCACCGAGCGGGCCTCACCGCTGCGCAACCCGGCGCGCACCCGCTCTTCCACTTTCAAGGTCTGCCGCAGGGTTTCCTCGATGGGCGCATTCGGCGGCATATCCACATTGACGTAGTACAGTCGGATCGGGTCGAAGGCGAAGAACTGGAATTTGACCAGTCCGCCGCTCACTGCCGCCGCTGCACCGATAAACAGCACGAACGTCAGGCTCAAATAGATTCCCGCATAGCGCATTACATGAATCAGCAGCCGGGTGTATTTCACCCGCAGCAAGTGTGTCCACTTTTGGCGCAGCGCCTGGGTGCGCGAGCGGCTGATGGCGTGTTTCCCCAGGGCCACCACATGTGCGGGCAGCATCCAGAACGCCTCGATCATGCTGACCGTCAGTCCTACTGTGACTACGAACGGGATGACAAACATAAACTTGCCGACGATGCCCGGCAGCAGCATCAACGGCAGGAAAGCGGCGATGGTGGTNNCCATGCCGCGCTCCATTCGGAAATACATGGATTCCACCAGCACCACCGCATCGTCCACCAGCATGCCCAGCACGATAACGATGCCCAGCAGCACCGAGACGTTGAGGGTGAAGCCGACCGCATCCAGCAGCACGAAGGCACCGGTAATAGCGAACACCACGCCCAGCGCCACCAGGGTGGAAATGCGTGACCCAAGAAACACCCAGCACATGCCTAACACCAGCAGCAGGCCGAGGATGGCGTTGCTTTGCATGATGCCGAGCGCTTCGCGGGTTGCCACGGTCTGATCGTCGGCCAGGACCAGTCTCAGGCCGCTGCCCGTCAGCACCGCATTCTTGCGGTCGATGTAGTCGCGAATTCGTCCAACCAGATCCAGCGTGTTGGTATAGCCAATTTTGCTGACCGATAGCATCACCCCCGGCTGACCGGCCATGCTGGCGAGTTGGCGCGGATCGTCGCGCCCGCGCCGCACCTGGGCCACAGCGTCCAGCGGTACCCGGGCGTCAGCCGCGCCCGGCGGTTGCAGGGTGAAATCAGCCAGCAATTCCGGGTTGGGAGTGGCGCCGTTTACCCGCACCAGCCATTCGCCGTCCATGGTCTTGACCTTGCCGGCGAACACATCGCGAAACCATAGCCGCAGCGCCTCGGCCAGATCCGCCGCTGTCAGCCCGTGCGCCGCCAGAGCGGGTGGGCTGAATTCCACCAGCAATTCAGGTTCCTGAAAGCCGAGCGCCAGCACCTGATCGACGCCGGGAATCTGTTCCAGGTCTTCCTTTACGGTGCGGGCGGTGGAGCGCAGGGGTTCATCGTCGGCCTGGCCGGTCAGCATCACCATGGCGGTGGGAAAACCGTTGGAGGTGGTGATTTCGAGGATTTCCGGATCCAGCGCTTCCACCGGCAGTTCGGCGTTAGCCTTGTTCTGGATTTCGCGGCGCAGGTCGTTGACTCGCTTGTCGAACACCCGCACCGGAATGTCACGGAATCGCACCAGGATGTTGGAGACGCCCTCGCGGGTGGAACTGACCACGAACTTCACGTCCTGGACGTTGCGGATCGAATCTTCCAGCGGGTTGGTGACGCGCTTTTCCACATCCTCGGCGGAGGCGCCGGGCAGGGCGGTGCTGATATTCACCCAATTGAAGTTGATCTCGGGGTCCTGCTCGCGGGGCAGGCGCGAGTAGGAGAGCATCCCCATCAGGATCACCACCACAAAGGCGATATTTGCCAGCGGGTGATTAGTAATCAGCGCCCGGACGAAGCGCACCTCAGCGCGCTCCGTTAGCGACAGTGACCGGCTGGCCGTTGTTCAGCCCTTGCTGTCCGCGCACCACCATTGAGGTTTCGGGCGGCAGCGCCACGGCGAACGGTCGCCCTTCCTGAGCGGTGGGCGCTGGTACGAAGCGGGCGCGACCGCTTTCGACCACAAACGCGCCTAATTTCTGGTCGCGCTTGACCAGCAGATCAGGCGGCAGCAACCCGTCCGGCGTCAGCCAGCGCAGTGTGCCGCTACTGCCGGCGGGGGGAGCGGCACGTCCAGTGAAGGCCAGCCGTGCGACCCGGGTGCGCGCCGCAGCATCCACCACCGGCGACAATCGCAGCAGTCGCGCCGGGTAAGGCTTGCCTTGGTTCTCAAACACGATTTCGGTCGCGTGCGGCAGTTCGTCAGCCTGGGTCGCCTGCACCTGCGCTTCGATCTCAGGCGCAGCCAGATCCACCAGTCGCAGCAGTATCGTGCCGGGCGCGGCTGTCGCCCCGACCTGGGCCTGCCGTTCCAGCACTACGCCGATGAACGGCGCCACGATGCGGCATTTTTCGACGTTGCGGGCCGCCACCGCCTGTTGCGCCTGGGCCACGTCGAGGTCGGCTTCGGCGGCCTGGACTCCGGTTTTCAGTTCCAGCACGGCGTCGTCAGAGACGAACCGCTTTTTTATCAGCGTCAAGGCTTGCTGTAGCCGTTGTTCGGCCAGCGCCACCCGCGCCCGCGCCGCCGTCACCTGGGCATCGGCCTGGGCCAGCGCCAATCGGTAATCGGCTGCGTCGAGTTCCAGCAACAACTGCCCGGTCTTGACCGTGCCGCCGACCTCGGCGTGGACCCGCGCCACCCTGGCCGTTACCTCAGCGGCGATCCGGCTGTCGTTGGGGGCGATCACGCTGGCCGGCGCCGTGCCCCGGTCAGGCAACGCGACCTCGCGCAAGGGTTGGACGCCGACCTCGACCGGCGTGGCGGTCTGGGCCAGCGCCAGCGAGCAGAGGATCAGGCCGACGGGAAGAAGCGCGAGTGGCGGCATGGAACGACATCCCAGGAGTTGCGGCGAACAGTACGAATCCATCCAGAGTGCTTGGGAGACCCACTCCACAAGAACCGACCAAGAACCTCTTTATTTTTCACGATACCAGGCTGTTCAGGATAGCCAAGGCATTGTTACAGAGGTAATGCCGATTTTTTTCCACCAGGCTGCCCGCTGTGGCGAGGGAATGCTCCAATCCAGCTTTGATTTCTTCTAAACTTTCCATGCGTCTAAAGTTGGTTACAGCTTTCAAACTGCGGCAACACATAGACGCCACCTTGGAACCTTGGCACACTTGACGGTGACAGTAAACGCCCAGCCGGGAACATCTGGCGGTATTAACCAGACTATTTAGACAGCCCGTCCCGTTGCGAACCGGGATCGCACTATCAGGAACTCATGACCACCACGCTCCACAACGACCGCCTGTTGCGCGCCCTGCTGCGGCAACCGGTGGACTGCACCCCGATTTGGCTGATGCGCCAGGCGGGTCGCTATTTGCCGGAATACCGCGCCACCCGCGCCCGCGCCGGCCATTTTATGGCGCTGTGCCAGACCCCGGAACTGGCCTGTGAAGTCACCTTGCAGCCGCTGGAACGGTTTCCACTGGATGCGGCGATCCTGTTTTCCGACATTCTGACCATTCCTGACGCCATGGGGCTGGGCCTGTCGTTCAGCGAAGGCGAGGGACCGCAATTCGCCCGCCCGCTGCGCTCGGCGGCGGATATCGCCCGGCTGGCCCCGCCGGATCCGGAAATCGAATTGCGCTACGTCACCGACGCAGTGCGGCTGATTCGCCGGGAGCTGGCCGGGCGGGTGCCGCTGATTGGCTTCGCCGGCAGCCCGTGGACGCTGGCGACCTATATGATCGAGGGCGGCTCTACTAAGGATTTTGCCCGGATCAAGGGCTTGTTGTACGACCAGCCGACGCTGCTGCACCGGTTGCTGGACATCACCGCCCAGGCAGTGATCGCCTATCTAAACGCTCAGGTGGCCGCCGGTGCGCAGGCGCTGATGGTGTTCGACACCTGGGGCGGCATCCTTGCCCCACGCGCCTACCGGGAGTTTTCGTTGCACTACATGGCCCGGATCGTCGCCGGGTTGACCCGCGAAGCCGAAGACCGACGGGTGCCGGTGATCCTGTTCACCAAGGGTGGCGGGGCCTGGCTGGAAGACATCGCCGCCACCGGCTGCGACGCGGTCGGGGTGGACTGGACGGTAGATTTGGGCGATGCGCGGCGGCGAGTAGGCGCGCAGATCGCGCTGCAAGGCAATCTTGATCCCGCCGCGCTGTATGCCGGCCCCGATAGCATCCGCCAGCAGGCGGCGCAAGTGCTGGCCGATTTTGGTTCCGGTCCCGGCCATGTCTTCAATCTCGGCCACGGCGTCCAGCCGGGGGTCGATCCGGAATCGGTCCGGGCGCTGGTCGAGGCGGTGCATGAGCTGAGTGCGCCCTATCATGCAGGAACCGGACGCTAAGGGCCGCTGAATCATGCGCATGGCGAACCCAAGGGCGACCAGCAGCCGGATTCTGTCTGCCGGCGTTGTGGTGATCCATTGGAAACTCGACCATTACGACTATCTGCTGCTGCGGGCCTACAATTACTGGGATTTCCCCAAGGGCGTGGTCGAAGCGAACGAGTCTCCGCTGGAAGCCGCCGTGCGCGAGGTCGAAGAGGAGACGACATTGACCGGACTGCGATTCCGCTGGGGCGATGTCTACCGGGAAACGCATCCCTATAATCAGGGCCGCAAGGTGGCCCGCTACTACATTGCCGAATCGCCGAGTACCACCGTCAGCCTGCCGACCAATCCCGAACTGGGGCGACCGGAACACAGCGAATACTGCTGGGTTAACCGCGCCGAGGCCTGGACCCTGCTGACCTTGCGGGTGCGGGCGATTCTGGAATGGACCGATGGCATCATCGCCCGCCCGCCGCGCCGACCCTGAACCGTTGCCCCGATGGATTCCGGTAACGCAAGCGGTCAACCGGATTTTCCCAACCCTATCCTTCTTTTGGAGGCCACTCGCATGAGCCAGGATTATCAACCCCTTCCATTTCACCGGCTGGACAGTGGCGCCGGCTATTTTCGTCCGCGCCAAAGCCTGCCCGATCAGGTTACTACCGATGATCCCGCGCTGACGGTGATGACGGATCTCAGCCAGGTGACTGCGTATACGGCTGAATTGACCACGCCGCTGAACAAGGCGCAGGAAACCATGATCAAGCGCGGGGTGCGGCTGCTGCTGGTGCGCGATGCCGACGGCCATATCGTTGGCTTGATCACCAGCCGCGATATTGAAGGTGAGAGACCGGCCCGCATCCTGGCCAAAGCCGGCGGCGCCTGGGAAGATCTGCTGGTCGCCGACATCATGACCCTCAAGCCCAAGCTGGAGGTGCTGTTGATGGCGGAGGTGCTGAACGCGCATGTGGGCGATATCATCGCGACTCTGCGTCAGGCGCACCGCCAGCATGCCCTGGTGGTCGACGCCGATCCGGGCACCGGCAAGCCGGCGGTGCGCGGCCTTTTCTCGTTATCGCAGATCGGCTTGCAGCTAGGATTGGACATCCACCCGGAGCAGCACCCGACGACCTATGCCGATCTGGAGCAGGCGGGCATTGATCACCCGGTCAAGAGCGACGAGTTGTTGCCTTAATCGTCTCCCGTATCGAGTCGATCTCCACGTCATCCGCGATCACGCCGCATCCCAGATCGCGGAGCAGGATCAAGCGCAACCGGCCATCCTGAACCTTCTTGTCCACCGCCATCAGCCGCAGGAAATCATCGGGAGCCAATGCGGGTGGCGGTTCCAACGGCAGGCGGGCGCGAGTCAGTAGCGCCCGAACCCGCTTTACCTGCTCTCCACGCAACCAGCCCAGCCGCGCCGACAGTTCGGCTGCCAGCACCATCCCCGCCGCTATCGCCTCGCCGTGCAGCCATTCGCCGTAACCCATCCCGGTCTCAATCGCATGGCCGAAGGTGTGGCCGAGATTCAGCAGGGCGCGTTCGCCGGTTTCCCGCTCGTCGGCGACCACGATTTCGGCCTTGTTGCGACAGGAGCGCTCAATTGCCTCGGTCAATGCGGCGGGTTCCCGCGCCAGCAATGCGTCCAGATTTCCCTCCAGCCATTCCAGGAACGGGAGATCGCGGATCAAGCCGTACTTGATGACTTCGGCCAGGCCGGCGTTCAACTCGCGATCCGGCAGCGTCGTCAGGGTGTCGGTATCGGCCAGGACGCAGCGCGGCTGATAAAAGGCGCCGATCATATTCTTGCCAAGCGGATGATTGACTGCGGTTTTGCCGCCCACCGAGGAATCCACCTGCGCCAGCAGCGTGGTCGGAATCTGGATAAAGTGGACGCCGCGCTGATAACAGGCCGCCGCGAAGCCGGCCATATCGCCGATCACCCCACCGCCGAGGGCGATCAGAGTGCAATTGCGATCCAGCCGGTGGTGCAGCAGCGCGGTGAATACCTCGTTGAGCGTATCCAGGGTTTTATAGCGCTCGCCGTCGGGCAGGATCACCGCCTCGTGGCGCAAGCCGGCCAGCGCGGCGCGGGCGCGGTCAAGATACAGCGGAGCGACGGTAGTGTTGCTAACGACCAATACCTGTCGGCCCGGAATGTGGGGGCGCAGCAGTTCGGGCTGNNTTCATGGCGCGGTGGCAGTCGGGCGATGGGATCAGGGTTGAGGGGATTCCAACTGGTGCAGAATATCCCGCAGCACCTGTCGGATCGGTCGGCCTTCAGTCAGCACGACGCTATCGGCGATTTCACGATACAGCGGATCGCGGCGCTCGAACAGTTGCGCCAGCCGCGCTTTAGGATCAGCGGTTTGCAACAGGGGGCGGTTCGTATCGAGGCAGGTGCGGCGCAGTTGTTCATCCACCGAGGCGACCAGGTAAACCACGAAACCGCGCCCGCCCAGACAGCGGCGGTTATCGGGATTGAGGATTGCGCCGCCGCCGGTGGCCAGGATGATGCCCGGGCGCTGGGTGAGTTCGGCGATCACGGCTTTTTCCCGGCTGCGAAATCCCGCTTCGCCCTCCAGTTCAAAAATGAGCGGGATGCTGGCCCCGGCGCGTTGTTCGATTTCATGATCGCTGTCGAGAAACTCCCGCCGCAGTGTCTGCGCCAGGCGGCGGCCGATGGTGGTTTTACCGGCGCCCATCGGGCCGACGAGGAAGATGCTGGGAAGGGTAAGTGGCATGACGGCGGAATCGGTGGCGCTGGTTTTTTGTTGCGGTCTATTGTACGGGATCGCCTTTCAGGGTTTCGGCAGAGTCTTCATCGCCGTTCAGTCGGCTGCGGTCGTTTCGGGGTGGGCGGAATGCCAGGGCAACAGCTTTTTTAACCCGGCGTCCACGGCGAAGTACAGGCCGACCGCCAGCGCGGCCAGCACCCCCAGCGCTGCGAACATCAAATCAATCTGCATCCGGCTATTGGCGTGCAGCATCAGATAACCCAGGCCGGCGCTGGCGCCGACCCATTCGCCCAGCACCGCGCCAATCGGCGCCACTGCGGCAGCGACGCGCAGGCCGGAAGCCAGCGCCGGCAATGCAGCGGGAATGGCGATATGGCGCAACACCGCCCAGCGCCGGTCGGCAGGGGCCATGACCCGCGCCAAATCCAGCCAGCCCTGCGGGGTATGGCGCAGACCGTCGTAGAAATTCGCCGTCACCGGGAAATAAATGATCAGCATCGCCATTGCGATCTTGGAACCCAGGCCGTAGCCCAGCCACAACACCAGTAGCGGCGCAATGGCAAACACCGGGATGGCCTGAGAGGCAATCAGCATGGGCAGCAGCCAGCGCCGCGCCCGGCGTGAATAGCCCAGCACCAGCGCGGTAACGCCTCCCAGCAGCGTACCGAGCAGCATACCCAGCGCGATTTCCAGCGCGGTGACGACGGTATGGCCGAGCAGCGCGCCGGCATTGCGCCACAGGCTGAGGGCCACCGCCAGAGGGGAAGGCAGCAGGTACGGCGGCAGATCGCCGAACAAAATTGCGGCTTGCCAGACCAGCAGCAAACCGGCCAGGGTCAGCAGGCCGCGCATCAGCCCGTTCACGCCACCACTTCCAGCCGCCGCAGGATGGCGCGATATGCCGCTTGCACCGCAGGATCGCCGGGATCGCGGGGTGGCGCGCCGGGTAAGTCGGGCAGGGCTTGCAAGGTCGCCGGACGCCCATTCATCACCAGAATGTGCTCGCCCAGCCGCAACGCCTCCAGCGGGTCGTGAGTAATCAGCAGCACCGTTCGCCCCGCCAGCAGTTCGACCGCCAGCGCCTGCAAGCGCAGCCGGGTCAGCGCGTCCAGCCCGGAAAAGGGTTCGTCCATCAACACAACCGGGCGGTCTTCCATCAGGGTCCGGGCCAGCGCCGCCCGCTGGCGCATCCCGCCCGACAGCGTATCCGGTCGCGCCAGCGCGCAATCCGCCAGTCCAACCCGCACCAGCAGTTCCAGCGCCCGTTGCCGATCCGTCCGTTCGCCGCGCAAGCGGCTGCCCAGGGTCACGTTGTCCAGCACGTTCAGCCAGGGCAGCAGCAAATCCTGCTGCGCCATGCAGGCCACCCGTCCGGTCAACGGCAGGCCATCGCCGCCGTGCAACTCGCCGCTGATGCCGGGCGGAGTCAATCCCGCCAGCAACCGCAGCAGGCTGCTTTTGCCGATGCCGCTGGGACCCAGCAGGCAGGTGAAGCTGCCGCCGATCAGTTCCAGATCCAGCCGGTCAAACAGCGTCAATCCGGCGTAAACCAACCGTGCGGCGCGAAGGTGGACGGCTAAGGGCACGAGGGAGGCGGGAGGCGGGATAACAGCCGATGATGTGAGCATTTCGAGGACGATGCAGGAAGAATGGAAAGCGGAAAGATGGGCGATTGTAGTGATCGGCGCAAGTCGCGCCTAGTTTGCAATGCGCCAATTCATAATAAAAGGAAATAAACATATAGATACTCATTCCTTTTAGATTGATCGATTTATTGTTAATTTATCAATGGTAAAGCGCACCCAGGATGACGCTGCAACTCCATCCAATCATTCAAAGCGGCAACAAGGTAAAATGGGCCATGACTCAAGCGCAAAAGCAACCGGACATTCATTTTCAGGGCGATGCCGCGCAGCCAGGGTTCGACATGGCGGAAATGAACCGCGAGATGGCCCTGTTGAGCGCTGAACAGCGGGTCGCATGGGTGCTGGAGAATTTCCCCGGCCATGTCGTGCTGACGTCCAGCTTCGGCGCTCAATCCGCCGTCTGCCTGCATCTGGTCACAGTCCAGCAACCCCATATTCCGGTGGTGCTGGTGGATACCGGCTATCTGTTCCCGGAAACCTATCAGTTCGTTGACGAACTGTGCGAGCGGCTGACCCTGAATCTGCATATCTACCGCGCCGAGCATAGCGCGGCCTGGCAGGAAGCCCGTTATGGCAAGCTCTGGGAACAGGGGCTGGAAGGCATCGAGCGCTACAACTGGCTCAACAAGGTCGAGCCGATGCAGCGGGCGCTCAAGGAGTTGAACGCTGCGGCCTGGATTTCCGGGCTACGGCGGCAACAGGCCAAAAGCCGCCAGAATCTCGATGTGCTGTTGTGGCGCAACGGTCGCTGCAAGGCGCATCCGCTGATTGACTGGACCGACCGCGATGTCTTCCGCTATCTGACTCAGCATAACCTGCCCTATCACCCGCTGTGGGAACAGGGCTACGTCTCCATCGGCGACGTGCATACCACCCGGCGGCTGGCGGACGGCATGAGCGAGGAAGACACCCGGTTTTTCGGACTCAAGCGCGAGTGCGGTCTGCACGAACACGTTTAGAAACCTAATTTTCGCGCCGACGCTGTTCCAGATAAAACGTCAATCCCAATGCGCCGCCGCCCGCGATCAGCAGGCTCAGCAACAGCCCGAAATCCTCGGCCAGATGGGCGAAGAACAGCGTGTAAATCTGAATGATCAGGAAAGTCGCGCCATAGCCGGTCAACATCCGCATCGCCCGCCGCGCTCCCAGATTGATCAAGGCTGCGTTTAATCCCGCCCACAATCCATTGAACAACACCAGTTCAGCCGCTCCAGCGCGATGCCACCCGTCGCTGGCCTGATTAAAATTGCCGAACAGCGACAATAGCCACAGCGCCATTTCCGCGAAGAACAGCCCACTGGATAACCAGACCTTAAAGAAGCCGCGAAACGGCGCCAGCCATCCCTTCTCGCTCTGTTGATGAATAACCGCAATGGCAATCATCACTATCGCTGCTATCAGAAACCGCAGCGGATAATTCATCCCGAACCAGTACGCCCCCCAGCCGGAGGCATAACCGGTAACACCGCCAAACCAGATGAAAAACACCACAGCGCTGGACACCAGCAGCAATACGTTATGCAACGCATAACTCAGGATGATCAATAGCACCAGGTCAATCAATAATAACGCAGGCCAATTGCCGGAACCGGTAGAATAGATCACCCCCAGGGTAAAAGTCAGACCGATCAGCAGCAGCCCGCCCAGAAGCTCAAGACTACGCTCGGTCCATATTAAGCCCGGACGGCTGTGTTTTAACCACTGCGCGCCGCCAAAGCTGGCAAGCATTGCCATACCGATTAAAACCGCCAGTTTGTTCAGAGTAAACTCGAACAGCGTCCGGCTTAGAATCACCAATCCCGCCATGACGCTGATTGCGCCAAAAATCAGAAACCAGCGGCCCAATGAGCGCCAGTCCCAACCCGCCGTCGGATAACGCTGGCGCAATTTCAGATACGTTGCTTCATCCAGCACCCCTGCGCGTAACAGCTCGTCCAACTCGCGGCAAACACGACGGTTTCCGGTCAGTGGATTCATCGCGGTTTCTCCGATGCGCGAAACAGGCTCCAGTGTTCGCAGGCATAACCGAAAGCCATGGCCAGCGCGCCGCCAATCAGGAAAAACGCTGCTAGTGAGAGTTGATCCCAGAAGTGTTCAAAATAGCGGGTGTAAAGATTGATCGAGAAAAATACAATGCCAAAGCCGGTAAAGCGGGCGTCATGCAAGCGGGCGCCAGCGACCATTTGCCCAAGACCCGCCGCAGTGAAGACCAGCACCCAATCCAAGGATCCACCCGGCAGCGTCAGAAACCACAGCGACAGATTCAGATACAGCAGCCCGAAAATAAGAATCAGCGCCCCAAAGCCGGAGCAGCGCCGCAAGGATCTATTTTCCAGATGCCTTTCATGCCAGACGCCCAGCGCTATTGCCGCCAGCGCCACGACGGCCATGATGCGCGGTTCCTGAATATCTGCGAAATAAGCGCCATGACCGCCATAAGCGTGCCACGCGCCCAGACCGTGAAAAAACAAAAGCAATGCCAGCAATAGCGGCCAGCGCAAGTGATAACGATAAGCGGTGAGAGTTGCAAGCACGCCGGTCAACAGCAGGATCATAGGAATGGTTTGGCCTTCTATCCCACCACCGAGCGCCATATTCAGCAGGATGAATACGCCAAACGCCGCCGCCAGACTGGCTGTGACTAGTACCGATCCGGTAAAGGGATGAAGCTGGCGCGGATGAGTCGCCAGCCGCACTCCGAATATCCATAGCCCCACGCTGATTCCGCTCAGCAGGATTGCCGCAACCAGGGCCGATTCAGAAGCCAGGGCAATGAAGGCGAGTACCGACAGCCCCAGTTGGAAAATGGCGAACAGCCCCAGCCATTTCAGCAGCGCAGCCAGAAACCGGCCACGACTTTCATAGCGCGCCAGCAGATCATCAAGCAGGGAATGGTCAATCAAGCCCTGTTGATGCCAGTCGACAGCTTCACGGGTTAGCAGATCGCGGGTAATGGCGCGCATGAGGGGGGCACCTTCAAAGAGGAGTGGAGAATGCGATCTCTGGATTTTGGTATAAGTATCGTGTTTTGGCTATCGCATTGAAATAATAGCCCTACAATACTGTTGAGGATGTCTTTCCCGATCAGGAGACAATGATGGAAATACATGAACAACAGCAAGGCAATGTCATCGTTCTGGGACCGGCAGGCCGACTGGACAGCCTGAGCTGCCGTGAATTCGAAGCCCGGCTGCTGGCGGCGCTGGAGCAGAGCGGATCGGTGGTGGTGGATTGCGCCGCGCTGGATTACATCAGCAGCGCGGGCCTGCGCGCATTACTGGTGGCGGCCAAGCGCAACCGGACCAGCGGCGGTCGGCTGGCGCTGGCGGCGCTGCGCGACTCAATCCGTGAAGTGTTCGACATCAGCGGATTTACCAC
>DEHY01000108.1:19755-28119 GCA_002352185.1 Competibacteraceae bacterium UBA2788
GGAAGCCGATATCGGGATGCGCCTGCGCCATCCCCGCATCGTCCGGGTGCGCGATTACGGCGAGCAGGAAGGCGTTCTGTATCTGGCGATGGAATTCGTCACGGGACAGGAACTCGGCAAGCTGCTGGAAAAACAGCCGAAATTGCCGCTGGCGATGAGTCTGGCGCTGATGCTGCAAGTGTTGAACGCTTTAGCCTACGCCCACAATCAGGGCGTGATTCACCGGGACATCAAGCCGGCCAATATCCTGGTGCGCCCGGACTACACCATCATCCTGACCGATTTTGGCATTGCCCATGTCGGCGGCTCGGAACTGACGCAGACCGGCGATTTGCTGGGATCGCCGCTGTATATGGCGCCGGAGCAACTGCGGGGCGAACCGGTGGATGGTCGCGCCGACCTGTTTGCGGCGGGCGTAGTGCTGTATTACCTGCTCACCCAGCGCAAGCCGTTTGCCGCCGACACGCTGGCGGCGTTGATGCACCGGGTGCTGTGCGAGGAGCCGCCGCCGCCCTCGACCGTCAATCGGGCATTGCCGGTCGCATTCGACGCAGTATTACGCCGGGCGCTGGCCAAAGACCGCAAAGCCAGATTCGGCAGCGCCCTTGATTTCGCGGCGGCGCTGCGCCAGGCGCGGATTGACGCAGTCGAAAGCACGGTCGTCATACCGGCGGACTGGTCGCCAAAACCCGCTTGGCCCACCGCTGAAGCGGGTCTGGAACGGGACGAATGGCGACGCTTACAACAGGCGTGGGGGGGCGCAGCGCTGACCACGCTGGCGGAAACGATTCTCCGCGATGCGCCGCTGCCGGGGCGCGTGCTTCACGATGCGCGTGGCGACTGGCTGGAGCGAGTGTGCCTGTTCAGGCGGCTGTGGGACGCCGGGCGCCGTCTGGGCAACGAACATGCGGCGGACATGACCCGCGCCGGTCTGCTCCAGCAACTCACCGGCGCTTTTCTGGATTACGCCGGTACCTTGAATCAACTGCTGTTCAGCGAAGATAACCCACAACTGTTGCGGATCTCCGCCGATTTTTCCCGGCTGGATCTGCTGCGGCTGGCGCTGGAAGAACTGGGAGCCGACATCGAGGCGCGGCGGGTTCAGCAGGCCCAGATTCTGTTCGCCAGTCAGGTGATGGGCAAGGTGAACAGCTTGATGCGGCAGTTTATCGACCGCCGGGGGCCGCTGGCGCGGTTCGGGGTCGCCAGCCTGCTGGTCGAGGTCGAAGAATTGATCGTACTGGCGGAGCGATTGCTTGAAGGGAGTGAAACCGCCGTGACCGAGGCGGCTGCCCCGGGCGGCGCAATCCTGGCCGAGTTTATGGACAATGCCCACCGCCTGGGCCGGATCCTGGGCCAGGAGCTGTCGCAGCAGGCGCAGGCGGAGTCGCAGCGGGATGGCGCCGGGAGAGCCGGCAGCGACCTTGGGCAGGCGTTGTTCGTGGGCCGGTTGCGACAATTGGGATTGCTGTACCGGTTCGCCACCCGGCTGGAGGGCCGCGAACGCACCGAAACGCTGCGGGCGCTGGCGACTGAAATGCACGAATTTTTAAATGGTTTGACCGATCAGTTGCTGCCCGGCGCAGCGAATACGGAGCCGCCCGCGCTGCGCGAGCAGCGCTGGATACGATTGTCGGTCATCGCCGAATTAGCCGAACAGTTTATTTGGCCTGAATTGCGCCAGCGTATTCTGCTGGCGATTCGCAGCCAGATTCTGAGCGCGGGATCGCTCGATCCGATAGACAAACCGCCGGGGCTGGGGAATGATTCGCGGGCGTCGCTCCCTGATTCAAACGAGTAAAACCGGCGTATCTCATCATGCTCACCCACAAGGATTAATCATGCGCACGCGATTTGTCATTCCGTTGCTGTTGGCGTCGGGTTTGGTTTGGGCGCAGGATGCTGCGAAACCCGCCGGTCTGGAACCAATCCCTGATGGCTCCCCGGACGCAGCGCGGGAACAGAACGTTCCGGCGCCGGAAGTGACCATCCGCCGTCGTGGCGATCAGGGCGTTATTGAGGAATACCGGGCCGGAGGCGTGCTGTACATGATCAAGGTCAATCCGGCCAAGGGCGCATCCTATTATCTGGTGGACACCGACGGCGACGGTAATCTGGAGACGCGCTATCACGATTTGCAGGGTGGGATGCTGATTCCGGCTTGGGTGCTGTTGCGCTGGTGAGCGAAAAAGGGCGCGCCGACTTGACGCCGCCCCATTCAGCGGCCTCCACCACCGTGTGGGCTACACCAACAGTAGCTGGGCGCGCGCCTTTTGATCGGCGGTCAATTTTGCCGCGATCTTTTTCTGCGCCTGTCTGGCGTCCTCATCTCCCTGCATCGCGGCCCGGGAGAACCAGACATAAGCCATCATGTGGTCTTTCGATATGCCCCCCTGGCCCGCAATGCACATTACCCCCAGATTGAACTGGGCCAGCGCATAGCCTTGGCCGGCGGCCTTATGGTACCACGCCAGCGCCTCCTGAAAATCCTGCGGCACCCCGTGGCCTTCGGCATACAGCGCGCCCAAATTGACCTGAGCCGGAGCATAACCCTGGTTGGCGGCCTTGAGGTACCACTTGAACGCTTCCTGATAATTACCGCTTTCCTCACTGGCCGCTCCCTTCTCAAAATCCTGCTCCGGGTTCACCCTGGCCTGGCTATTGGGATCGGCGACATTTCTGCGGCTGGTTTCGGTCTGACGGCGGGAGTCGTTATGGGCTTTTGCGCTCGCCACATCCTCTGGACGGATTTTACGGTGACGGTAACGCATTCTGGCCAGATAGATAACGACGCCCGCGATGATAAGCAGCGCGCCGCAAACTTTCCCAAAGATGGTTTCGAGACCTGCGACCGCCAACATTCCTGTGAGTGCGTACCCATACGGAAGCAATTCATAGAGGGGCGCTGGAATCATGACAATCTCCCAAGGTTACATGTCTCGTCACCCTAACTATAGCAATCCTAAGTGAGTTGTGGCGGTGTCTGGCTGCGAAATCCCCCGATTCCCCTTTGCCAAAGGGGGGCGTGAGCGAAGCGAGCGGGGGGATTTAGCCCAGCCCGGCAGCGTTTCCACAACCCAACATAGGAGCGCTGTATAAGGGATGGAACAAGGGCTTTTTCTTCAGCCCTTGACGCATACCACCTGCTTGAGAGTATGCGCCACCTCCACCAGATCGGCCTGATTGGCCATCACCTCGTCAATGGGTTTGTAGGCGCCTGGAATTTCGTCCAGCACGCCGTCATCCTTGCGGCATTCCACTCCGGCGGTCTGGGCGATCAAATCCTGTTGATCAAACTTCTTCTTGGCCTGACCTCGGCTCATCCGTCGCCCCGCGCCATGGGAGCAGGAGCAGAACGAATCCGGTTCGCCCTTGCCGCGCACGATGTAGGATTTGGCGCCCATGCTGCCGGGGATAATGCCCAAGTCGCCTACGCCAGCGCGGATCGCGCCTTTGCGGGTGATGAATAAATCCTCTCCGAAATGCCGCTCCACCGCGACGTAATTATGGTGACAATTCGAAGTAAGAATGTTGTCTTCGAGGGTGAAGGAATGGGTTCCCTCAACAACTGCGCAGAATACTTCATCCACCCGATCAGTCGGTTCAACCCGAACCACATTCCAACCGCGACGCTCGGCAGCATCACGCCCGTCGATGAAACGCAGACAATGATTCTCAATGAGAAAAAATCCTGGACAGAGATCGCCTCTCATCAGTCCGAGTAGATAGAGGGGTGTTTCCACTTCACCAAAACCCTTCCGCATCCGAGTGCGAATGCCAAATGTTCCGATGCCGATGATGGTGCAGAGTTGGCGGACGTATTCCAAATTCGACCTCTTGGCGGAGGCCAGCGTTGGACGCCCTGTTCGATCAACATCGCCATCTGCCGCAAAGTAACCGGCAAGCCAGCTATAAAGGGTGTTGGGCGTCGAGTCTAGCGATGGGAGTTCAGTTTTCCATTCCGTAGGTAGATGAAGAATACGTTTGGTATGCGCATAGTGACGAGGCGATTCCTTATCAGCAAAGAAGGGAAGCATGGCTTCGTCCTTCCTGCCACAGAAATTAGCTACAGCCCACCGCCCTTGAATAGAACCGTCGCCGTAAACAAAGCCTCTTGCTACTGAATCTCTATCCACAATCATGGCATCCGCACGCAGAGGGAAGCTGCTTTGCAGGCGATCCTTCGCGCACAATTCAATCGTTGTCTTGTGCGTCTGTGTTCCGATTTGATTACGAGTAATCCAGCCATGCCCCGCAGTGGCATAAATCGTTTTGAGAACGCCTGACCGACTGAGCGTGATAGCAAAAAGAGGCTGTTTATTAAAACTCTTGACGGGTGCTTTGATCCATTTCCCGCCAGAAGTCAACAGTTCGTGTTCGCCGCCACAAAGCTCGAAAATTGCGCGGTTGCCACTCCGCGTCATTACCATCGTTTCCCCGGCGAGACAGTTAACCGCCTCGTGGGTCAGCGTAAACGGCGGCAACTGTCGCGCCAGCGCATCCAGAATCAGCCGCATCATCTCGCGGCGATTGGTCATGGCGTAATCCTGCGCCCATTGCACCGCCGTCACGTAGTCGTCGAAATGTTCCGCGCCTTCCTGCAAATAAGCCAAATCGCGGTCGGGCAGATTGGCCAGATGCCGGCCCATATCCTTGCGCGCCAGTTCGATGAAATAGCGCCCGATGATGTTGCCGATGCCGCGACTGCCGGAGTGCAGCATCACCCACACGTCCTGATTCTCGTCCAGGCAGAGTTCGATGAAGTGATTGCCCCCGCCCAGCGTGCCCAGTTGTTGCGCCCAGGTTCGCTCGACGTTTTTCTGCATCCTGAGAATGGCGGGGTGCTTTTGGACGATGCGGTCCAGCCCCCCGGACAGAGCGCGAACGGTTGAGTTGGGTACGCCCGGTCCGTTGGAATGCATAGCGAAACCCACCGGCACTGCCGCCTCGATGGCGGTGCGCAAGGGCCGCAGATGATCCGGCAACTGGCCGGCAGTCAGGCTGAGGCGGACGGCGTTCATCCCGCACCCAATATCCACCCCAACCGCCGCCGGAATAATCGCGCCTTTGGTGGGAATCACCGCGCCCACNNTCGTCGGTGTAGATTTTGACCGGAACCTTGCCTTTGGTGAGGGTGATCTTGATCGGCATAACGGCTTTTTCCACGGAAGGTTTTGCATGTTGCGCAAAGGGTGTCGGAGTTTTTTACGGTTTCTAAAGCAACGGATGTTGGGCTGGGAAAAACGCCAGGGGTTGTCGGAAAATTTTACACCCTCGAACAGGGAGCTGGGCGAGGGTTTGGAGTTGCGAAGCAATTGTGCGGTTTCAGCATAACAAATTGATTTAATTTAGTATTATTTTTCAGATGCATCATGCCCGCATGCAGCGGATGGGGCGATGTTTGAGGGGATGGCTTGCTCCGTGCTGCTGGATTGGGGAAATGCCAGGGGTTGTCGGAAAATTTTACACCCTACTCAATGGGAAACTGGGCGAGGGCAAGGGCGTGAAAGACTTTTCAATCTATTGATTTTAATATCATTATTAAAATAGTGACTGGGCGAAAGCTGCTTTTCAGTCATTTGTCCAAGGTATCCATGCTCCAGAGGTGTCAGTAAATTTTACAGTGCGGATCAGGAAAACGGTATGTTTTCAAGAGAGAATTTTTCATAATTAACTGATTTTATTAAATAATTTTATAAATCTTGAAAGCTGGCCTATCATTTGCTTCTTTTATTGGACAAAGGGATTCACTCTGAATTTACAGACCATATAGGGGAATAGTCATGAAATTTGTCAAGAAAGCTCTGATAGCGTTCGGCCTGGTGTTGACTGCCCAAGGGGCTGCGCAGGCGGCAATAATCACCGATTGGACGTACACGCTCACCAGCATCTGGACGGCTGCGGCGCCCGGCGGTGTGACTCTCACTCCATCATTGTTGAGCTGGGGAACCAGTACCGGAAGTGGACAAAGCAGTCTCGGAATTACTAATGCGCCTGCAAACAGCGCTGTGCAAACCTTTATCGGCGGCGGCAGTCCTCCGCCCGCGTTTGCTGTCCTGGGTACCACGCTGACCCACACCAACCGTCCAATCACAGGCACCTCGCTGTCCAGCGCAACATTACAAGCTACGCTGAATCTTACAGCGCAGTTGCCTGCTCCTGTGGGATCTCCATTCGCCCTGCCAGCGTTGAATTACAACATCCTGTTTGAGGAGACGCCGAACGCGACTCCCTGCGCCGCAACGAGTCCCCCCGGCAATCCATGCAACGACATTTTTGTCCAGACCACGGGCCTTCTGAATCAGTCGTTCAGCTACGATTCGGACGGAGCGGGCGGCGATGCCCCAGTTACGTACTTCGTGAACATTTTTCCATCTGCTGCGGGGACGCTTGGCCAATTGCCGGCTAATGTATGCGCGGCGGCTGGCGCGGCGGCTGGCTGCATTGGGTTCACCACGCCGGAAAATGCAGCTACGAGCCTGCCGTTTGCGTTCACCATCTCGACCGAACGGCTCACCGTTGTTCCTGAACCCGGTTCGCTGGCGCTGCTCGGCACCGCGCTGTTCGGAATGGGGTTCTGGCGGCGGGCGCGGCGCGTCCACAGCTAAACATCTGCAATAGACTGAAAACGGCCCGCTCGCAAGCGGGCCGTTTTATTTTGCCCCAGCCGCATCGCTTCGTTCAGCCCAACCCACCCATCGGGGCTGGGTTTCCATGCAGAGAATCAGAGTGACGCCGCACGCAGGGAGCCGGTGCAATCGCGCCAAGTCCTGATACAGTTAAATCGGGAGCGGTATCCGGCCGGAAGCGGAATGCCGCGCCAACGACAACCCTATATCTCCTTGGAGGAAACCATGCAGCGTCGCGAGTTCATCAAACAGGCTGGGTTAGGCCTGGCCGCCGTGGCGGGAACGACCGCCATTCCGGTGATTGCCCAGTCGCCGCCTTCGCCGCAACCCCAGTCCGGGCCGTTGCCGACGGTTAAATGGCGGATTGCCTCAAGCTTTCCCAAGAGCCTGGACACCATTTATGGCGGCGCCGAAGTGCTGGCCAAACGGGTGGCTGAAATCACCGACGGCAAGTTTGAGATTCGGGTCTTCGCCGGCGGCGAGATCGTGCCGCCGTTCGGGGTGCTGGACGCGGTGCAGCAGAACACGGTGGAGTGCTGCCATACCTGCGGCTACTACTTTCACGGCAAGAACAAGGCGTTTTCCATCGATACCGCCATCCCGTTCGGCCTCAACGCCCGACAGATGAACGGCTGGTACTACTACGGCGACGGCCTGCCGCTGACCCGCGAATTTTTCGCCAAATACAACGTCGTCAACTTTCCCGGCGGCAACACCGGCACCCAGATGGGCGGCTGGTTTCGCAAGGAAATCAAGGCTCTGGAAGACCTCAAGGGGTTGAAGATGCGGATTCCCGGCTTCGGCGCGGAGGTGTTCTCGGCGCTGGGCGCAGTGCCGCAGGCCCTGCCGGGCGGGGAGATCTATCCGGCGCTGGAGCGCGGCGCCATTGACGCCGCCGAGTGGGTCGGGCCTTACGACGACGAAAAACTGGGGTTCTACAAGGTCGCCAAGTTCTACTACTACCCCGGCTGGTGGGAAACCGGCCCGCAGATCAGTTTTTATGTCAACAAGGAGCAATGGGAAAAGCTGCCCAAAGCCTATCAGGCGGCGTTCGAGGCCGCTGCCATCGAGGCCAACCTGCGGATGATGGCCGCCTATGACGCCAAAAATCCGCTGGCGATTCAGCGGCTGGTGCAGAACGGCGCTCAGTTGCGGCGCTATCCCGACGATGTGCTGAAAGCGGCCTACGACACGGCCCAGAAGCTGTACGCCGAGGAATCGGCCAGGAACCCGGATTTCAAGAAGCTGTACGATTCGCTGCACGCCTTCCAGCAGATTTCCGACATCTGGATGGGACTGCCGGAGGGCGCGCTGGCGAACTTCATGCAGGCGCGGATGCGCGACAAGAAGTGACGCGCGCGGGGTTTGCGCGGAGGCAGGGCGGGCGCCGCCCATCCTGCTGCTGCCCGACCCCGATCTACTGCTGTGGGGGCTTGGGCGCCATCTGCTTGAACAAATCGGCGGTATCGTCCGGTCGCGCATCCGTTCCCGCCCCGCCGTGATTGTCCGGCTGCCCCAGCATTTGCACCTGCGCCGGTTTGGCCGCATCGTCCGGGCGATCCAGCCCGACCGTCACCAGCACCGGAAATGCAATAATCAGCGCCACCATGATCACCTGAATCACCACAAACGGCACGGCGCCCCAGTAAATGTCGCTGGTTTTAATCGTGGGCGGGGCGACGCTGCGCAAATAGAACAGCGCGAAGCCGAATGGCGGGTGCATGAACGAGGTCTG
>DEHY01000049.1 GCA_002352185.1 Competibacteraceae bacterium UBA2788
ATCCTGCTGTGTGTCGCCGGTCTGTCGCCGCAGATCGTCACCGAGACCCTGTACGCCTTGGCGGTGACGGGCGAACCCCGCTTTGTTCCCACCGAAATCCACCTGCTGACCACCGCCGAGGGCGCACAACGGGCGCGGCTGACGCTGCTCAGTGAGGAACCGGGCTGGTTCCACCGGCTGCGTCAGGAGTACGGTCTGCCGGATATTCGCTTCACCCTCGACACGATCCACATTCTGCGCGCCGCCGACGGTCGCCCGCTCAACGACATCCGCGAACCGGCGGACAACGAGGCCATCGCCGATGCCATCACCGCCAAAGTCCGGGAGTTGACCGCCGACCCGGACGGAGCGGTACACGCTTCCATCGCCGGCGGGCGCAAGACCATGGGTTTCTATCTCGGTTATGCGCTGTCGCTGTTTGGCCGCCCGCAGGACCGGCTGTCCCACGTGCTGGTGTCCAGCGCGTTCGAGTCCAACCCCAACTTCTTCTATCCGGCCCCGGTCGAGCGGGTGATTTTCGGCAACGGCCCCGACCAGCCCCCGCTGGATGCCGGCGACGCCGAGGTGATGCTGGCCGATATTCCCTTCGTCCGCCTGCGCGACGGCTTGCAGGAGGCGCTGCTGGAACCCGGCGCCAGCTTCAGCGCGGTAGTGGCGCAGGCGCAGCGCAACTTGACCGCGCCCGGCCTGACGCTCGATCCGGCAAGCTGCCGGGTGCGCTGCGGAGAGACCGTGTTGCGGCTGACCCCGATCAGCTTCGCCTGGCTGGCCTGGTTCGCCCGGCGGGCGCTGGCGGGGTTGCCGCCCATTCACCACACCGAAGCCGACTTCGCTGAGTTCCTGACGGAATACCGTGCGCTCACCGATGAACTGTCGAGCGAATACGAACGCGCCGCCAAGGTGTTGGGCGCGGGCCAGCCAGAAGATTTGCAGCATTACTTCGAGCAGCGCACCAGCAAGCTGAAGCGGGAACTGGCAAAAGTACTCGGTCTGCCCGGCGCGCGGCCGTATCTGATTCAAGGCGATGGCCGGCGTCCGCGCTCGCGCTACGCCCTGCGGCTGGAACCGCGTCAGGTTCGGTTCGCGGCTTTGGAGGGGGAGTGAGGCGGCAAGCTTGCCGGGGCGGACAACACCCGGCAGAAGAGGTTATACGCACTACGTTTGCGGCATCCAATGGAGGCGACACACATGATGGTTAAACAGCAATACACAGTAAGTTTTGTAACCCCGGCTTTTCTCGGCGACGCCGAACAGAATGGGGCTTGGCGCACGCCGCCATTCAAGGCGCTGCTGCGGCAGTGGTGGCGGGTGGCGGCGGTCGAGGAGTACAACTACGACCATGCCAGATTGCGCGAAACGGAGGGGCGACTGTTTGGGAATGCTTGGATTGAACCGATAAATGGGAAATCTCAATTCTGTAAAAGTCGCGTGTTGTTACGCCTTGGTTCTTGGAGTAAGGGTGGTCTCGCGTCCGACAAATGGCCGGGCGGTTCGGTTGAAGATGTTGTGACTACACGCGATGGTAAAGGTCGAGTTCGTGCTGATGTTTATATGGGTTATGGGCCAGTGATGCCTCCAAGCAAAAAGGAAAACCGTCCACGTATCACAATTCGGAACGCTATCAGTGCAGACGATTCCAGAAAATTATGCTTGAGCTTCGATCAAAACTCGAACGATACATTTTTTTCAACCCTGCAATTGATCCAATGGTTTGGGTGTTTAGGAAGCCGTTCTCGTAATGGTTGGGGGTCTCTTCTCCTCGAATCCGCTCAAGAAAATACGCCAGATTTATCGGTGCTACCACAAGCTGACAATGCCATACTCAACCGTATCTGCCTTCCTTGGAAAAGGTGTCTTGAGAAAGATTGGCCGCACGCATTGGGCACTGATTCTGATAAGCCATTGATCTGGATAACTGAGAGAAAAGCAGATTGGCGCAAAGTAATAGGGTGCCTTGCAAATATAAAGGTTGAAGTGCGGTTCGCCGCAAAGGCTTTACAAGGGCCGGCAGGTATTGGGGGAATACACCTGTTAGGCTATCCGGCTGGCGGAAAGTGGGAATTGAAAAAACTCGGAGCAGAGGCAAGATTGGCAAACCAACTGCGATTTAAGGTTCTCAAAATAGGAGAGGGATTTATGGGGATAATTTCCCATTTCCCTTGCAAGTTTCCCGATGAATTAAAATTAAAGCTGGATGATAAACAGAGAGACTGGATTGATCGCAACGAGCATTTGGTTTGGGAAAAAATTCATAGCAGCCTTCGGAACAATAAGCGTTTAAAGCCCTTATTTTAGGAGTGCGATATATGCAATCCTCGCATTGGAAAGCCAAGCTCGCCGCCTGGACCCACGATCCAGCGGAAAAGGCGTTGGTCTTGTTGCGCGATCCGTCCGGCCATGAACGCGGCACTGTCGCCGAGTTGCAGCGGGACATTTTCGGGACGGCCGGCTTGCCGGAATCGCTGCGCGAAGCCGTGCAAAAGGCCGACCGCTGGGCCGCCGCCGCCGACCGCCCGCAATGGCCCCGCATGAAGGCCGACGGGCCTTACGCGGACTGGACCCAGGTTCGTTTCACCGAGCGGCCGATCCTGATTCACCCCCTGTCCGGCCAAGAATACGATCTCGGTAAGCTCCAAATCCCGGTCGAGCAGATCAAAGCGGTGAGCCTGAATCATTTCGAGCAACTCGTCATGCGCGATTCTGCGGGCACAGTCGATGCCCGCCGCACGGCTCTCGCTTTTTGGCGCTTCGGGCCGAACACGCCGGCCGCCGATCTGGGCGCCTTGTGGGAACTGCTGCCCGCCGACACCCGCGTGCCCGATCACACCATCTGGGCGCATCTCGACCTGTCCTCGGCGCTGGCGACCGCGTTTCACGCCGATCCCGACGGCAATCCGGCCTTGCTGGGGATGAGCTTTGGCCCGGTGCAGGATTTCATCGCCCAAGCGCGCACCACGTCCGACTTGTGGGCCGGCTCGCACCTGCTGTCGCGCATCGCCTGGGAAGGGCTTCGGGTGATTTGCGAAGAGCTGGGGCCGGACTGCGTGCTGTTCCCGCAACTGCGCGGCGTGCCGCAAGTGGATGTGTGGCTGCGGGACGAAATGAAGCTGCCCGCCGAGCGGTTTGCCGGCGAAGAGTGGGCGCAGGGTCAGACCGACGCCAATCCGCTGTTCGCCGCCGCGCTGCCCAACAAATTCGTCGCCATCGTCCCCGCCGGTCAGGCCGAGGCGCTGGCGCGGCGGATTACCGAGCGGGTTCGGGACTGGACGCAACGACAGGCCAACGCCGCGCTGGCTCGTCTGCTGGACAAAGCCGGCAACTCCATCGCCGATGCTTCTCCGGCGCGCGACCAGATCGCCCAGCAACTCGCCGGCTTCCCGGAAGTGCATTGGGCCGCCGTGCCCTGGTCGCCGCTGGTCGTCGAACGGGAGCGGCAAGCCCCCGAGGTTTCGTCGCTGACCGAAACGCTCGACCACTTTTATCCGAAGGAGCCAGCGAACGCGCCCGGCTTTCTTGATAGTCCGGCCTGGAAGCTGCTCAACAAGGAGCTGAAGCTTCCCGACGGCGCGACCTTTTTCAGCCCGAACGCCGGAGTGCTCTACCCGGCGCTCTACGACTTGCTCGACCGGCTGCAAGCCGCCGCCAAGTCGGTGCGCGAGTTCCAACAACTGCCGCAGGAAGGCTATCGCTGCTCGCTGTGCGGCGAGCGGGAATGGCTGACCCACGACCGCGACCTGTTGCGCTACTCGCCGCGCCAGCGAACGGACACGCTCTGGGCCAAGGTGCAGGGCAGCGCCTGGGCGCGCAAGGGCGAACACCTCTGCGCGCCCTGCACGCTCAAGCGGCTGTGGCCGAATCTGTTTGTGGCGGAAATCGCCGATGTTCTGGAGCGCAAACCGAGCCGCTATGTCATCAGCATCCACGTCATGGCCCTGACGACCACCCTGGATCGCTGGCTGGCCGGGATGCAGGGCAACGCCCAGCCCATGCACGAGGATGTGTTGAGTTTGGCGGGCAAGCTCCAGGGCTTCGAGACCGTGGCGTTGCCGAAGCGCTTGGCGGATGACTTGCGGCGGCAAAAAGTTGCCGATCCGGTTCGGGACATCGCCGAGCGGTTGCCGGCCTATCTGGATTTTGTGAAGGAAACCGACCAAGCCGCCACCGGAGAGGATGAACTCGGCGAGCATCGCAAGCTGATCGAGCGGGTTCTGGGCGCCAAACCCGAAACCTACTACGCCCTGATCATGATGGATGGCGACAGCATGGGCGCGTGGTTGTCCGGCACGGAACCCCGCTATCAACTGACGTACCGGGAAACCTGGCACCCCCAAATCCGTGCGGGCGTCGCCGAACGGGTCAAGCAGGCGGGCGGTGATCTGGCACGCTACCCCGACCAACTCCGCCCCGTTTCCCCCGCCCGGCACATGGCCGTTTCCGCCGCGCTCAACAGCTTCGCGCTGCGTTTGGCCCGTTACATCGTCGAGGATATCGGCAAGGGCAAGCTGCTTTACGCGGGCGGCGACGACGTGCTGGCCATGATCTCGGTGGATGACCTGTTGCCGGTGATGTTCCTGCTGCGCTTGGCCTACAGCGGGGTGTTTCCCGCCCAGGCGGAGCGGGGATGGGACGCTCTGGGCGTTACGCCGCAAGATCGCGGCGTCCTGCGGCAAATCGGCGGCGGTTTCCTGCGGTTCCGCGACGCGCTGTATCGCGTCATGGGCCACAAGGCCACGGCTTCGGCGGGCGCGGTGGTGGCCCACCATCAGGCGCCCTTGGCCCACGTGTTGCGCACGCTGCGGTGCGCCGAGAAGCGGGCCAAGGACCAGGGCGGGCGGGACGCCTTCGCCATCGATCTGCTCAAGCGTTCCGGCGGCGCGATCCAACTGACCTGTCCGTGGCTGCTGCCGCGCGATGCCGAGGGGCGTGCGGATTGGTCCGGTTTTGCCGGCGCAAATCTCGAAACCACGCCGATGGGGCAACTCATTCGTCTGCGCGACCGCTTCGCCGGGGAGGATTTCTCCCGCCGCGCCGCTTATCTCACGCAAGGCTGGCTGGACGATATGCCAAACGACCCTGCGGCGCTGGAAACGATGCTGGCTTATCAATTCCAGCGCCAGACTCAGGGTGATCGGCAAAACAAACAAATCTCCGAAAGTTTGGGCCATAGCCTGGCCCAACTGGCGCAAGCCGTGAAACCCAAGGCCCCCGCTGATTTCATCCGCGACTTTCTGGTCGTGGCCGAGTTTTTGGCCCGTGAAGGGCGGGTCGGCAAGAAAGGCCCAACGCGCCATGTCAGGGAGAACGCCGTATGACCGAGTACCGCTTCATCGAACCGCTGGATGTGCTGTATCTGCGCGGCAACAAACTGTTCGACGGCGCTGGCGCGCACGGCGCGGCGCTGATGCCGCCCTGGCCGTCGCTGGCGGCGGGCGCGCTGCGCTCCCGGATGCTGGCCGATGCCGGCGCAGACATCGCGGCCTTCGTGCGGGGCGTGCCGCTGGCCGATTCGCGTCTGGCCGAGGCGCTGGGCACGCCCGATCAGCCCGGCGGTTTCCGCGTCGCTGTTTTTACCTTGGCGCGACGAGTCGGCGATGCCATCGACCCCTGTTTTCCGTTGCCCGCTGACGCGGTGGTGACTGACAAAGAGTTGAACGATGCGAGCTACTTAACGCCGACCGCCGTTGCCGGGGCGCTCCGTTCCAGCGCGGCATTCGCCAAATTGCCGATTCTGCGCACGGCGAAACCGGCGAAACCGATCGGCGGACTCTGGCTGAACGGCGCGGGTTGGCGAGCCTATCTGAATGGCGAACGGCTGACTTCCGATCATCTGTTGCGCACGTCCGAGCTGTGGCAGACCGACCCGCGTTTGGGCATCGCGCTGGAAAGCGGGCGCGGCACGGTGCAAACCGGAATGCTCTACACCGCCGAAACGGTGGCGTTGCGGCGCACCGGAATGCTCTACACCGCCGAAACGGTGGCGTTGCGGCGCACGGGCCGGGATGCCGCCACGGGCAAGGACTATCACGATGTCGGGCTGTTTGTCGGCGTGGACGGCGCGGATGGCCTGATCCCGCAAGATGGCCTGCTGCGCTTTGGCGGCGACGGGCGCGGCGCGGCGGTGACGCCCTGTTCGGTGCTGCCGCCGGAACCGGATTGGCCGCGCATCGAGCGCGAACAGCGGTTCCGGCTGATTCTGGCGACGCCCGGCCTGTTCGAGCGCGGCTGGCGCTTGCCGGGCCTCGACGATGACGGCGTTTGGCGTGGCCCGGACGGCTGCACGGCCAAGCTGGTCGCCGCCAGCGTCAACCGCGCCGACGTGATCAGCGGCTGGGATTTGGCCAAGTGGAGCCACGGCAAGGGCGGCCCCAAAACGGCTTTTCGGGTCGCGCCTACCGGCTCGGTGTACTGGTTCGAGGATTTTCAAGGCGAGGCCAAGAAGGCGCTCGGCAAGCTTGCCGCCGACGGTTTCTGGACGATGAGCGGCTATCCTGATGCCAGCCGTCGCGCCGAAGGTTTTAACAGTCTTTTTATTGCGGCGTGGTCGCAAGCCGCTTAAAGCTGAAAGGAGAACATTTCATGCGCGCTATCAAACTGACCACCCGCATCGGGGACGATCATACCTTGAATCTGCAATTGCCCGCCGATGTGCCGCCCGGCATGGCGGAAGTGATCGTGCTGTATCCCGAAACGCCGGCTACCGGCAAACCCCGATCTCTCGAAGAGTTCATGCAGCATCTACAGGAAGTGGATCTTCCTCGTCGTACCAAGGAAGAAATTGATCGTTACCTCGAAGAGGAGCGTAACTCATGGGAGCGCGATGATTCGCCTGCAACCCGCAGCGGCCAGCCGCCTGCAAATTGTCAATTCGCTTGACCCGATCAAGGAATGAGGAATTACCCATGTTTCAAGCAAAAAAAGCACTTTTTATCTACTGCGTCAGCCCGGTTCACATGGGCGCGGGCACCGCGATTGGTCTAATCGACAACCCCATTCAGCGCGAACGGCATACCGATTATCCGATGATGGCCGGTTCGGGACTCAAGGGCGCGGTGCGCCATCGCTTTCAGGCCGATGGTTGGAGCAAGGATTTAATTGCCAGAATCTTTGGGCCGGAAACCAACGCCTCCGAACACGCCGGAGCCATCAGCTTCGGCGACGCGCAACTGGTGGCGTTTCCGGTGCGCTGCACCAAGCGGGCTTATGTGTACGCCACCTCGCCCACGGCGCTGGCGCGGGCGGCGAGAACCTTGGCGTTGGTCGGGGTTGACTCCGATTGGCCTGCGACAATCACTGAGACCGGCCATTGCAAGCTGGTTAATCCTGCCTTGCTAAATGACGCCAGATTACATTTGGAAGCATTTGAGTTCACTGCGCACATGGATCAATCACTGATGGAAGTCAGTGAATGGCTCTCTCAACACGCGCTGCCGTCTCAACACGCGCTGCCGTCGAATACCGCTTACGATTTCTTCCGCGAAAAGTTGAAAATGGATTTGGTGCTGCTCTCCGACGAAGATTTCAGCTACTTCGTTAAAAATGCGACGGTGGTGGAGCCGCATGTGCGGATCAATAACGAAACCGGGACGGCAGATGACGGCGGTTTGTTCTACACCGAAAATCTGCCGCCCGAATCGCTGCTGCTGGCTCCGTTGATGGCCACGGCGGAACGCCGCGACAAGGGCACGATGTCGGCCAAGGACGTGATCGCCGCCGTACTCGAAGGCGATGAAAAATTGAAAGGATTGAACGGGCAGCTCGTGCAGGTGGGCGGCGACGCCACCACTGGGCGCGGGCAGGTCATCATCACGGCGGTGGAGTGAGCGCGATGGCCAAATCAACCAGAGAGACACGCAATACCCCTATATCAAGCGCATCGGTTGCGAAGAAAACCGAAGTGGCGCCGCCTGCTTCGTCCACCGAGCACCCCGCAAAGACCGGTAATCTATTTCAAGGCCTTGAGCAACAACGGGCGAAATTTGCCTGGGAACGGGTGCAAGGCTGCTCAAAGGATTACACCAACCTCGCCAAAGCCGCGCCGGCACTGATCATCAACAACGGCCTCATGCAGGCATTGGCGTTCTATCAAAGCAAAGGCAAAGCTCATCACTTGGCCCTGAACCAGCATTTGTGCGAGTGGTTGCGCCAACGTGGGATTGTCCAGCAAGCGAATTTTCCCGGAGTGATGACGGCGCTTCACGAAGCGGACGCGCCGACGTTCCGCCGCGCCACCGAGGAAACGCTGGCCCTGCTCAAGTGGATTCGCCAGTTCGCGGCGGCGGTTTGCGGCGACGAATGAGAAGGAGCGAAATCATGGCACACCCCGCCGTTCCTCGTTATTTGGGACAAACTTTCAACGACACGCCGCCCGGCCATCGCTTCACGCTCTACGGCGCTTTCTGGGAGCCGAATCAAGGCTGGCAGCGGGTCAAGAATATTTCTTCCGCCGATTTGAAACGAGACTTTGGTGGCCAGTTAACGCCCCAGAATGTGAAGCTGCGCAATGCGCTGCTTGCCCGTCAGGCGCATATCGCCGCCATCCTCGGCAAAGCCGTCTGGACCATCGAAGCCCAATCCATCGCTCCATTCGTGACCGGAACCGGCATCGAGCATCCGCTGGAAAACGGCATGGCGTTTCTGAATCCCTACGGTCTGCCTTATTTGCCTGCTTCCGGCGTCAAGGGCGTGCTGCGGCGAGCGGCGGAGGAATTGCGTGATAACGTGTTCGACGAAGGCGATCATGGTTGGAACCAGCCCGTCATCGACCTGCTGTTTGGCAAGGAAACCGAATCGGGCGATGCCGAAACCGCCCGTAACCGGGGCGCTTTGCTGTTCTGGGATGTGTTTCCGCAATGCGACCGGCTGGAGGTGGACATCATGACTCCGCACTACGGCGACTATTACCAGGGCAACGCCACGCCGCACGACAGCGGCCAGCCCAATCCGATTCTGTTCCTGACCGTACCGCCGGACAGCGGCTTCCAGTTCTTCGTCCAGTGCGACCGCGCCCGCTTGCCCGACGATTGGCCGGCGGATCGCTGGCGCACGCTTTTGGAAGCCGCCTTTGCCCATGCTTTCGACTGGCTGGGATTCGGCGCGAAGACGGCGGTGGGTTATGGCGCGATGCGCCGGCCAGAGCCTAAAAACCCTCATCCAAAGCCATCGGTACCGGATAACGCCCAAAAAGCCGCATGTGCTGCTGGCAAAATCGAGGACAGCTCCGCCACCGCGCCCGAAACCGGCCCCCAACGCTGGGAGAACGCGGCTCTGTCCTGGAACAAGGGCAATCGGGAATTGAATAGCACATCCGCGCAGGGCAAGGCGTTTGCCGGCGGCGCGGAGGGAGCGAATCTACGCGAGAAACTCAGCGTCGAGCAACGGAACAAGTTGGACAAAGGCAAACCGATCACGGTGACCCTGACAGTGGAGCGGATTGGCGGCAACAACTGGCAGATTACCGGAATCGTTTGATTTCAAGCCGTTTACGCTGAGGACAACACCTATGACCTGGCAAGCCATCTGCGATAACCCCTTGTTTCGAGATATGCCCTTCAAATTTGAAACCAACCGCTGGGGGAGGATCGAGATGAGTCCGGCATCCAACAGGCATTCGCGGTATCAAGGACTCATCGCCAAACTGCTCGACCGTCTCTTGGCCGATGGCGAGGCCATTCCCGAATGCAGCATCCAAACCGCCGATGGGGTGAAGGTCGCGGACGTGGCGTGGGCCAGCGCTGATTTCCTGCGCCGGCACGGCGTTGCCAACCCGTATCCCGAAGCGCCGGAAATCGTGATCGAAATCCTCTCGCCGTCCAACACGCTGGCGGAAATGGAGGAGAAGAAAGAGCTTTATTTCGCCCGTGGGGCGCGGGAGTTTTGGATTTGCCAGGAAGACGGCCTCATGCGGTTCTACAACAACCATGCTCAACTGATGGCCAGCGCGCTGGCGCCGGGCTTTCCGGCACGGGTTGAGTTGACGTTTGCTTGAATTAATAGGATAAGTTTTCTATGAAAAACACTTTAATTTGCACGGTAGGAACCAGTCTTTTTGAAGCCAACTTGCGCCAATTGTCGGAGAAAACAGCCGATGCTCCAGAAAATTGGCTCGACATTCGGCAAGCCTATGATTCTTGTAGCTGGAAAAAGCTTGCGCAAGAGCTTTTACGAGTTGATCCGGTAAAAAGATTGTGTGGGGCCGAAATCAACACTATCCAGGAAGTCAAGGGAAAAAATTGGCTTTCCCTGGAAAATATTATTTTTCTTGTGTCCGACACACCTAATGGTAAAAACACGGGTGAGGTTTTACAGCATTATTTCCAAAATCGCAGTGACCTTTCATTGCGAGTGGTAGAGTATCAGATAGTGGATCAACTTCAGGATGAACGCCCAAAAGATTTTAAAATTCACGGACTCCGCAACCTGGTACGCAATATTGGCGATTACATTCAGCGATTTGGCGGCCCTGATTATTTGGCAATTGATGCTACGGGAGGTTATAAAGCTCAAATCGCTATCGCGGTCATCGTTGGGCAAGCTCTGAACATCCCGGTATTTTACAAACACGAACGGTTCTCTGAAATTATCGATTTTCCCCCTCTGCCTATCACATTCGATCACGATATTCTGGCGCGTAACGCCGATTTGCTGACCGATTTTGAAAGAGGTAAGGCATTTTCATCCACTGAGTTGGGAAATGTTGATGAAAAATTGCGAGTTTTACTTGCCGAAATTGCTGTGGGCGATGAGTCGATTTATGCACTAAGCCCTATCGGGCAAATTTATCTGACAGGATTTCGACTGCGGAATCCAAAACCGATCAAGCTTGTTTCGGCCGACAACCGCAAGCCGCCTACCTTTCGAGACGACCATTATCCGGTTGGTTTCAAAGAGTTTGTAGAGAAAGTCTGGCGTGAAAATGCCTGGATCGTCACGACTAACTCGCTGTCATACGACAAGCAGAAGTCAATTAAGGGAATTGGTTTTTATGCCCGTGAAGAAGATGGACAGCAAAAATTAGTAGGTACTTTTCAGGATAAAAATAAATTTGGAGCCAGATTTTTGCTGCATCTTACCGATGAATCGTCAAACGCCTTGGCATGGGCAGCGGATTTCTTGAATCAACGATATCGACCAGATAACAACGACCCATGACCACCCTCTTCATCTCCCGCCACCCTGGCGCTCAGCACTGGGCCGCTGAGGAAGGTCTTGCCGTGGATCAGGTGGTGACTCATCTCGATCCTGAAACCATCCAGCCCAGCGATGTCGTGATCGGCACTTTGCCGATTCACCTGGCGGCGCGGGTGTGCCAGCGCGGCGGGCGTTATCTGCACCTGAGTCTGGAATTGCCGCCGGATTGGCGCGGGCGGGAGTTGTCCGCCGCCGATTTGCGCCGCTGCGGGGCGCGGCTGGAGGAATATCGGGTGCTGCCTGTTACTCCGGCTTGAATCCGCTTTTAGCCGTCCGCAACAAAATACCCCCCGCAAGCTTGCCGTTCCTGCCAATACTGCCCTGCCGGCGTATAACGCCCTTGAGTCTTTCGCTGGGGCCAACACGATGCCAGATCGCGATTTCTATCTCGCTGCGTATGACGTGACCGATCCCGAACGGTTGCAGGCGGCTTTGCATGTCCTCAAGGGTTATGCCTGCGGCGGGCAGAAATCAGTGTTCGAGTGCTTTCTGACGGTGCGGGAACGGGGGGCGCTGCTGGCTGAAGTGCGCGGCGTGCTGGATACCCGCGAGGATCGGTTCATGTTGCTGCCGCTGCCTGGTCATCGCAGCATTCGCGGCCTGGGCATCGCGGTGAAGCCCAGCGACCCGGAGTTCTATTACGTGGGTTGAGAGGTGAGCCATGGGCACGTTGTATCTGGATCGGCGCAATCTGAGTCTGCGGCTGGACGGTAAGCGGCTGGTGATTGACGAGCCGGACGCCCGCCCGCGCGGAGTGCCGCTGGCGCTGCTGGAGCGGGTGGTGATGCAGGGTCAGGTGCAGTTCGACAGCAGCCTGCTGGCGGCGCTGGCGGAACAG
>DEHY01000160.1 GCA_002352185.1 Competibacteraceae bacterium UBA2788
TCCGCCCACAAGGAACGGACCCGCGCCTTTATTGAGGCCAGTAACGCGGGATGGCGCTATGCCCTGGATCACCCGGAGGAAATCATTGACCTGATCCTGGAACGCTATTCCCAGCGCAAGAGCCGGGAAGCATTACGTTATGAGGCGGACAAAACCCGGCAACTGATGCAGCCAAGATCGTTGCCAGTGGGATCGATCTCTTTTCAGCGCATTCAACTGGCGGCAAACTCCCTGCTGGACGCCGGTTATCTCGGTGATCCACGGAATTTGCAAGGATTCCTGTTCGAGCAGGACGCGAGCGGAGCGCAGCCTTCGGAGACCTCCACCCCGATAACGCTGACCCCGGAGGAACAGGCCTGGCTGAAGCAGCATCGCCATGTCACTTTCCAGGCGGATGACAACTTCGCCCCTTATACCTTCGTCAACCCTGAAGGCAAGGTAGATGGCGTCATCGCCGATCTGGTCCGCGCCATTGCCGATAGCGCCGGTCTGGAGATCGAAATGATCCCCAAGGCGTTCAAGGAGATGGTTAAAGTGCAGAAGTCGCCTGGACTCTATGGCTATGTCAACTTCGATTACCATTTTTCAGAAGCGCCGGATGCATTCTTGGGCATTGAAAGTCCCTTTACCCCGATGCAAGCCCTGTTTACGCCCAAGCCGCAGCAGTTCACTGCCAAGACTCTTCAGGAGATCAAAGATAAGCGTATTTTGCTGTATGAAGGAATCAACCCCACCGATTTCGGTTTTCCCGAAACGGGGAATGAATACATTCCGGTACGCGAGCCGGAACAGGCGTTTGCCATGCTGCTGAATGATCAGGCGGACGGCTATTTCGACAATTTTGCCTATGTTCAATGGCATATGCGAAAGCAGTTCATTACCGGCCTCAGTTCGCTCTATCTCACCACCCGCTTCCCCGATCCGATGCTTGCGGTGTTCAAAGATTATCCTGAGTTGCATGGCATTCTGAAAAAGGCTTACCGCCATGTTTCACCGATGGTTCCCACTCTGCTGCGGCAATGGCAGATCGATCCGGATGGAAACGCCAAGGTAATCCTGAGCGATGAAGAGCGCTCCTGGCTGGCGCAACATCCGATCATTCGCTATGCCGTGGACCCCAATTGGGCTCCCATCGAGTATCTCAGCAAGGAAGGTCATCCGACGGGTATGACCTCGGAGTATCTGGAGCGGCTGCGGAAGTTACTGGGCGTCCAGTTCGAGGCTGTCCCGTGCGCCAATTGGACGGAAGCCATGCACCAGATCGATAGCGGCGGGGTTGATCTGTTGCCGGCCGTGGCCCAGACCACCAGCCGCCTGCAACGCTTTCGGTTCACTACACCCTATATGACTTTTCCGGTGGCGATCTTCGCGCCGGTGGACGCACCCTTTCTGGGAAATCTGGAGGCGCTGGCCGGGAAACGGGTAGCGGTAGTGGCAGATTACGCCATCCACGAATGGTTGCGGCAGGATCACCCGGAGATTCATCTGATGCCGGTAGCCACCATCACCGCAGGCTTGCGTGAGGTGGCCGAACGGCGGGCGGATGCCTTCGTCGACAACCTTGTCGCCACCAGCCATGCCATCGTCCGTGATGGACTCCTTCAGATCCGGATGGCCGGAAACACCCCATATGAAGCCACCCTGGGCATGGGGGTGCGGAAGGATTGGCCGATTCTGGCCGGCATTCTGGAGAAGGGGATCGCGGCTATCTCCAAGAGCGACCGGGACGGCATCTACAACCGCTGGGTCCAGGCCCAGCAACCGGCCATCGTTGACTACACCCTGTTGTGGCGGGTATTGGCGGTGATTGCCGCCGGGCTGGCCATGATCCTCTACTGGAACCGGAAGCTGGCGCAGGAGGTGGGGAGACGGCGCCATGCCGAACAGGTGTTAACCCGAAGCGAAACGCTGCTTCGCACCACGCTGGATTCGATCGACGATGGCATCCTGGTGGTGAACGCCGATGGCGTCACCTTGAGTACAAACCGCCGTTTTCAGGAACTCTGGCGCATACCGGATGAGTTGGTCATCACGAGGCAGGACCAGCGATTGCGGACCTACGTCCTCGATCAGTTGTCCGATCCGCAGGGTTTTACCCGTCGCATAGAAGAGGTCTACCAAACGGACAAGGAACTGAGAGATCTGCTGCATTTCAAGGATGGCCGGATTTTCGAGAGATATACCCGGCCACTGGTGCTTGACAATCGGTTGGCCCGTCTGTGGTCTTTTCGCGACATCACCGAGCGCCAGCAGATTCTGGCCGTGCTGGCGCAAGCCAAGGAAGCGGCGGAAGCGGCGAATCGGGCGAAGAGCGAATTCCTGGCCAACATGAGTCATGAAATTCGCACCCCGATGAACGCGATCATGGGCATGATTCATCTCTGCCTGAACACCGCCTTGACCCACCAGCAACAAAATTATCTGGACAAGGCTTATGGCGCCGCAAAGTCTCTTCTTGGACTGCTCAACGACATCCTGGATCTGTCCAAAGTCGAGGCCGGCCAGTTGGAAATAGCGTCCATCCTTTTCACTCTGGACGAGGTGATGGAGCATCTGGTCACGGTGGTGGCGCACAAGGCCCAGGATAAGGGACTGAAGTTTCTGCTCGACATCGCGCCCGATGTGCCGACGTCTCTCGTCGGCGACCCGCTGCGCTTGGGCCAGATTCTGGTCAATCTGGGCAATAACGCCGTCAAGTTTACCCAGCAGGGCGAAATCTCCGTTTCCGTCCGATGGTTGGAAACCAGGGATCAACGGGTTCGCCTGGAGTTCACGGTGCGGGATACCGGCATTGGCATGACCGCCGAGCAGACCAAGACCTTATTCCAGCCATTCCGCCAGGCGGACAGTTCCATCACCCGGAAATATGGCGGGACCGGTCTTGGGCTTTCCATCAGCAAACGGCTGGCAGAAATGATGGAAGGGAATATCGGGGTGGAAAGCAAACCTAGTGAGGGCAGCGCCTTCCGCTTCGAGGTCTGGCTGGGAGCGGGGGAGAACGCCAGCGAGTACGTACCCCCTGCCGGCGTCAACGCCAAGGACTCCCCCAGCCTCAAGACGATACAGGCCGATGGACTGGCCGGGCGTCGCTTGCTGGTGGTGGAGGATAACGCTATCAATCAGGAAGTGGTTCGTGGTTTTTTAGAACGGTACGGAGCCATCGTGGAGATTGCGGTCAATGGCGCTGAGTCGGTGGCTCTGTTGAAACGGCAGGACGCCACGGCGTTCGATGCGGTACTCATGGACATTCAGATGCCGGAGATGGATGGTTATGAGGCCACCCGCCGGATCCGCGCCCTGCCCGGATTCAACCGATTACCCATCATCGGGCTTACGGCCCATGTCCAGCGGCAGGAGATCGAACGGATGCAGGCTGCCGGCATGAACGATCATGTAGGCAAGCCCATTGATCCCCGGTTGCTGTTCAAAGCCCTGGCTCGCTGCCTGGCCCTGGCAACGACCCCTGTCGTCATCAACGACAAGCCCTTGGCGTCTGTTCTGATCCTGCCGGGAATTGATGTGGAGGGATGTCTTGATCGCTTGGGCGGCGACGTCCCGTTGTTTCGTCAATTGCTGGCCTATTTCTCCAGCAATTATGGCCGGGCCGCCCAGAGCATTCGTGATCTCCTCTCGGCGGGTTCCCGTACCGACGCCATCCGTTTGGCCCACACGGTGAAGGGCGCAGCGGGCAACCTGGGCATTGTCGGCGTCCAGCAGGCCGCAGCGCAGGTGGAATCGGCCCTGTCCGGCAGTGAGAATGAGGGAACCGAACTGATCGACGCGCTGCACAAGGCGATACAGTCGGCCTGCGACAGCATTGACGCCGGGTTATCCGCACCCATGGTGGAGGTGGAAAGAGACGGCGGGAACAAGGAGCGCTAGGGCGCACCGGAGATCGAACCGAGGGCGCTATAACGCCGCCTCTTTTCGCCAATCGCATCGGTTCGCTATTGATCGCCTCAGAGATAGCTGAACAAATCCAGCGGATAGCGCTGGCCCGCCAGATAATCATCCACGCAGCGCAGCACCATCGGGCTACGCAGTTTTGGCCCGAGCGCGGCGATTTCATCCCGGGTCAGCCACAGCGCCCGCTCAATGCCATGATCCAGGGGTTGATCGGGATGGTGGCGCAAGGCTTGACCGGCGAAACAGGTGCGGATGTAGGTGTGGCCCTGGGGATGCGTCCAATAGTAGAGGCCGATGATGGCATCCACCTGCACTTCCCAGGCGGTTTCCTCCAGTGTTTCCCGGATAGCCGCCGCCGCCAGCGTCTCGTGTGCGTCCAGATGACCAGCGGGCTGGTTGTAAACCAGATCCTCGCCATCCGCGTATTCCTCCACCAGCAGAAACCGCCCCTCCCGCTCGATGATGGCGGCGACGGTCAAACGCGCATCCCAATCCATAACACCTCCTCACTGCAATGGTTTAGCCAGAGTAAACGCGCCGCGCAGATCGCCTTCCCTGAAGCCCCGCGCAGCGTCGTTCGGATATAACGCTTTCAGCTTGGCATCCACTTCTGGACTGATGTTTTCGCCATGACAGCCCAGACATAATGCGGCGGTTGGGATCGCCTTCATATAGCGGAAGGTTTTCTGGCCCTGGTCATCATCAATCACCGCGAAAAACTCCAGCTTGTCAACCGGCTCGCCCTGCGCCTTGCGGGCATCGAACTGCTTGAGTACCGCCAGTTCCCAATTATCGGGCGCATTCGCCGGATTGCGGATTTTGAGACTGGTTCGGCCCACCAGCATCCCCAATTGCTGGGATAACTCAGCAGCAATTTGTCCGGCCTTATCGTGACAAACCGCGATGCCGTTGACAGCGCCGCCGCTCTGCATGGCCTGTTGTAGCGCTTCCTTCAAGGTGGCGCCGAATTTTTGCGCCGCGCTTCGGCTATCAATGATCTCGGACGGAGCGTTTGGGTTTGGTTTCGCGGCGACCGACGGAGGTGGAATCAGAGCGATACCGACGGTCAGCGCCGCGCTCAGAGCAGGAATCAAAGCGGGTCGCATGTGCAGATTCTCCCATTTGGATCAATACTGGGATCTGCAGTATAGGCGACCCGACTCCTGATTATTGCCGTGAATTTTTCCGAACCCGGCCCGTTCTAACCCGGTAAGCAGCATTTCCATCGAAACCAAATTGACGAGGCGCCTGATGAGCCTGTCCCAGAAGACCTGTACACCCTGTCAAGGCGGCATCCCCCCGCTGTCAATGACCGAAGCCGAGACATGGCTGGCGCAAGCCCCCGGTTGGGAGTTGCTGAGCAATGGCGCACGCCTGGAACGGCGGTTTCAATTCAAATCCTTCGACGCCGCTCTGGCTTTCGTCAATCGAGTGGGCGATCTGGCCGAGGAGGAAGGTCATCATCCTGACATTACCTTCGGCTGGGGCTATGCCAACGTGCTGTTTTACACGCACAAGATCGGTGGCTTGCACGAAAACGACTTTATTATGGCCGCCAAGGTCAATGACCTTTACATGGATGAGTATTCGGCGACCTGAAGCGCGCTCCCGCTCACGTTGGCCCGGCGCGGGAAAATGCCGGCTCAACTACTCATGCGCCATTTCCGATCATGTCAAACAGCAACACCTCGGCGGTTTGTGCGCCCTCCAGACGTAACCGCCCTGGTTCATCCACCGCCAGCCCGTCGCCTTCGTTCAGCACTTGTCCATTGACGCGCACTTCGCCTCGGGCGACTTGCAGCCAGGCCAGACGCCCCCCGCGCAAATCGAACTCGGCGGCGTCTTCCCCATCCAGCAGCGTCGCGTACATATCCACATCCTGGTGCAGCGTCACCGATCCGGCGCGGCCATCACGAGAAGCGACCAGGCACAGCCGTCCGCGCTTCTCCGCCGCGCCGAAGTATTTCTGCTCATAGCTTGGCGGATAACCGGCCCGATCCGGGATGATCCAGATTTGCAGAAAATGTACGGGGTCGGTTTGGGAATGGTTGAACTCGCTGTGCCGGATACCGGTTCCCGCACTCATCCGCTGCACATCGCCTGGGCGGATCACCGAACCGGTACCCAAGCTGTCCCGATGCGCCAGCGCCCCTTCCAGCACATAGGAGACAATCTCCATATTCTGATGGCCGTGAGTATCGAAACCGGCACCGGGAATGACCCGATCATCGTTGATCACCCGCAGCGGGCCGAAACCCATGTGCCGGGGATCATGGTAACTGGAGAAGGAAAAAGTGTGCGCGCTGTCGAGCCAGCCATGATTCGCTCGGCCCCGTTCCGCTGCCGCTCTGAGAATAGCCATGACGCCGCCTCCTAAAATTGAGTGAGAATGCAAAGTGAGCCTACAGCCCATTACGCAAGCACCGCGCCATGTTTTATAAACCAGTTCAATCAAAGCGTTGATGATTCACAAGCGGCGTCATCGTTTCATTGATCGTTGCAAGGCATTACACTTCGTTGCAAAGCAATGAAACGTTTGCAACGGTCATGACCCGGCCTGGAACCCTCGCAGAATCACAATTCCCGGACTCCGAACCCGCGTTCAGTCGGCTGGCGGGCAACAGTCCGGCGCTGCATCACGCCATTGCGCTGGCCCGCGCTGTCGCCCCAGCGGAAAGCACGGTCTTGATCACCGGCGAGAGCGGCTCCGGCAAGGAACTGATCGCTCAGGGCATCCATGAATCCTCGCGCCGGGCCAATGCGCCATTTGTAGCGATTAACTGCGCCACGTTGCCGGAAAGCCTGCAAAGCTCGGAACTGTTCGGCCATGCCAAGGGCGCATTCACCGGCGCGACCCAGGATCGGCCCGGACTGTTCGAGGCCGCGCACGGCGGCACCCTGTTTCTGGACGAGGTGGCGGAATTGGCCGCTTCGGCGCAGGCGGCGCTATTGCGGGTCGTGCAGGAAGGGATGATCGTTCGCCTGGGCGAGCGGCGGGAACGCAAAGTGGATGTCCGCATCATCGCTGCGACCCATCGCGATCTCGACGCTGCGATCCAGACCGGCGCGTTCCGCACCGATCTGTTCTTCCGGCTGAACGTGGTCAATATCGCCATGCCGGCCCTGCGGGAGCGGGAAAACGATGTACTGCTGCTGGCCCAGCAGTTCATTGCCGAATACAACCGGAAGATGAATAAGGCGGTAGCGGGCCTGCATCCTGAAGTCACCCGGCTGTTTCTCGACTACGCCTGGCCCGGCAACGTGCGCGAGTTGCGGAACGTCATCGAAAGCGCTGTGCTGCTGGCGCGGAGCGAGCTGATCGGCCTGGGCGACCTTCCGGCCTGCCTGCTCAAGCGGATTAAGGCGCCTGAATCCAACCCGGCGCGGCCAGCAGCGCGCCGGTGGGCGGAACCCGATTGGCGGATGAAAATCACCGATGCGCTGTTAAAAACCCAAGGTCGCCGTGACCAAACCGCCGAGTTGCTCGGCATGAGCCGCACCACGCTCTGGCGAAAAATGAAGGCGCTCGGCCTCAGCGATTGATGCCGGGCGCTTGCTCAGCTAGTGTTAATACCGGTTTACGATAAATCCACGAGGACAAAAAATGATTCGTTCGATGTTCAAGCCGCTTATGACGATAGGGATTCTTGGCGCTTTGACCGGCGCTGCGCTGGCCGCCGGCGATCCGGTCGCTGGCAAAGCCAAGTTCACGACCTGCACCGGCTGCCACGCCATCCCGGGCTATACCAACGTTTATCCTAGCTATCACGTCCCTCGGCTGGGCGGTCAGCATCCCGATTACCTCATCGCCGCGCTCAAAGCCTATCAGACCGGCGAGCGCCAGCATCCCACCATGCATGCCAACGCGTTCTCATTGAGCGAGCAGGACCAGCAGGATATCGCCGCCTACCTGGCGGGTGTCAAGATTGCGGAAGCGCCTTCCCCGGTTCGGGGCAACGCCACTGCCGGCAAGGCCAAGAGCGCGGCCTGCGCGGCCTGTCACGGCGTTGACGGCAATAACGCCATTCCCCTCTATCCACGGCTGGCCGGTCAGCACGAGGATTATCTGCACAAGGTATTGACCGATTACCAGAGCGGGGGGCGCAAGAACGCGATTATGCAGGGCATGGCCGCGCCACTTTCGGCTCAGGACATTGCCGATCTGTCCGCCTATTTCGCCAGCCAGCCTAAGGGGCTGACCGTGGTGGGGCAGGAATAAGGCGGCGCAAAACCGTGTAGTTCACCGATCCCGCGTTAACCGGAACCCCAGATCGGCGCTGAGCGGGTCAGCGCCGGCGCGCCAGCGGCCACCACGAATCGCTACGGCTTCCGGCAACGGGTTCGCGCAGCGCCGCTCCTGCCCTTCATACGCCGGTCGGTATTCGGAGCATGTCCATTCCCGATCCTGGCCGCCGGGATCATGGACGCCAATACCGGACCGGGCGGCCTCTTCCCATTCCGCCTCCGTTGGCAACCGATAGCCGCCGCCGGTCTGCCGCGACAGCCAGGCGGCATAATCCATCGCTTCCTTCCAGGTCACTCGCGCTGGCTGATTGCCGCCAGCGGCGCCCGGCGCGGGCGGCGCGGCCTGGCCGGTGGCGTTGGCGAAGCGGTAGTAGGCGTCCAACGGGATCGGTTGGCGGCTGATGCTGAATCCGGCGCCTGGAACCACTGCCATATCCGGCTCCAGGAGCGACGACCGACCGGGATCGCCGACCGGCGACGGCGAAGCGGGCCCAGGAGGCAGCGGCGCAGCCGGAAGCGCGGGCGGCGTGGGTGAAGCAGGCGTAGCCGGAGCGGGCGGTATGAAGTAGAAATCGCCCCGCAGCGAAGACGCCACCCAGGGAACCTGTCCACCGCCGGTTTCCTGCTCGACCGCCACCAGCACCTGCTTGAAGATCTGTTCCAGGCCAAGGCCGGGGGTGCTCATCGCCGCCAGCAGACTTCGGGTATAGGGGCTATTGCGCCCGCTACTCCCGTCCAGCGAGATCGCTCCCGGCGCAGTGGCATAAGCGATGAAGGTTCCCACCGGGCCGTCCATCCGCGCCAAGCCCCGGCTGCCGAGACTGCGAGCAAACGGATTATTGCGGCAGGCGTCCAGAATCACGATGTTCAGGCCATTGCCCGCCGACTCCATCGCCCGCAACACGGCATCGGCATCCACGCCCTCATCCGGGATTTCAAATTCCTGGCGGATATCCACGCCGACGGGAATCAGGTAATTCTGACCCTTGATCTGAACCCCGTGACCGGCGTAGTAGAATAACCCGACGCCGCGCCGCTGCCGCAACTGCTGCTCGAACTCCCGCAGCGCCAGCCGCAAGGTCTGGCGGTCCGCATCAAGGCGTTCGATGACCTGGAAACCCAGTTCGCGCAGCTTGGCCGCCATATCCCTGGCATCGTTCACCGGATTTCGCAGCGGCGCGTCAGCATAAGCGCCATTACCGATGACCAGGGCGGTTCGAGGCTCCGCCAGCGCCATCCCGGCATCGATCAACAGGGCCAGCCCGATCACCACACGCATTGTTTGTATGAAAAACTTCATCATCGCGATCATTCGAGGAAAGAGTTCGGAAGTGTGAAACATGGAAGCCGATTTGCCCGCTACCGGCTGAATGGTACCTTAACCAATAACCGCACGCCGCTGCCGGTCCGCTATCCCCAGACCCCATCCAGAGTCAACTGATGTCGAGAGCAGGGTTATCCATTGTTTTCAGCATGATGATCATGGCGTTGCTGATGGGCGGCTGCGCTGCGCCACCCCCGTCGCCCACCGTACCCGTAGATGATCCCTTGCGACTCGGCAACCCCAGAGCTGCGTTTGCAGTCAAGATCCAGGCCAGCCGCGAACCGTTGCGCATTGGGGCCTCTCCGCAGCTTGGCCTGCGAACCGCCGCCAATGGCTATATGAATCTTTATTTCATCAGCCCTTCCGGCAAAACCGGCCAGTTACTGACCAATTACCCAGTGCAAGCCAATGAAACCATTACATTCCCGCCGACGGCAAGCAAGAAGCTCCAGTACGCGCTGATTCCTCCGACCGGTATGGAAACCTTCATTCTGGTCATCACCCACCAACCGTTAAATCTGCTTGGCCGACGGGATATCAGTAATGTGAAGAAACCGCGCACCGCCATTGCAGAATTTAACCTGAGCGGCCCCCAACTGATCAATCGGCTGCGCGACGCCTTACGCCGGTGGCCGCCATCGGCCTGGAACGCCGACAGCGTACAGTTGCCGCTCATCGCGCCGGGCGTCCGTTCATAGGCGCCAAGGCGGTGCTGTGTGATGAAATTAAACCAGACACAGGTTTATCCGCGCCAATGCCATGGCTATAATTGCTCTTTATTCAAATCAATCGCCGCTCACCTCCAGATAAGAAATACTTCACCCCGCCCCAACCTTAGGCGATGCCGCCGCCGCCAAATATCCGACCACGGGCGCGGTTCGGCGCATCCATCCACACCACGCCCCAAGCACAATCCCACCCATGACGACTGACTCTGCATGGGGAATCCTCCACTACCGGGGAGCCGTTAAGCGTCCATGACCACACTCATCGAGCAATTTCGCCAAAGTTCGCCTCTGTTCGGCGGCAACGCCGCGTTCATCGAGGAACTTTATGAAAGTTTCCTGAGCGACCCGGAATCGGTCAGCGAGAACTGGCGACACTATTTCCGCGCTCTGCATACTCAAACTCAGGGCGCACGCGATGTCGCGCATGGCCCGATCCGCGATTCCTTCGCCCGACTGGCGCAGCAACCCCGCGCTGGCATTGGGCGTACGCAACCGGCGTTCAGTCCCGCCTCCGCCGAGAAGCAGTCTGCGGTGCTGCGCATCATCAATGCCTACCGCACCCGGGGCCACAAAGCCGCCAATCTGGATCCGTTGCAGTTGCGTGACCGCCCACCGGTGCCGGAACTGGATCCGGGCTATCACGGCCTGAGCGAAGCCGACATGGGCACCCTGTTCAATACCGGATCGCTGGTGGCGCCCTCGCAATGGACCTTGCACGAAATTCTCGATCTCATCCGCGATGTGTATGTGGGCCCCATCGGTTCCGAGTACATGCATATCAACGATACCGCCGAGAAGCGCTGGATTCAGAAGCGGCTGGAGGGGCAGCGCGCCCGGCTTGATCTCAGCGCCGAGCAGCGTCGAAAACTGTTGCACTGGCTGGTCGCCGCCGAGGGGCTGGAGCGCTATCTGCACACCCGCTACGTCGGTCAGAAGCGCTTCTCGCTGGAAGGCGGCGACAGCCTGATCCCGATGATGGACGAGATTGTCCAGATGTCCGGCGCCGGCGGGGTGCGGGAAATCGTGATCGGCATGGCCCACCGCGGCCGCCTGAACGTGCTGGTCAACATTATCGGCAAAGCGCCCAGCGAACTGTTCGAGGAGTTCGAGGGCAAGCGCCGGGTGGCCGAAAGCAGCACCGGCGACGTGAAATATCACATGGGCTTCTCCTCCGATGTGGAAACGCCCGGCGGGTCGGTCCACCTGGCGCTGGCGTTCAACCCGTCGCATCTGGAAATCGCCAACCCGGTGGTCGAAGGCTCGGTGCGCGCCCGGATGGAGCGTCGCCGCCAGCCCGGCGAGGTATTCCCGCCCTTCAACGAAGTGTTGCCACTGTTGATCCACGGCGACGCCGCGTTCGCCGGTCAGGGCGTAGTCATGGAAACCCTGCAATTTTCGCAGGTGCGCGGCTATCGCACCGGCGGCACCATTCATATCGTGATCAACAATCAGATCGGCTTTACCACCAGCAATCCGCTGGATACCCGCTCGGCGCTGTACTGCACCGACGTCGCCAAGATGGTGCAAGCGCCGATTTTTCATGTAAACGGCGATGACCCGGAAGCCGTATTGTTCGTCACCCGGCTGGCGACCGAATACCGCATGACCTTTAACAAGGATGTGGTGATCGACATGGTCTGCTACCGCCGGTTGGGCCATAACGAAGCCGATGAGCCGTCCGCCACCCAGCCGATGATGTACAAGAAAATCCGGGCGCGGAAGACGGCGGCGACTCTGTACGCTGAGACGCTGATCGGCGAGGGAGTGATCACCGAGGCGGATTTCCAGGAGATGCAGGCGCAGTATCGCGCCAATCTCGATGCCGGTCGCCAAGTCTCACGACCCACCCTGCCCCATGCCAAGGGACCGTATTCGATTGACTGGTCGCCGTTCAAGCACGAAGACTGGAAGGCTCCGGTGCATACCGCCGTGCCGCTGGCGACTGTGCGCGAACTGTCCGAGCGGCTGCTCAAGGTGCCGGAAGGTCTCGAAATGCACCCGCGCGTCGCCAAGATCATGGACGACCGCCGCAAAATGGCCGCCGGCGCGCTGCCGCTGGACTGGGGTTTCGCTGAAAATCTGGCCTACGCCACCCTGCTCAAGGAAGGCTATCAGGTGCGCATTTCCGGCCAGGATTGCGGGCGCGGCACCTTCTTTCACCGCCACTCGGTGCTGCACAACCAGAAGGACGGCACCAGCTACACCCCGCTGGCGAACCTCTATCCCGATCAGCCAACCTTCATGGTGATTGATTCCATCCTGTCCGAAGAAGCGGTGCTGGGCTTCGAGTATGGCTTTACCACTGCCGAGCCGAACGCGCTGGTGATTTGGGAAGGACAGTTTGGCGATTTCGCCAACGGCGCGCAGGTGGTCATCGATCAGTTCATTTCTTCCGGCCAGACCAAATGGGGCCGGCTGTGCGGACTGGTGATGCTGTTGCCGCACGGCTTTGAAGGACAGGGGCCGGAACACTCCTCAGCCCGGCTGGAGCGCTATCTGCAACTGTGCGCCGAGAACAACATGCAGGTCATTGTGCCCTCGACCCCGGCCCAGTGTTTCCACATGCTGCGCCGACAGATGGTGCGCCCGTTCCGCAAGCCGCTCATCGCGATGAGTCCAAAGAGTCTGTTACGGCACCGGCTGGCGGTGAACAGTCTGGAAGATCTGACCGAGGGCGGCTTTCAGGAGATCATCGGCGAGGTTGATCCGCATGATCCGCAACACATCAGCCGGCTGGTGTTCTGTAGCGGCAAAGTCTACTACGACCTGCTGGAAGCCCGCCGCGAGCGCAAGCTGGATCATGTCGCCATCATTCGCATCGAGCAGCTTTACCCGTTTCCGCAGGCGCTTTACAACGCGCAGGTGGCTCAGTATCCCAATGCAACCGACATCGTCTGGTGTCAGGAAGAGCCAAAAAATCAGGGGGCCTGGTACCAAAGCCTGCACCATCTGGAGCGCGGCCTGAATCCGCAGCAGAAAGTTCGTTACGCCGGGCGCGATTCCTCGGCGGCGCCAGCGGTGGGCTATTACAGCGTCCACGTCGAACAGCAGCAAAAACTGGTTAATGAGGCCCTGGGCCAGTAACCGCCGCGACCTAAACCACCAAATAACCCGGAAACCAAGGAAAATCAAAAAATGACCGTAGACGTGAAAGTCCCCACCCTGCCCGAATCCGTCGCCGACGGCACTCTGGTCAACTGGAAGAAAAAACCGGGCGATCCGGTGACGCGGGGCGAAAATCTCGTCGATCTGGAAACCGACAAGGTCGTGCTGGACATTCCCGCTCCTGCTGATGGCGTGCTTGGCCCGATTCTGCGGCAGGAGGGCGAGACCGTGACCACCGGCGAGGTGATCGCCACTCTGGAGGAAAGCGCCGGTGCACAAATAGCGGCCCCAATTCCGGCAGCGACGCCCGCGCCCGCGCCCGCTCCTGCATCCACCACCGAAGTCGATCTGGATGGACTGAGTCCGGCGGTGCGCCGACTGGCCGCCGAGAACAGCCTGGATATTGGCAAAATTCCGGGGAGTGGGCGCGGTGGCCGCGTGACCAAGGCCGATGTGCTGGCCTTTATCGAAGCGCGGAAATCAGGGGCGCCAGCGCCTGTCGTCGCCCCGGTGCGGGTTGCCGCTGCTCCGGTGGTAGCGGCGATGACCGCACCGGCTGCGGCGACGGTCGCGCCCGATGCGCTGGGTCGGCTGGAACAGCGGGTGCCGATGACCCGGTTGCGCGCCCGCGTCGCCGAACGGCTGCTGATGGCCAAGAACACCACTGCGATGTTGACCACGTTCAATGAGATCAACATGAAGCCGGTGATGGATCTGCGCGCCCGCTACAAGGATGAGTTCGAGAAGAAGCACGGGGTGCGGCTGGGCTTCATGGGGTTCTTCGTCAAGGCGGTGGTCGAGGCGCTTAAACGCTATCCGGCGGTCAACGGCTCGATTGACGGCAATGACATTATTTACCACAGCTACTACGACATTGGCGTCGCGGTGTCCTCGCCGCGCGGGCTGGTGGTGCCGATCCTGCGCGACGCCGACCAGATGAGCCTGGCCGAGATTGAGCGCACCATTGGCGAATTCGGCCAGAAAGCGAAGGACGGCTCGCTGACGGTTGAGGAAATGACCGGCGGCACCTTCACCATCACCAACGGCGGGGTGTTCGGTTCGCTGATGTCCACCCCGATCCTCAATCCGCCACAGAGCGGCATCCTCGGCATGCACGCGACCAAGGACCGACCGATGGCGGAGAACGGTCAGGTCGTGATCCGCCCGATGATGTATGTAGCGCACTCTTATGATCACCGCATCATTGACGGGCGCGAGGCGGTGACGTTCCTGGTCACGGTCAAGGAATGTATTGAGGATCCGGCGCGGCTGGTTCTCAGCGTGTGAACTCCTCCTCTCTCACCAAGCACTCCAGGGTATCAGCATGGCCAAGACTTACGATGTAGTCGTCATTGGCGGCGGTCCCGCCGGTTATGTGGCGGCGATCCGCTGCGCGCAGCTTGGGCTGGAAACCGCCTGCGTGGAGAAATGGATCAACTTCAAGGGCGATCCGGCGCTGGGCGGCACCTGTCTGAACGTAGGCTGCATCCCGTCCAAAACGCTGCTCGAATCGTCCGAGCAGTACCATCATATCCGGGAAGGCATCGCCAACCACGGCATCCATGTTGAAGGGGTCCGGCTGGATCTCGACCAGATGATGGCGCGCAAGGAAGACATCGTGCTGCAACTGACCAACGGCATCAGCGCCCTGTTCAAGGCCAATGGCGTTGAGTGGTTACAGGGCCATGGCAAGCTGCTGGCCAATCGGCAGGTTGAAATCACCGCCCATGACGGTTCGGTGGATGTGGTGAACGCCGACAATGTGATCATCGCCACAGGTTCGCAACCCATTGATATTAGCGCCGCGCCGGTAGACAACGCCGAGGGGCTGATCGTGGATTCGACCGGCGCTCTGGATTTCCGCCAGGTCCCGGCGACGCTGGGCGTGATCGGCGCGGGCGTGATCGGCCTGGAACTGGGCAGCGTGTGGAGCCGACTGGGATCCAAAGTCATCGTGCTGGAAGCCGTTGAGGACTTTTTGTCGCTGGTGGATCAGCAGATCGCCCGCGACGCCCTGCGTCAGTTCAGAAAACAGGGGCTGGACATTCACATGGGCGCCCGGGTTATCGCAACGCGGAAAACCGGCAATGGCGTTGAAGTGCATTTCAAGGACAAGGACGGCGATCACGAAGTCAGGGTCGAAAAACTGCTGGTCTCGGTGGGGCGGCGACCGAATACCGATGAAGTGGCCGCGCCGGAATCCGGCCTCTTGTTCGGCGAACGCGGCTATATCCATGTGGATGAGCATTGCGCGACCAACCTGCCGGGGGTGTACGCCATTGGCGATGTGGTGCGCGGGCCGATGCTGGCGCACAAGGGTTCCGAAGAAGGCATCATGGTGGCCGAAATCATCGCCGGTCAGCCCGGTCATCTGAATTACGAGGCGATTCCGTGGGTGATTTACACCAGCCCGGAAATTGCCTGGGTGGGCAAAACCGAACAGGCGCTGAAAACCGAAGGTATTCCGTACAAGATCGGCACGTTCCCGTTCAGCGCCAACGGTCGCGCCAAGGCGATGGATCAGGCTGCCGGGATGGTCAAGATGCTGGCCCATGCCGAAACCGACACGCTGCTGGGTTGCCACATCATCGGCCCGTTCGCGTCGGAACTGGTGCAGGAGGCGGTGCTGGCGCTGGAATTCAACGCCAGCAGCGAGGATCTGGCGCGGACGATTCACGGCCATCCGACCTTGTATGAGGCGATGCACGAGGCGGCCTTGTCCGTCCACGGTCGCGCCCTGCATAAGATCAATATCTGATTTTTGCGCCGGGGCGGGCATAAAAAAGGCGCGATGAGCGCCTTTTTTATTGGATTTTCCCCTATGGCTACCGTCATCAGCGGTCTTGAGATTTATTTTTTGAAACATTCTGAAACCGGATGTTTCAATTCAAAACATCAATTCCTATCAAATAAGTTGGTTGCAACTTGGATTCGCGTAAGCTATTTTTATTTAAAATACCTAATGATGGAGGCTAACAAAGGAACTCGCGAAGATTTCTTCCATACTGATTATGGTATTAGATCTCAGATAAAGGAATTTCTCATGGCGCAACAAACTAATCCCGCAGGAATTTCCGCTTCAGTTGGACAAACCCCCAGCGTTAATAAACCAGATGACGTTCTTCGGGTGCAACAACGCCTCAATCATGCTGGTGCGGGAATAAAGGAAGATAAAGCCTGTGGACCAAAAACAGTGACTGCGATTAAGGAATATCAGCGCAATTTCTTATCGAATCCAGATGGGCGAGTTGACCCCGGCGGATTGACTTGGAAGCATTTAGTAGAGGGCAAATTCAAGATTAAGCGGGAACCGCTTATACTCTTGCCACAAATGTGTGGACTGGGATATTACTCTTACTCACCTGCAACTCATCAGTATGGTACGAAATTTTGTATCCAGACACTGCGTGATATTTGTACCCAGTTCCAGATCAATAATAAAAAAGAGATCGGAATTGGTGATATCAGCTTTGCTCAAGGAGGGCACATGAGTCCTCACCAGACTCATCAGCATGGTACTCACGTAGATATCCGTCCCTTGCGTAAGGATGATAAGAACCTACCCGTGACGATTAGTGATCCTAATTACTCCAGAGATTTGACGAAACTGCTGGTCCAGAGTCTGCTATCCCATCGCAACGTGAAAAGCATTCTCTTCAACGATACCGCGATTTCAGGAGTAAAAAGCTATGCAGGACATGACAACCATCTACATGTGTCGATGCACGAGTAGATTATGCTCCTCCTCAAATCCACTATATCAGTTATTATTCTTGGCGGATTACTTCTTGCCTGCGCATATGCAGAGCAACTACCACCACCGTTGGCGGCGAATATAACATTTCGTTGCCTATGGTGGTCAGAAGCTCAGATGGAAGCATTCAATCCAAATTCACCCCCACCGAAAACGACTGAAGTTACGATTCACAAATGGGAATATACCGATCCAGTTGGCGTACCTCATCCGGATAGTGTGGATGTTGTCGTTGTACTGACAAACGAAGGAACTGCTCCTCTCACTGGAGTAGTAGCTGTGATCGCAGGTCAATGGCACATCAGCCCTATGAAGTCCAGAGCGAAAGCTGTCTGGAGCAGATTGAAACCACTCCAAACCTGGCAATCGTTAACGGTAACTCCTGGAAAACCCACGGTGCTTCGCATTCCTGTTGATATCACAACTCGTATATCTGAGCTTGAAAAGAGAGGTTCATGGCCGAGGATGTTTCGTGCTTCACTGACAGTGCGCGTTGAAGGCACTGATAAGCCGCTGCTAAATCGTGAAGTTAACTTAACAATTCGACCGGGCGATTGACTATTTTCTGGCACTGATGGGTAACCCCTTTTCGCCCGGTTACACAAAAAAGTCTGACGTATGGGTTATCTTTGAAAGGCGGTTCTTACACTCGTTTTCTTCTCTGCTTGATGAAAATATAGTAATCCTTCTCAGGT
>DEHY01000218.1 GCA_002352185.1 Competibacteraceae bacterium UBA2788
CACTACTTTTTACAGGACTACCCTTTTTCCAAGTCGGAAATTATGAATCCCCTCGTCAAAATGGCTATTCGTGTCGGTGCATCGAATCTGGTTCGATTTCATCTCCAGCGCGGCGGTGATATCAACCGGCAGGATGACAACGGTACCTCGCTGCTGATGTTCGCTGCCATCCGTGGCCATGTGGAAATCTGCCAGATTCTGCTGGATGCAGGAGCCGATCCTGTTCTGAAAAATCGTCAGGGCAAGGATGCTCTTGATATGGCTGACACTGCCGGTCATGACACTGTGAAAGCCATATTGCGGGCTGCCATCGCTGCTCGTGTACCGGATATCGGTAGTCAGGCTGTTAATGATGAAGCTGTGATTGAAGTCTTGGCGGATTCCTCTGCCGATGCGCTGGAGTTTGACGCTACGGCCTGGGAGGCAGAGGTTGAAACACCGCCGCCCGAGGGCGATCTCAACTGCCTTGATAGCACCCGTGCCCTTCACCAGATCCTGTCCCATCACGCTCCCATCGATACTGACGCGGACTGGTCGGATATTGAGATCGACTTGCCGAACCTACCTAAGCGCCGACGTGATCGAGTGTGGGCTGAACGCTGGGCGAGTATTACCCCGATTTTGATCCAAGGTCTCCAAGCCGGGAGAGTTTCCCGCGCCGACATTGAATACGCCCTGCAGCATGACGAACCCGATCTGGAAATACAGGGGCGATTGCTGGACCGCATTCTCGGTGAACTGGGCATTCAGGTTGACGGCTGGGTAGATGATAATTTGCCGCTCGACCGTGCTGAACTGAATCCTGAACAGGAGAACCCGGAAGAGCCGATCATCGATGAAGCACTATGCCTTATTGATTCATGGCAGGATCTGCGCACGGAGCCAGCCAACTGCTACCAGCGCGATCTGAGTAAATTCAGCCTGTTGACTCCCGATGAAGAAATTCAGGTTGCTAGACGTATCGAGGAAGGCGTAAGCCAAATGCTGTTGGCATTGTCCAGCTATCCGCTCACGGTCGGCGAACTGCTGCGACTTTATGATTCAACCTGCGAGAACGGTACTCCGCTGACCGAGGTGGTCAGTGGTTTCAAGGATATCGAAGACGTTGCGCCCCTGCTGGATATCGAATTGCTGCTGGCCGCTGATGACCCGGATGCTGTGGTGATTGGCGATCAGGAGGCAGCCAGCGACATTGAGGATGAAGATGAAGATGAGGTGCCAGCCACAGTCGAAAACGGCCCTGATCCTGAGGAAACCGCCCGTCGCTTCACAGGCTTGCGCGCCCTGTACCAGCAGACCTTGGCCAGCATCGACCAACTTGGCTTTCTGAACCCCCAGACTCAGACGCTGCGCCAACAATTGAGCGACCGTTTTCTGCGATTCCGGCTGGCATCGAAGACTCTGAATCGGTTGACCGCTCAGTTGTATGCCATGGCTGAACATATTCATGCCTTGGGGGCGCGCAACCCCGACCGGGGCGACCCGCATCTACAGCAGGAATGGCGTGCCATTGAGCAAGAAACCCGGCTTCCCATTGAAGTGATCGAAGAGATCAGCAATAGACTGTCAAGCAGCGATGCCAAGGCCCGCTGCGCCCGGCATGAAATGACTACGGCCAATCTGCGGTTGGTGATTTCCATTGCCAAGAAGTACACCCACCGGGGCTTGGATATTCTCGACCTGATTCAGGAAGGCAATACTGGCCTGATGAAGGCGGTGGACAAATTCGATTACCAGCGCGGCTACAAATTCTCGACCTATGCGACATGGTGGATTCGACAGGCGATTACCCGCGCTATTGCCGACCAAGCCCGCATTATCCGTATCCCGGTTCACATGATTGAGAACATTAACAAACTGGATCGGATTTCCCGGCAGATGTGGCAGGCGATGGGTCGTGAACCGATGCCGGATGAACTGGCCCAACAGATGGAAATACCGGAAGACCGGGTGCGTAAGATGCTGGAGATCGTCAGTGAGCCGAGTTCGCTGGAAACGCTTATGGGCGATGGCGAGGGAGATGAAAGTCTTGCGGATCGGCTGGAAGACTTGCAGGCCGTATCGCCGGAACAGGCAGCGATCAACGACAACCTGGAAGAGAACATTCGCCGACTGCTGGATAATCTCAAGCCACGGGATGCTGAGGTTATCCGCCTGCGCTTTGGGATCGATGCACCGTCAGCACAAACCCTTGAAGAAATCGGCCAGCAGTTTGATGTAACCCGCGAGCGCATCCGCCAGATCGAAGCCAAGGCGCTAAAAAAGCTGGCTCATCCCAACCGCTCGGACATACTGCATGATTTTCTATCGCCATGATGCAAACTGCGATGATTCGATCCCGACATGCACCACCCAAGGCCAGCGCGATGCTGGAAGCCCTGCGTGGACTGGGCTACACCACGGCCACTGCTTTGGCCGATGTCATTGACAACAGCATTGCCGCCCGGGCTGCAACCGTTCATCTCCGGTTTGTGTGGGCTGGACCAGCCAGTGCCCTGTACATTCTCGACGATGGCGATGGCATGGACGCCGGCGAACTGGACCGGGCCATGCGGCTGGGCGAACGCAGCCCTCTGGAGACCCGCGCTGCCCACGATCTGGGCCGATTCGGACTGGGGCTGAAAACCGCTTCGCTGTCGCAATGCCGGCGGCTGACCGTCGCCAGCCGCCGGGACGGGCAAACCCACTGCCTGCGCTGGGATCTGGATGATATCGCCCGGCGCCCAGACGATGGCTGGTATCTACTGGAGGATGCCGCCGAAGGTTCAGCCGAGTACTTTCGGGTTCTGGACGAACAGTCGCAGGGTACGCTGGTACTCTGGGAAGTGCTGGATCGGATTGTTACGCCCGAATTCTGTGAACAGGATTTTCTCGATCTGATCGACCGGGTGGAACAGCATCTGGCTATGGTATTTCACCGCTATCTTGAAGGGCCATGTCCCCGGCTGCGGATTCTGATTAACGACCGCCCGGTCAATCCGTGGGATCCATTTCTAATCGGCCACCCCGCCACTTGGTCTTCACCGGTGCAACGCTACCGGAGTGCGGCAGGCTGGGTTGAAGTCCAGGGCCATGTACTCCCACACCATGATCGGCTGGAGTCCGGTGCCTACGAACCTGCCGGCGGGCCGGAAGGCTGGACCTCGCAACAGGGATTCTACGTCTACCGCAACGCCCGGCTGCTGGTCGCAGGCGGCTGGCTGGGACTGGGTCAGGGACGCAGTTGGACGCGGGAGGAAGCCCATCGGCTGGCACGGATCCGCATTGACATCCCCAACAGCGCCGATGCCGACTGGAAAATCGACATTCGCAAGTCCACGGCCCGGCCACCGGTCGCTCTGCGTAAACGGCTGCTCCGCCTCGCCGAGGATATCCGCCAGCGGGCGCGACGGGTCTTTGCCCATCGGAGGCGGATAGTCCAAGTGGGCGGGACTGAACCGCTCGCCGAAGCTTGGCAAACCGAACAGGGCAACGGGGGTATGCGCTACCGAATCAGCGAAGACCATCCAGCCATCAAAGCCGTTCTCGAAAGTGCCGGGCCGCTGCTTCCACAAATCCGCGCCATGTTGCGGGTTATCGAGGAAACCGTGCCGGTGCAGCGCATCTGGTTGGATACTACCGAGGGCAAGGAAGTCCCGCGTACCGGCTTTGTGGGCGAAGCGCCGGCCGAGGTTGTGGCCGTTCTGGAGGTGATGTTCAGGAACATGGTTCAGAGAAGGGGACTTTCGCCACATCTGGCCCGTGAACAGTTGCTTCGCACCGAACCGTTTCATCAGTATCCCGATCTGGTTCGCAACCTGCCGGACATTCTGACCCCTGCATAAATTCCCCAGAGATCCGCATGAAAGATAACGAACAAAAGATCGTCAAGATGGCCCAGTTGATGCTGTTGGACATTCCGGATCGCACCAGCATTACCCCTATGATTATTCAGGAACACATTGATCAGATCATCAGTATGCGTCGAGTCAGGCAACCTGATTGGGGGCAGGATATTGATTACAGCGTCGTGATCGATGAACTGATCCGTCGTTTCAGCCAGTGGATTGGCAAGGATTCCACGCTACAGAACGGGGAAGGACATATCCCGTGGCTGACCGCTGCCCGCAAGCAGAACTGGATTTATTGGCTGCGTTATCGCGAATGGCTCGAATTCAAACTGTCTCCCGTAGCCATCGATGCTCTTGACCAATCCACCGACCGGGTTCTGAGCTTGCTGGAGAATCCGCAGCGTGAAGGGGTCTGGGACCGGCGCGGACTGGTGGTCGGACATGTGCAGTCGGGCAAGACCAGCCATTACACCGGCCTGATCAACAAGGCCGCCGATGCCGGCTACAAAATCATCATTGTGCTGGCAGGACTACATAACAACCTACGGGCGCAAACCCAGATGCGGCTTGATGAGGGCTTTCTTGGCTACGAAACTGGACCGGTTACCGGCGATGCTCTCCGCACCATTGGCGTGGGTGAAATCAACAGCGACCTTGGCATTCGTCCGAATTTCGCCACCAACCGCTCCCAAAACGGCGATTTCAACACCAAAGTGGCCCGAAATTTCGGCGTCAGCCCGGAAAAGCGGCCTTGGCTGTTCGTGGTCAAGAAGAACAAAACCGTCCTGAAGCGGCTGTTGGGCTGGATTCACAACCATGTCGCCAATACCCAGGATCAGGAAACGGGACGAAGAATCGTGACCCATCTGCCCCTGCTGCTGATCGATGACGAAGCGGATCACGCTTCGGTCGATACGGGTAACCAGATTATTGACGAACAGGGGCATCCCGACCCGCAACACGAACCAACCGCCATCAACCGGCTGGTGCGCCAGATTCTGCATACCTTCATCCGTTCGGCTTATGTGGGCTACACGGCAACGCCGTTTGCCAATATTTTCATCCACGAGCGGGGCGTAACCACAGAAGAAGGCCCCGATCTGTTTCCTGCCGCGTTCATCATCAATCTGGCCGCTCCCTCCAACTATGTCGGCCCGGCCCGGGTATTTGGACTGCGCGTTGGCGACTTACGGGAAGACGGTCTGCCGCTGATCCGCGAAGTGACTGATTATGCGACCGGTGATGGCGCTCAGGGCTGGATGCCTCAGCGGCATAAAAACGGCCACAATCCACTCTATCAGGGGCAGGACAGTTTGCCGCCTTCGCTGGTGGAAGCTATTGATGCGTTTTTGCTGTCCTGCGCGGTGCGCCAGTTATGCGGACAGGGCCGCGAACATGCGTCGATGCTGGTTCATGTCACCCGCTTCACTGCGGTTCAGAAGCAAGTGGCCCGCCAGATCGAGACACATAAGCGGCATATCCGGCAAAGGCTGCAACGACAGGTCGATCATTTGCCTCTGGTTGAACGACTGGCGATGCTCTGGGAGCGGGATTTCGTTCCGACCAGCACCGGGATCGATGACGACATCACGGGTGGCATAGCGACGTTGCCCCCTTGGTCGGCCATTCTGACGGTACTGCCGGAGATCATTGAGGATGTTCAGGTACGTATGATCAACGGCACAGCAAAGGATGCGCTGGACTATGTGGAACATCAGGAAACCGGGTTGAAAGTCATTGCCATTGGTGGCGACAAGCTGGCCCGGGGCCTGACTCTGGAGGGTCTGAGCGTCAGCTACTTCCTGCGTGCCTCCCGCATGTACGACACGCTCATGCAGATGGGGCGCTGGTTTGGTTACCGGCCCGGCTATCTGGATGTCTGCCGACTCTACACCACAGGCGATTTGATCGAGTGGTTTGGGCACATTGCTGATGCCAGCGAGGAACTGCGCCAGGAATTTGACCTGATGGCGGAAAGCGGCGGTACGCCCCGCGACTACGGATTGCGGGTGCAATCGCATCCGGTGCTGATGGTTACTTCACCATTGAAGATGCGCACTGCCAAGAGTCTGATGCTTTCATTTAGTGGCTGTATTCTGGAAACGGTCGCCCTGTACCGGGATCAGAGGCCATTACAGCGCAATCTGGCCGCGACCCAGGCCTTTTTGAATGCGCTCACACCGCCCGATGAACTCAGTCCTGAACGCTGGCGAAATGGTAGCCAGCAGTCGTGGGAAGGCGGCTTTCTCTGGAAGGCAGTTTCTCACGAACCGGTTATCGAGTTTCTGACCCGGTATCAAACGCACCCCGCAGCCCGCAAGGTTAACGGTGATCTGCTGGCCGAATTTATTGGATCAATGGCGGAAATCGGGGAACTGACCTCTTGGACTGTAGCGTTAATCAGTGGTGACGGCAAAAGAGTGAGCATGACGGACGGTCTGGAAATCAATATGCTGAAACGTGCCCGAAAGGGCGAACACCCGGATCGCTACTCTATCGGTCGGCTGCTTTCCCCCCGCGATGAAGCTATTGATCTCGACGAGGCGGCGTGGCTGGCGGCACTGGCGGAGACCCAACACAGCTTCAAGCCGGATCCGGGCCGGCTCCATGAGAACCAGGAACTTCCCAAAATACCCAGTGGCCCGGCGATCCGCAAAATCCGGGGATTTGGGGCTGAAGGCGTACCAGCGCATCCCGAACGCGGGTTGCTGATGCTTTATCCACTCGATCCGGAACACGCACAGCTACCCGACGATACTCCAGCCGTTATTGCGTTCGGCATCAGCTTCCCCGGCAGTCATGCCGGGCGGAAAGTGGAATACAAGGTCAACAATGTACTCTGGGAGCAGTGGGAGCAGGAATATGGCGCTGCCGAATGAACGCGAGGTGTTGCTGACGGCTTGGCGGGCGTTGGCAGGCCACACCAATGAACCGGGCTGGCGCTGTATTTCTGTGGCGACCTACGCTCACTGTCACCTGCTGGCGGGCCGGCGCTTTCCCGGCAATGAGGAGGCACTGCTGGTGGGGTTCCATCTGGCGATCCCACCGACTGAATTGCCACTGGGGCATGGCTTTGCTGTTCTGACCGTCGATATGGGAACCATCGAGCCGGATCGAGTCTGGTTTGGGCTGGTGCGTCAGCCGGCTGGCAATCCTGAAATGTTTACCCTGATGGCCGCTGATATGGTCTCGACGCTGGGCGCGGCGTCCGGCCTGGATGAAGGATCAATCTTCCGGCTGTTTCTGGACCGGATCCGGGCCTGGCAGAACTTTATGCGCCGGGGACGGGATGGACTGTTGAGCGCAGAAGCCGAACTCGGTCTGCATGGTGAGCTGATCCTGTTGGCGTTGCTGCTGGATGCGGGACTGGAAGCGCTACCAGCGGTCGAGGCTTGGCGTGGGCCGCTGCACGGCCTGCATGATTTTGAAACCGCCATCGGGGCTATTGAAGTCAAGACCACGGCCTCGGAACAGGGCTTTCCGGTCAAGATTCTGTCGCTGGAACAACTGGATTCACGCCTTGTGGAATCGCTCTATCTGGCTGGATTGCATCTGAGCGCCGACCCGGAGGGGCTGAATCTCTCCGGACGGGTCGAGGCGGTTCGGCTCCGGCTGCGGAACGATCCAGCCGCACTGCACACCTTTAACACGCTGCTGCTGCATACCGGCTATGCTGATGCCATGGCGGATCACTATCCCCAGTGCTTTGTCCATGACCGGAGCCGCTTGCTGCGGGTAAATGATCACTTTCCCAGCCTCACCCGGCACAAAGTGCCGCCGGAAATCAGCACGGTTCGCTACGAAATCGACCTCGACCAGATCGAAGGCGGAGACTGGACACTGACCGATATCCTGCTCCACAACGAGTAAAACAGCATGGAATTGATTGACTTTCTCCGGCAAACCCAGGCCGAGGTCAGGGAACGCATCAACAACCCGGATGGCGGAACCCCCTACCAGGAGCAGGCTTTTACCGAAATCGTCATGCAGCACATGGCTGAAATCGGTATGGCATCCGAGCCGGTCGCTTGCCACCATGAAACCAGTTTCGGCAATGCGAAACTTCGCCTCAGTGGCTATGCCCTGTCCGACGATACTGATCAACTTGATCTGTTCGTGAGTCTGTATTCGGGCACCGATGAATTGAAAACCATTGCCGACAGCGAGACTAAAAAAGCGGCTGAGCAGTGCCTGCGGTTTCTCAAGGGTTGTGCCGAAGGGAAACTGCTAAAGACCATGGACGAATCCAGCGACGCCTACGCACTCGCCATAAGTATCAAAGAGTGCTATCCAACTCTCGACCAGATCAGAATCTATGTCCTGACTGACCAGCGGGCAACAACGAAAAATTTCCAATCCAGGGAAATCCGCAGCAAAACAATCAAGCTGGAAGTAATGGATATCCAACGATTGCACCACCATTGGATGGAAGGCAAGCCTCGCGATGAGATCACCGTTGATTTTGAGCAAGTCGCTGGCAGTGCTCTTCCCTGTATTTATGTACAGGGTGAGATGTCTGACTATGATTATGCGCTGACCGTAATCCCCGGAGACGTACTGCGATTTGTCTATGAGAAATACGGAGCACGACTGCTTGAAGCTAACGTCCGCTCGTTTCTCAGCGTCACCGGAAAGGTGAATCGGGGGATTAGGGACACTCTAATAAATAACCCTGAACACTTTATGGCCTACAACAATGGAATTGTGATTTTGGCGGACGAGATCAGGCTGGAAATTGCTGCGAGCGGACTTCCCGGCATTCTCTGGATGGGGGGAATGCAAATCGTTAATGGCGGGCAAACGACCGCTTCAATTTATTTTACCAAGAAGAAGGAACCGAAAACCGATCTAAAGCGGGTTCGCATTCCTGCCAAGATCATTATTCTGCGATCTAATGATGCCGAAGCCGAAGAGAACATGATTTCGGCGGTGTCCCGCTATGCCAACAGTCAGAATGTAGTCAGACAGGCAGATTTGTCGGCAAACCGGTCTTTCCATGTCGAAATTGAGAAACTCGCTAATACCACCTATTGCCCGGATGGCGTCAGTCGGTGGTTCTACGAACGGGCTGCCGGCAGCTACAACGTACTGCTGGCCCGCGAAGGCACCACCCCGGCGAAATTGTGCCGGATCAAGGAAAATGTTCCTTCTTCCCGCAAAATCACTAAAACCGATTTGGCGAAATTCCTGAGTACCTGGGATCAAAAACCCGATCAAGTCAGCCTTGGCTCACAGAAGAGCTTTATGGCCTTCATGAACAGTCTGGATGCTGAGAACAGTCCTTGGCCACAACAGCCGGATGTCCTTTTTTACAAGCGGATGATTGCCAAGACAATCCTTTTCAAGGCTGCCCAGAAGCTGGTTCGTCCGGCATTCAAGGCGTTTCAGGCCAATGTCACGACTTATCTGGTGGCTCTGTTGAGTCATCGCCTGAACAACCGGCTGGACTTGGACTACATCTGGCGGCAACAGAGAGTGTCACCCCAGTTGGAAGAACAGATGGGCCAATGGGCCAAAACCGTCAACGATATCCTGCATAAATCCGCCAATGGCCGGATGGTTTCCGAATGGGCCAAGAAACCGGAATGCTGGACGGCGGTACGAAAGGGAACCTACAGCCCACTGATCGAGGGTATCCCGGAACTGAGACCGGCTGACAGCGGGGCATCCCCACATCCTGCGGATGTAATTTCGGCATCGGGATAACAATGCTACCAAACCCCATCAGTCCGTGATTTCCGCCGGAGCTTCCAGTGCCAGCCACCGGGCCAGTAGTTCTCGCAACACCTCACGGTCGCGGGTCTCACACTCCCAGATGACGACTACCCGCCAGCCCTGTTCCATCAGCAGGGCCTGGTTCCTGGCATCCCGCGCCACATTGCCTTGCAGCTTGCGTTGCCAGAATTCGACATTGGATTTCGGCATATAGGCCATCCGGCAGCCGGAATGTTGATGCCAGAAGCAGCCGTGGACGAAAATCACGGTACGGAGTCGTCGGATCACGATATCCGGCCGGCCAGGCAGTTTGCCGCCGTGCAAGCGATAACGGATACCCAGATGGTACAGTTCCCGGCGGGCTGCCCTTTCCGGGGTCGTATCGCGGCTGCGGATATGCGCCATCATTCGTGAACGGGTCGCCCGATCCACGATGTCGGTCATGACGCACCATACCCCAACTGCCGCAACAGTTTCCAGACCACGGCAGCTACTTGCCGCGCCAGAAACGGCGGTACCGCATTGCCAACTTGGGTGTACTGCTGGGTCCGGTTGCCCTCGAAAAAATAGCTGTCCGGGAAGGTTTGCAGCCGGGCGACTTCGCGCACGGTCAGGCTGCGGCACTGAGCCGGATCAGGATGGATGAAATAGTGGCCGTCTTTCGCAATATGGCTCATCACGGTGGTAGCGGGCTGATCCGCCACCTGCACCCGAAACCGGTCCTCGAAGTGGCCCGACGCCCAGTTCCGGTGTTGAGGCGCCATCGCGGCGGGAAACTGAGCCGCCTTGGGTGAAACGCCTTTCAGCCCCGCGTACACGGCGCAGAACAAATAGCGACCCAGATCCTCGGGCATGTGGGCGCGGGTTTCGTGGTTCAACACCAGCGGTGGATCCAGGCCGTGATACCAGGCTGCCAATCCAGCAAGCGGTGCTTCCATATTCTTGTCGCTTTCTGAATGCCGAACCGCCACGCTGCGTCCACCCTGCGGCAGATTCGAGCCGGTGACCTGTCGGGCGGCTTGCTCAAACGCAGAACGCAATTCCATATCCTCGATCATCGTCGCGAACCGGTCGAACAGAGCCAGCAGTGTTTCCCGCCTGTCGCCTGCCAGGTACGCAGATCGGAGCCACGACAGCCCACTGTGCAGTGGCGGCAAATCAGCCAGCACTGGGCGGACAGTGACATTAGAATCGGTCAGTGGGCAAAGGCATGGGAATACGCCGCCCTGCCGGTCGAACTGGTTAGCCAAGTCTTCGCGCAACCCAAACAGAATCACCCGGTGCCGATTCTGAGGGATGCCATAGCGCTCTGCCTGAACGATAAATCGCTCGGGCGGGATCGAGGCGGGATCCTGTCCATGCCGAAACGAACTTCCGTCAGCCAGCGAATAAATTCGATAATGAGGATGTTGTCGCTGCTTATCCTGTCCATAAGCCTTGGCCGGACTGGCTAAATCCTCAAGAATGCGCGGAAACAGCCGTCGTCCGGCGATCCGCGATGACAGGATGCCCTTGACGTTTTCCATCACGAACGCCACCGGCCGGTGGTTGCTCAACAGCTCCAGATAAACACGGTACAGGAAGTGTCGGTGATCTAGAGCAGGCCGATAGCCATCAATACCGGCATTGCGAACCCGCCCTACTGAGGAATAAGCCTGACAGGGCGGGCCGCCGATCAGCACCAGCGGTCTACCCACGTTCGTTTGCGCCCGATGGATCAGGGTTTTTAGCACTGAACCGGTATCCGGCTCGCCCAGGGTGCGTTCCAGCGTCTCTTCTTCAGCCTGCTGCCAAGCGGATCGGGCCAGATCGCTGTCCGGCGCCACCGGCGTTTTCTGCTCACCGCGCACGTAAGCGTAATAGCCGGCCAAGGCTCCCGGATCGCCGGCCTGTGCCAGCCGACGATAGAAGCTGCGCAGCCGCAGCGTCCGACAGGCTGAGGGTTCCTGCTCGACCGAGGCGATGATGTGGAATGGATGCTGGCCTGGACGGGACTCAAAAGTCGCAAACCCTTCACCCAAACCGCCGCAGCCGGCGAACAAATCCACCAGCAGAATTGGGGTGTCGAAGATCGGGTTCGTGCCGCAGGTTTGCAGCGCGGGCATGGAATACTCTTCTGCGACCGCAGGCGACCCCAGGGCGGCGATGGGGATTTTCATGGAACAGGTGCTTTTGGAAATCGGAAGGAGTGTGTTTGGATCAATATTCAACCGGGGTGCGAGCCTTGAAAGTTTGACAGATTGCGCATCGCGTCAGGTTGCATTTTGCCGCCATGCTATCATGCTGCCATTGCGAAACCGCCCGAAATTCATCCATGAAACCACACATTCCCCGTTTCGAGCCGGCCCGGATTCTGATCGCCGGTGACGTGATGCTGGACCGTTACTGGCATGGCCCCAGCTCGCGCATTTCGCCGGAAGCGCCGGTGCCGGTGGTCAAGGTCGAAGAAGTTGAGGAACGCCCCGGCGGCGCCGCCAATGTAGCCGTCAACATCGCGACGCTCGGCGGTCAGGTTCGGGTGCTGGGCGTGGTGGGCGCCGACGAGGCGGCGACGGTGCTGGAGGCCAAACTGCATCGTCTGGGCATCGCCAGCGAACTGATCCGGCTGCCGGGACAGGCCACCATTACCAAATTGCGGGTGCTGAGCCGTAACCAGCAATTGCTGCGGCTGGATTTCGAGGACGGTTTTCCGGGATTCGATCCCGCCGCCCTGCACGAACGCTTCGTCGCGCATTTATCGGATTGCGACGTAGTAGTGCTGTCCGATTATCAGAAAGGGGCGCTGCGCCGGATTGAAGAGTTGATCGCCGCCGCCCGCGCCGCTGGCCGGCGGGTGCTGGTGGATCCCAAGAGCCGCAATTTTGACCGTTACCGGGGCGCAACCCTGCTGACGCCCAATCTGGCCGAATTTGAAGCCGTGGCCGGTCCCTGTCGCAGTGAACAGGAGTTGACCGATCAAGGCCAGGCGCTGCTGGAGCGTCTGGAACTGGGAGCGCTGCTGATCACCCGTGGCGAACAGGGCATGACCTTGTTGCGGCATGGCGCTGAACCGCTGCATCTGGCGGCCCGCGCCCGCGAGGTCTATGACGTGACCGGCGCGGGCGACACCGTGATCGCCACTCTTGCCGCCGGCCTGGCTGCCGGTCTGGCCTTGCCGGCGGCGACGCTGCTGGCCAATCTGGCTGCGGGCATCGTGGTCGGCAAGCTGGGCACGGCCAGCGTCACCGCATCCGAATTGCGGCGGGCGCTGTATGAACATGATGAACCGCCGCGCGGAGTGCTGAACGAGGCGCAATTGCTGCAAACGGTGGCTGACGCCAAGGCCCACGGCGAGACCATTGTCATGACCAACGGCTGTTTCGACATTCTGCACGCCGGCCATGTGACCTATCTGGAGCAGGCCCGGCGGCTGGGCAACCGGCTGATCGTGGCGGTCAACGACGACGCTTCGGTGCGCCGGCTCAAGGGCGCGGATCGTCCGGTCAACCCGCTGGAACAGCGGATGCGGGTATTGGCCGGGCTGGCGGCGGTGGACTGGGTGGCGCCGTTTTACGAGGATACCCCGGAGCGGCTGATTTGCGCGGTTCAGCCCGATTATCTGGTCAAGGGCGGCGACAACGATCCGGCCCACATTCCCGGCAATCGCTGCGTCTGGGACGCGGGCGGCCAAGTAGTGGTGATGGATTATATCGAAGACTGCTCGACCACCCGCACCATTGCCCGCATCCTGCAACGACCATGATTCCTTCCCTAAACCCCAACTCGATCCTGAATGTGGATGTCGCCATCGTGGGCGGCGGCATCGCCGGACTGTGGCTGCTGGCCCGGCTGCGCCAGATAGGTTATGGCGCGTTGCTGATTGAAAGCGGGCAACTGGGCGCCGGTCAAACGCTGTGCGCCCAAGGCATCATTCACGGCGGCGCCAAGTATGCCTTGCACGGCCAGGTCAGCGATTCCGCCACGGCGATTGCCGGAATGCCGGCGCTGTGGCGGCGCTGCCTGAACGGCGAGGATGACATGATTGATTTGCGTGGGGCGCGACTGCTGGCCGAGCATCAGTATTTGTGGGCGACCCGCGCCCCAACCTCGCGGCTGGCGGCGTTTTTTGCCAGCAGGCTGATGCGCGGGCGGATGGAAAAAGTGGCAGGCGCAGAGGTGGGCGACCTTCCGGCGGCGCTGCGCCATCCAGAGTTTCAGGGTACGGTGTATCGGTTGGATGAGCCGATCCTGGATGTCGCCTCGGTGCTGCGCGTATTCGCCGAACGTTACCGTGAAGCCATCGTGCGCAGTCGGGGTCCCGTCACCCTGAAAGCGGATGGCACNNCGCTGGCGTGGGCGATGCTGCAATTGCGCCCCCTGCACATGGTGATGGTGCGTGGCTCCGCCCTGCCCGGCTTGTTGTACGCGCATTGTCTGGGCGCCAGCGAGACGCCGCGCCTGACCGTGACCAGCCACTACGACGCCAACGGTCGGCTGATCTGGTATCTCGGCGGCGGGCTGGCCGAAGAGGGGGTCAAACGCGACCGCAAGGAGCAGATTCGCGCCACCCGGTGGGAATTGGAAACACTGCTGCCGTGGGTGGACTGGTCGAAAGCGGAGTTTGCGACCTTCACCGTCCAGCGGGCCGAAGCGCACCAGCAGCAGGGCGTCCGGCCTGCCGATCCTGGCGTGTTCCGCGACGGACGGGTGATCGCGGCCTGGCCGACCAAGCTGGCGCTGGCGCCGCTGCTGGCCGAGCGGGTTGAAGCCCTGTTGCGGACGCTGGCGGTGAAGCCCCAGCCGCTGGATTTGCGGGTGCTGGCGGACTGGCCGCGCCCGGAAGTGGCGGCGCCGCCGTGGGATTGGGAGAAGCTGGAATGGAGTTGAGGCGGCTGGGCGCGACCGGGTTACGGGTGAGTCCGCTGGGATTGGGCACGGTAAAGTTTGGCCGTAACCAGGAGGTCAAGTATCCGCAGCCGTTTGTGCTGCCGTCGGATCAGGAAGCGCTGGCGCTGTTGGAGCAGGCGTGGGATCTGGGGATCAATCTGCTCGATACCGCGCCGGCCTATGGCGACAGCGAGGAACGGCTGGGCCGATGGTTGCGGCAATGCCGGCGGGACTGGGTGATCATCACCAAGGTCGGCGAGGAATTTCACGCAGGCGTCTCGCATTTCGATTTCTCCGCCGCCGCCACCCGCGCCAGCGTCGAACGCAGCCTGCGCCGGTTGGGCGTGGAAGCGCTGGATGGGGTGCTGATCCATTCCAACGGTGATGATGGGTCCATTCTGGAACGGGAAGCGGTATTGCCGACCTTGCTGGAATTGAAAGCGGCGGGCCTGGTGCGGGCGGTGGGAATGTCCACCAAAACCATCGGCGGCGGACTGCGTGCGGTGCAATGCTGCGATCTGGTGATGGTGACGTACAACCCGTGCCAGCTTGAGGAATTGCCGGTGATCCGCGCCGCTCACGCTGCCGGCAAGGGCGTACTGATCAAGAAAGGCCTGCTCAGCGGTCATCTGGATCAGGTGTCGGGCGCCGATCCGGTAGAGGCGGCGCTGCGGCTGATTTACGCCGAGCCGGGAGTAGGCAGCGTGGTGATTGGCACCCTGAACCCGGATCATTTACAGGCGAATGCGGCGATTGCCGAAAGGCTTGTGGCACGGGCTT
>DEHY01000075.1 GCA_002352185.1 Competibacteraceae bacterium UBA2788
GATGTTTTTACCCAAACGGGCGAGAGACCAAGCCCATAACGCGAAAGCCGTAGTACGACCCACACCGCCCTTGATGCTGAAAGCAACCGCTGTAGGTATCGGTGGGTGTTTGACCAGTGGTTCACGCAACCAGTCCTGATTCGTCTGCAACCGATCAACCAGCCAAGTGTTCCTTGCTTCCGTTAGACGAATGCGATCCGGCGATTCAAGCACATCGGAAGGATCGATGAGATCGGTTTGTCTTAGCAGAACTTGTTTATCACCAAGACTATAAATACCTAAGCCTTGATGCAGTTGTTCAGCCAGATTATCCCAAGCGTTCGCTTCTTTTAATGCGTCATCCGGCAATACAACTGTTAAAACCCCGAAACTATCGCGCACCAGCGTAGTTTCAGGTGGATGACCATTAAATCGATCTTCGATGATTTTAATCGTATCGCTTATCGCATTGTCGAATTTCAGGATCATTATTTTCGTTTCCCAGTAAGCCCGACTGCGCCGAGAAGCCTTTTAGCCATTTTCTGGTGTTTTTTCATCGATTCAACAGAAACTACACCATCCTTGTAATATCGCTGTTCTACACACCAATCCGAAAAATAATTAGTATCTTTAAGAATTGTAAGAAGGGCAGGGTATCGCTTGTGTAAGCTCTGAAGATTTACTTTATCCCACAACTCGTTGATGTGCTTCTTGTAAGGGGCGTCCAACAGACCTGCTTTTATAAAAGCAGGTAGTTCAATTAGGGCTTTTTTAATTGCGCATTCTGCCGCGAAGCCATAAAATTGATCAGCATTTTCCACACGATTTTCTCGCTCAAGCAATTGAGCATCCTGCCAATGTCGGAAAGCAGCAGATGAGAAATCTTCCGCCTCAGACATTCCCCATCACCTCGGCCAGCCGGGTAACACCGCGCAGTTCCAGCCCTTCCACTCGACTGCCGCGCCGGGGCAGATTGGCGCGGGGCACGATGGCCTGCTTGAAACCGTGCTTGGCCGCCTCCCGCAACCGCTCTTCGCCATTCGGCACCGGGCGGATTTCGCCGGCCAGCCCGACTTCGCCAAATACTACCAAATCAGTGGGCAAGGGCCGGTCGCGGAAGCTCGACAGCGCCGCCAGCAATACCGCCAGATCCGCCGCCGTTTCGTTAATTCGCACCCCACCGACCGCGTTGACGTAGACATCCTGATCGTACATCGCCACTCCACCGTGCCGGTGCAGCACCGCCAGCAACATCGCCAGCCGGTTCTGCTCCAAACCCAGCGTTACCCGGCGCGGGTTGCTGCCGTGGCACTCGTCCACCAGCGCCTGAACTTCCACCAGCAACGGACGAGTGCCCTCGCGGGTGATCATGATCACGCTGCCCGCGACCGGCGCAGCGTGACGCGACAGGAAAATGGCCGAGGGATTGCTGACCTCCTTCAAGCCGCGCTCGGTCATCGCGAACACGCCCAACTCGTTGACTGGCCCGTAGCGGTTCTTCACCGCCCGCAGCACCCGCAGCCGCCCGCTGGGATCGCCCTCGAAATACAGCACCGTGTCCACCATGTGTTCCAGCACGCGCGGCCCGGCAATCGCGCCTTCCTTGGTCACATGCCCGACCAGAAACAGCGCCGCGCCGCTGGCCTTGGCGTAACGCACCAGTTGCGCCGCACTCTCGCGCACCTGCGCCACCGAACCGGGGGCCGATTGCAGTCGCTCGGTAAACACGGTCTGGATTGAATCAATCACCATCACCTGTGGCTGCTCAGCCTCAGCGACGGCTAAAATCCGCTCGATGTTGATTTCCGGCAGCAGCCGCAAGCGGTCGCGGGAAAGACTCAGCCGCTGGGCGCGCATACTGATTTGCTGCGGCGATTCTTCGCCACTCACATACAAGGTGCGGTTACGCAACGCCAGTTCGGCCAAGGCTTGCAACAGCAGGGTGGACTTGCCGATGCCCGGATCGCCGCCAATCAGCGTCACCGAACCCTGCACCAGTCCCCCACCCAGCACCCGGTCCAGTTCGCCATTGCCGCAGGACTGGCGGATTTCCGCTGTGGCGTCCACCTCGGCCAAGGTGCGTACTTCCGATCCTGCCGTCGCGCCGGCATAGCCTCCCGGCTTTATCCCGCTTTTCCCGGCGGGCGGCATGGCCGGTGCTTCCTGCAAGCAATTCCAGGCTCCGCAATCGCCGCACTGACCCGACCACTTGCTGGCTTGCGCGCCGCATTCGGTGCAAACGTAGATCATGCGGCCTTTGCTCATCCCTGCTCCTCCTCAACCCTGCCGGATTGTCAAGTTACCGCTAACCCCGCCCCGTCAGCCAGCATTCCAAATCCGCCGCTTTCTCGAAATCCAGCAGCGCCTCGCCCAACGCTTCCAATTCCAGCACCGGCAATTGCTGAATTCGCGTTTCCTGCGCTGTGGTCAAACTGCCCAAGCGGCGGCGCAAAAGCCGTATCACCAAAGCCGCTTCGCGNNCCCTGGCTCAACCCTTCGCCGAACACGTCCTTGTAGAATTGCGTCTCTTTCAGGCTCACATCATTTAATCCCAGCATGTTCTGAATCTCCTCCCGCGACAGGCGCGGCAGCTTGTACACCAGAATCGTTTCGATCAAATTAATCCAACCCGGCCAGTCGTGATCATGGTGCTGCTCCGCCAGCAACGCACGCGCTTGAGCTATCGCCGCTGCCGGTTTAGCGACGATCAATTGCACCAGCCGCAGACCGGGCGTCGGTCCGGATCGGTTTTCATGGCGCTCCGCTTTCCAATACCCCGCACTCACCGTGACCTCACCTCCGTCGCCATCCCGGCAGCAGCCAAATCCAGGTTGCCAGTTGCGCCGCCAGCGCCCATCCGAACGCCCATTGGTAGCCCTGCTCCGCATAACCGCCGCCCGCCGCCGGCCAGCCGTTGATGATCGCGCCCATGCCCCACTGCCCGGCGAACGCCGCCACAAAGACCAGCAGATTCAACGCTGTGTTTACCCGGCCCGCCAGCGCTGGTGGAAACGCCTGAGTCAGAATCGCATAGCTCAGCGTTCCGACAGTGCCGATAAAGCCGAACAGCACCCACAGCAGCAAAACCGGCCCCAGCTTGAGCAGGAGCGCCAGTTGCACTCCCATGAACAGCGCCATGCCGACGGCCGCTACCACCAGCGGCGGCGCCCCGCGCCGCGACAGCCGGTACGCCAGTTGCCCCATGCCGAGAAATCCCGCGACCATCGCTGCCGCTACCCAGAACAGGATGCCGGCAGTCGCCGCTTTGTCCAAACCCGCCACATCGCGCAGCCACGGTCCCGCCCACAATCCTTGAATCGCCATGAATGCAGCTTGCGACAATACGCTGCCCGGCGCGATCCGCCAGAACACCGGGCTGCGGTAAATATCCACCAGACCACGCCATTGCTCGCGCCAACCACCGGCTGACCCGCCGCCAAGCCGCTCCGGCACCGCCAGAAACAGCGCTGCCGCTGCCATGAAACTCAGCACCGCCAGCCCCGCGAACACCCCGCGCCAATCGGTCAATTTCAGCGCCATTTCTATAGGTGTTGTCGCCGTCAGCGCGCCCAGCCCGCCCGCCGCCATGATCCAGCCGTTAATCGCAGGCAAGCGCGTGACCGGAAGCCACAGCACGAACGCCTTAAAGCTGGCCATCAGGCACGCCGACACTCCCAGCCCAATTAAACCCCGCCCGATCAGCAATTCGGTGCGGTTGTCGCCGAACGCGAACAGCCCGGCTCCGGTCGCCGCAAGCAGCAGCAGCGTCGCTTCGACCCGGCGCGGCCCGAACCGATCCAGCAACAAGCCCAGCGGCAACTGGAATGCGGCGAAAGTGAGAAAGTAGACGCTGGTCAACAGGCCAAGATCGCCGGCATCTAGGCGTAAATCCGCCGCCAGATGCGGCGACAGCACCGCATTGATGGTGCGGTACAGATAGGACAGAAAATAACCGGCGGCGAAGGGGAGAAAAATCCGCAGCAGAATCGCCGAGGAGGATAAGGTCGGCGAGCCGGTCATCTGGAACCCATCGGGCGATGCGTCAACCGATAAACCTTTTCCAATAACCAAGTCAAGCCGCGATCCCGCCAACGGGATTCCTCAGAGAGCGCATCGCGGGTGTAAAGCAACGCCACCTCATGCGTCGGCGCATACAGCGTCCGCACCTCGTCCTCGCTGACCGTGAACGGCGGCCCCGACATAACCGACGGGTCATATTCCATGGCGACCAATAAAACCGGCGCGCCCGTTGGCAAAATCGTCCCCAAATGGCTGACGTAGCGCACGCGCAGCACCGACGGCAGCGCAATCAGTGCCGCACGGTCGTAAACCCCGGCAATATCCGCCACATGATGCGGCTCCAGCGCGAAAAAATCGCCGCACAAAATACGGATCTCGTCCGCCTCCCAGACTTCAAACGCGCCCTCCCGCCAGCGGCGCGGGCGCAATCCGTTTTCGACGAAAAACGCCTCGGTTGCAATCGGGCTGAGTTCCACCCCGGTCACTGGATGACCTTCACCGGCCAGCCACAGCAGATCGCGGCTCTTGCCGCAGAGTGGTGTGAATATTCGCTGGCCGGGTCGCAGATCAAGCGACTTCCAGAATTGCCGGAGATGCGCATTGATCTCCTGCTGGTGAAAGCCAATTTCGGCTCGCTCCCAACGTTCGTGCCAGAAATCCGGTTCCATATTGTCAATTTGACCTCTTCAAATTTTCTATTACCACACCCGTAGATTAAGCGTGAAACCGGTTTTTTCATAAAAAAGCAAAGCCGGCTTCCAACCGGTTTTACAGACTGGAAGCCGGCGTCGCTGCTCCTGCAACTCAAGGCATCGATGGGTTGCTCACAGCGGCCTTGATCAAGAGGCAAGCGCAAGGCGCAGGAAGATTCTGGCTACTGTACGACCGGGTGATAGATGATCTCCAGTTCCTCACCCTCGGTTTGCAGGAACTTGATCATTTGCCCCTGCATTTCCGCAGTGGCTGCGACGGAAAAGATCGGGACGATAATCGAGCCATGATCGCCTTGGGTGAAGCGGACNNACTTCAATCAGGTGAATCGGATGCAGACTGGCCGCTTTAGCGCCGTAATTGATTGGATCGGCGGAATCAATCGCTGTTTGGAACGCAACCATAAAGCTTTCGTATTCGGGAGTTCCTTTATTGACGCCTGCCGCAGCCAGCCCGGCAACGATGAGTGGGCTATAGGTAGCTGAAGCATCAGCCAGTTTAGCCACGCCGCCACCCGCCATGGCCAGCGTCGCGCTGGTCACGTTACCCTCGATAGCGAGAAAAGCGCCGCCGATGATGCCGCCCAGTGAATGCCCTACAAAACGAATGTGCTTAGCGTCGAGATCGGGCTTCTGGTCGCCGTCCAAATCCACCAGCGGCAGGGAGGCGGTCAGTTGCCGAAGGTCCTGTTCGCCCTGGCGTGCGTTATCGCGAGTGGTGAGCAGACTCCGCAGGTTCAGGAAATGGGTGCCGGAAGGGTCAATGCTTCCGTCTGGGACGGGTGCAAGCGTGGTGTTGTTGACCAGATCCAGATCGAAGGTTCGCTCCATGCCGGGTATGTAGAGCGGGCTGCTTTTATTGGTAATTCCGTGCAGCGGCAAATCGATGGACACCGCAACGAAGCCGACGAACGACAAGGCGTCGGCCAGCAGGAGCAAATCGGTGCGATTCCGCGTGAAACCAGCCTGGAAGATCACCACCGGCCAGCCGGTCGCAGGCTTGGTCCGGCCACTGCCGGCGTTGGGCACGGTCATCAGCACCGGAATTTGCAGGGCGGCGGTTGCCGCTGGCAGCGGGTTGTACTGGGTCACATTTCCACCGCCGGTTGTCTGCCAGTAACCGCCCAGCGGCTTCTCCTTGCTGAGGTAGTAGGGAATTGCCAGCGCTCCGGCGTAAAGGTCGGAAAAACCGGGCAAGCCCAGCCCAACGGCGGCGGTCGTCGCGCCGGTCGGTCTGACCACCATTCCCAGTGGCTTGATGGTTTTACCCAATGCGGTGAAAGCATCCTCGGTAGACTGGGTCATAAACGTCCAGCTCAGCGCGATCTCGCTTTTGGCGACGCCCCGGCTGGCAGCGGCGTTCTCCTGGTTGTTGACCAACTGCCGGAGCGGTTCCAGCGCCAGCGCCTGAGCGTCGCTCAAGCCGGGAATTGCGCTCTTGCCGCTGGCATCCACCAGTGGCGTCGTCAGCTTGGTCAACGCATAGGTCGGCGAAGGCCCGGCATCGAAACCGCCGCTGTCCTGGATGCCGCTGGTGAGTACCACCAGATAGCCGCTCTTGGGCGCCAGCGGGCGCAGCGGACTGATGGTAAGCGTGGTCTGGTTGGCGTCCTGCGGCAGCAGGGCCGCTTCATAGTCGCTGCCGGCCTGGAGTTCGCGCTTGACCTCGGTAATTGCAAAAGGCGTTTTAGTAGTCGGATTCAGGAACGGATTAACCAGCGCAACCTCGAACACCCGCACCGTGCTGCCCGCCTTGACGGTGCTGGCTTTCAGGGTGCTGGAAAACTGCGCCGTCAGCGGCGCGATGGTGGAGAAACCGTCGAGCGCATTCAGCGCAACCTGCGGATCGGACAGATTGTTGGGATCGGCTACCGGAATGTTCAGGGTGCCGTCGGTCGAACCGTTGAAGAGCAGATTGGTGGGAAAGGGAATCTGGCCGGCGGCGGGATTGAATTCGGGATAGAAATCCGGGCGGGTCGCGGCGCTAGCGCTGCTGAACGCAACCAGGCTAAAAGCGAGGCAAAGTGGGGCCAAGCGAAGAATGATGGCTGTTCGAGTTTTCCTGTTGTGCATTATGTCGCTCCAAAGCAGTGGTCAAGCGGGGTTTGCGGGTGATATA
>DEHY01000132.1 GCA_002352185.1 Competibacteraceae bacterium UBA2788
CCCGAACTGTGCGAAAAACTTTACCGCCCGGAGATTTACGCGCTGCTTAACCTCAGCATCCAGCGCAAGTTCAGCAGCGGCTATGCGCTGGCCCTGTACGAGAACTGCTTGCGTTACCGCCGGGTCGGCACCACCGGCTGGATCAGCCTGGACAACCTCAAGCGCCTGCTGGGGATTGGCGAGACCGATAGTTACTACCAGGATTTTCGCAAGTTCAACGATAAAATCATCAAACCGGCGGTGCGGCAGGTCAACGAGACTTCGGACCTGATCCTGGAAGCCGATTACCAGCGCGATCACCGCAGGATCGCCGCAGTGCGTTTCCGGGTCGGCGATAACCCGCAAATGTTGCTGTTCACTCAGCGGCAGGCCGCGATTGCCATGGCTGGGGAAGCGCTGCCGGCCAGCGACAACGCCGAGGAGCGCCACGAGCGCCTGCGCGAAAAATTGGCCGCCTTCGGCCTGAGCGTCCGCCAAATCCGCAGAGCGCTCACCATGCACGAGCCGGATTATCTGGAGGACAACATCGCGGTGGTCGAACGCGATCTGGTGGCGGGCAAGGTGCAGAACTTGCCGGCGTACCTGCTGGTGGCGTTGCGCAAGGACTACCGACCGGTGGCGGCGCGGATTGGGGTGGCATCCACCGATTCCGCCGGCGTGCCAGAACTGATCGAATGTCGCCAACCCCGGGAAGTATTGTCCTTGGATCGTCTGCGCACCCAGTTTCTGACGGTGCGCTTGCAGGCGGCGCTGGAACGCCTGGATCCGGTGGAACGGGAAGCGCTGGAACGCGATTACATCGTCCGGTTGGAGCGGGGCAACAGTTTCGAGGCGCGTCTTATTCTCGGTCTGTACCGGAAGAGCGGCCTGAATAGCCGGATTGTGGAAAGTCACTTCCGAGTCTTTGCCCGCGAGCGGTTGATCGGCGTCTTGGACGACACGGAGTTCGCTGCCTATGCCGCCCTGCAAGGTTATGACGGACGTGAACAGTCAGCAGCGGCAGCCCGGGACCCTGGAGCGAAATAAAGAGATTGGCAGATGAATCAGGTGAACAGAGCTCACTTCATCGGTTATTGCAGGCGGCAACCCGTCACGGGGTTCATGCGATGGATCCGTATGGGGATGCTGCTGGCTTTATTTGGGTGTTGCTGGACGACAATTCGGGTAGACGCTGAAGAAGCTTCAGCGGTTCTGGTCCAGCCCGGTCCACGCGGGATCGGGCGCTACCGCCTGGCGTTCTGGATCGGCAGTGGGTTGATCGGGCTGGGGCTGATCGGCGGGTTGGGCGCGGCGCTTCTCAACCAGCGCTATCGGCTGCGCTGTGAAGAACAACTGTGGCTGGAGGAACGCGACCGGCTCCATCAAAATATCGTCGCGCAGAACGACCGCCAGCGGGAATTTGAAGCGGACCTCTGGCAACTGCGGCGGGCTACCGACACCCAGCGCACCAGCGAACAGCGTTTTCGCACTTTGGCCGATCAGCTTCCGGTAGGCGTGTTTATGACGGATGTGCAGGGCAAATGCCACTATGTCAACGACCGCTGGCGCCAGCTGGCTGGCCTGACCGCCGACCAGGCCATTGGATTGATGTGGCTTCAGGCGGTGCATCCCGATGATCGCGAACCCATGATGCAAGCGTGGCGGCAAGCGGCTGAGCAGGGTGGCGAATTCGCCGCCAACCACCGGTTGCAAAGCCCATCAGGCCGAGTGGCCTGGTTGAGTACCTGCGCCGTGCCGTTGCGGGATCGCGCTGGCCGCGTGAACAGTTACCTGGGTGCCAGCACCGACATTGCCGGCCTCAAGCGAACCGAGGAAACTCTGCGCGCCAGCGAGAGCAAGTTCCGCAGCTATTTTGAACTGCCGCTGATCGGTATCGCCCTGACCGGCCCCGACAAGCGCTGGTGGGAAGTCAACGACCGTTTGTGCGAGATACTGGGCTATCGGCGGTCGCAACTGTTGCGGCTGAGTTGGGCCGAAATTACCCACCCCGATGATCTGGCTGCCGAGATCGCGCAATTCGAGCGGGCCATGAGTCAGAGAACCGAGGGTTACTCGATGGACAAGCGTCTCCTGCGCCAGGACGGAACGCTGATCCACGCCAGCGTATCATCCCGCTGTGTGCGGCGGTCAAACGGGGTAGTGGAGTATTTTGTGACTGTGGTGCAGGACATCACCGAACGCAAGCAGGCGGAAGAGCGCATCCAGTATCTGGCCCAGTATGACGCGCTGACCGGCCTGCCCAACCGAGCGCTGCTGGGGGATCGGTTGTGGCAGGCGGTGTTGCGGGCCAGACGCGACCATGGCCTGGTGGGGGTGCTGCTGGTGGACCTCGACCATTTCAAGCGGATCAACGAAACCCTGGGTCACGCGGCAGGCGACCGGTTGCTGCGGGACGTGGTCGAGCGGTTGCAACAATGTGTACGCCAGTGCGACACTATTTCTCGCCAGGGCGGCGACGAGTTTGCGGTGTTACTGCCCGAGCTGGGTGCCGGCGACGATGCCGCCCGGATCGCGGAGCGGATTCTGGAGACCGTGGCTCAACCCTATCGGCTGGACGGACAGGAGCTGCTCGCCAGTTGCAGCATCGGCATCAGCCTGTGTCCTCGCGATGGCCGCAGCGCCGAGAATCTGCTCAAGAGCGCCGATATTGCGCTGCATCGAGCCAAGGACATGGGACGGAACAACTACCAGTTCTACCTGTCCGGCGCCACGACGGTCGCTCGCGAGCGACTGAGTCTGGAAACCCATCTGCGCCATGCCGTGGCCAAGCAGGAACTGGAGCTGTACTACCAGCCAAAATGGGATTTCCATACCAGCGCCATCACCGGATCCGAGGCGCTGATCCGCTGGAATCATTCGCAGCTTGGATTATTGTCGCCGATTCGATTTATTCCGATTGCGGAAGACAGCGGGCTGATCCTGCAACTGGGTGAATGGGTACTGCGCACCGCCGTGCGCGAGATCGGCGAGCTGCATCGCAATGGATGCGCCGGGCTGCTGGTGGCGGTCAATCTGTCGGGTCGCCAGTTCCGCCAGGACGATCTGGCCGAAATGGTGCGCAGGCTGCTGGAGGAATCCGGTTTTGATCCCGCCTGTCTGGAGCTGGAATTGACCGAAAGCATCCTGATGCATCATACCGAGGATAACATCGCCACCCTCAAGGCTTTTAAGGAGATGGGCGCACGGCTCGCCATTGACGACTTCGGTACCGGCTATTCATCGCTGAGCTATCTGCAACGCTTTCCGGTGGATGTACTCAAGATCGACCGCGCCTTCGTCAAGGATTTGCCAGGCAACATCAGCAGCGTCGCCATTGTCGATGCCGTGGTCACGCTGGCGCATGGGCTGGGTCTGGAAGTGGTGGCGGAGGGGGTGGAAACCGCCGAGCAACGGGACTTTCTCCATGCGCATGGCTGCGATGTTGGACAGGGTTTCCTGTTCGGTCGCCCGATGCCGTTCGCCGAATTCAAGGCACTGCTGATGCGGGATCGGGCGGCCTAATCTCTATCAGAGGATTCGAGCCATGCAACTTACCAATTCCACCACGCACTACGGCGCGATCACCCGATTCCTGCACTGGAGCGTTTTTCTGTTGCTGGTGTATCAGTATCTGGGCGCCAACCTGATGACCCGGATCGGGTCGGGAAAGACGTTGTTCTGGTTAACGCAAAATAGCTATTACAACGGGCATAAATCCATCGGGCTGGTGGTGCTGGTGCTGGTGCTGGTGCGCTTTGCCTGGCGCAAACTGACGCCGCTGCCCGATTGGGCGCCGACGCTGACGCCCGCTGAACGCACGATTTCCCACTGGAACGAGATGCTGTTGTACGGCTGTCTGGTGCTGATGCCGGTGAGCGGCTATCTGTTCGTCATGGCGGGCGATTACGGGATCAAACTGTTCGGCTGGCATGATTTGCCAAATCCGGTTGGCAAGCAGGAATGGCTCGCCGTTTTTGCCCGCATCATTCATATCGTGATCGGCTACGTCACCGTGATCGTGGTGGCCTGGCATGTCGGGCTGGGTCTCAAGCATCAGATTTTTGACCGTGACCGGTTCCTCGACCGCATGCTGCCGTTCGTTCGGCGCTGAGGCATGAGGTGGAAATGGGTCGTGTGGGCAAGCATGGCGCTGGGCCTGCTGGCGGTGGGCGGCGTGGCCGCCTGGCGCGGGTTCGGTCCGTTGGCGGTCGAAATCGCACGGCCAACCCGGGGTTCGGCGGTACGGGCGGTCTACGCGACCGGTACGGTGGAACCGACGGTGATGTTGCCCATCGCCCCGCGCAATGCGGGTCGGCTGATGGAGCTCAATGCCGATGAGGGCGCTCAGGTTCGCGCCGGTCAGGTGCTGGCCCGGCTGGAAGATGCCGATCTGAAAAAAACGGTGGACGAACTCGAAGCGCGGGCGCTGTTCGCTAAAAGCCAACAGGATCGCGCCCAGACCTTGCTCGACCGGGGATTGGGTACGGTGCTGGAACGGGATCGGGCGCGCTCCGAATGGCAAGCGGCGGAAGCGGCGGTGGCTCGGGCTCGCGCCTTGCGAAGTTTGATGACCCTGACCGCTCCGGCGGACGGGCAAATTTTGCAACGCGATGGCGAAGTGGGCCAGTTGATCCCGGCCAATCAGCCGATTTTCTATTTTTCCTGTTGCGCGCCGCTGCGGATTGAGGCCGAGGTGGACGAGGAGGATATTCTGCTGGTGCAAGCCGGTCAGCGCGTCCTGATCCGCGCCCCCGCGCTGCTGGAGCGGATTCTCGAAGGCCAGGTTTCCGAGATCACCCCGAAGGGTAATCCGATAACCCGTGGTTATCGGGTGTGGATTCGCTTCACGGAAAACCCACCGCTGCGCATCGGCATGACCGCTGAGGTGAACATTATTGTGGCCGAGCATCCGAACGCGCTGCTGGTGCCGGCGACCGCCGTGAGCGAGAGTCGGGTCTGGATCGTGCGTGAGGGTCGCTTGCAGCGCCAGCGGGTGCAAGTCGGCCTCATCGGTGAATCCAGAACTGAAATTCTGTCCGGTCTGAGCGAGACCGATGCGGTGGTGATCCGCCCTGCAACGGCGTTGAAGGAAGGGCGGTGGGCACACGTTTTGTCTGAAAAATAGATAAAAATAAAGCTCTTCTTTTACTTCGACGAGGTGTGGCGGAATGAGTTTTTGTCTGGCGCAGTCGATTCCGGCGATGGATCTGAGATGATGGGCGCAAACCGGCGCCCAGCGTGGGTCAAGCTGATGCCGCTGCGAATCGGTTAATGTTGCGGCAACCCTCTCCCGCCAGGGGAGAGGGGGTAGGGTAGGAGACGAAGCCCCGTTTTCAGCGAGCGGGCCGTTTACGAACCTGGCGGTGGTGGAGCCGCCGGTTTTTCCGCGCCTCGCGTCATCTGCTCCGCCTGTTCAATCCAGCCGCCGCCCATCGCCTTGTACAGATTGACCAGAGCTACGAACAGGCTGCCCTGATCCTGCACATATTGCAGTTGTGCGCTATAAAGGTTGCGCTCGGCGTCCACCACCGTCAGGTAATCGGAATAGCCGTTCTGGTAGCGGAGCGTCGCCAGGTCCAGATAGCGTTGCAACGCCTTGACCTGCGCTGCCTCGTCCTTCAACTGCTCGCGCAGCTTTTTGACCGCGATCAGACTATTGTCCACCTCGGCGAAGGCGTTCTGAATCACCTGCTGGTAATTCAGCAAGGCTTGTTGCTGGACCGCTTCCGCGACCTGCAACTGGCCGGTCAGGGCGCCGCCGGTGAAGATCGGCTGCGCCAGGGTGCCGGCGAATTGCCAGGTTCGGGATGGACCCTTGAACAGATCGGACAGGTCGGTGCTGGCGTAGCCGAACAGGCCGGTGAGCGAGATGCTGGGGAAGAATGCCGCCTTGGCCACGCCGATCTGGGCGTTGGCGGCGATCAGCTGCTGCTCGGCCTGGCGAATGTCCGGGCGGCGTTCCAGCAGCTCGGACGGCAATCCGCCGGGCACTTGTGGCAAGGTCAGTCGATCCAGAGGCACGCCCCGGGCGATCTGGCCGGGGTTGCGCCCCAGCAGCAGGTTGATGGCATTCTCCTGCTGGGCGATCTGCCGCTCTAGAAGGGGCACCTGCACCGCAGCATTCTGATATTCGGCTATCGCCTGCTGGTAATCCAGCTCCGAAATCAGCCCCGCCTTGAAGCGCAGGCCGTTGATCCGCACCGATTCGCTGCGGGTTCTCAAGGTCTCCCGGGTTACGGTCAACTGCTTGTCGTAGTCGAGCAATTGCACGTAACTGTTGGCCAACTGGCTGACCAGGGTCAGAATCACCGTGCGCCGGGTTTCCTCGGTGGCGAGCAGGTCGGCGCGGGCCGCTTCGGTGGCGTTGCGCAGCTTGCCCCACAGGTCCAGCTCGAACGACACGCCCAGATTGATCTGGAAGGCGTTGACCGGGTTCGCGCCCGGCGTAACACCTCCGCTCTCACTATTAAGGGTACGCGCCGCGTCGGCGTTGGCGCCCACCTGCGGGAACTGCCCGGAGCGGGTTACACCATAGCGGCCCATGTACTCTTCCAC
>DEHY01000177.1:0-175 GCA_002352185.1 Competibacteraceae bacterium UBA2788
TCGCCCGCAAAGACGAGGCGTCCAGCCCTCTCAGCCAGCACGGCGCGGGCCGAGAAGGCGCCCACGGGTGCCGCCGAGTAGCCGCCGCGACTCCACGGATCGCGCCCCCAGTCGACGACCTCAATGGCATCGAGTACGCGCCGGGCCTCGGGTTCAAGCAATGCGCACAGACGCG
>DEHY01000177.1:186-2870 GCA_002352185.1 Competibacteraceae bacterium UBA2788
ACCGCCGCTTGGGGTCCGGCAGGGCGGGCGCAAAGTGGACAAGCTCCGCCTGAAGCACCCCAAGCGGCAGGGTGATGACCGCAGCGTGCGCACGCACCGACCGACCGGCTTCGACTGCAACTCCTGCTTCGCTCCACCGCACCGTTGTGACCGGCTCCCCGCTGCGCACGTCGAGGCCCTGCCCAATACGTTCCACGAGCATCTGGTAGCCCTCGCGGGGGCGAAAAGTACCGCCGTGCGCCTGGGGAGACATCAAGGCGGCGGACGCATCGGCCACCCCGAAGTCTTCGAGGGACGTGCAGGCAGAATTGACAGCCGTATCCGCAAGCCGCCAGCCCAGTCCGTCGGTAACCCGCCGTGCGCGGAGAAAATCGGCCACGCTCTGGTCAGATCCCCGCTGACGCACAAGAGCCAGGGTGGCAAAGAGCAGGCGGAAAGTGACCGGGCGTGTGAGCAGCCAAAGCGGATGCCGGAGACGATCCCCATCAACGACCCGAAGCCCACGCATACCGAGCGCCGACGCCGCATGCAGCCCAAAGCGGTCGATGTAGTGCCAGATCCGCCCTCGATTGCCGTGGATGAACTCGGCTCCGCGCTCTATCGGCCCAGCGGCAAACCCGCAATCGGTGTGAATGCGCCCTCCCAAGCGTGAGCGGGCCTCGAGAACTCGAACGCTCAGCCCGGCATCCACCAGACAGCGCGCCGTAACGAGTCCAGCGATACCCGCGCCCACGATCACGACGTCGACGTCTGGGGTCATCGTGATACTCGTGCATGGTCGGCCAGGTTACGTGAGAGCGAGGGAATATGTCTCAAAGTCTGCCTACTTTCCATTTTCGGACACCCAGCGGGCGCAGAGCGCCGATGATCTGAATTTAAGCATGTTCTCGATAATTATATATAATATTCAATACATTAAATATTGGCAGCAGCTTAATAATTGAGTTTAATGAATTGCGGCAGAGGGTTCATACCGCGTCATTTCCAGATAGCCCTGTCCGTGCGTCGGTTTATCGCCCGTATGCCCGGTAACGGCAACCGCTCCTTCCCAATAACGCACCGTCAGCCGCATTTCCTGATCAGCCACTTTCGGCGTGATGGTCAAATCCAGCTTCTCGGCGGACACCCGCAAACGCCAGCCAGCGGGATAGCGGTCACCGTTTTTGGGGCTGGTCCATTCGCCAAGAGGTTGCAGATCCACTTCATCCCAGCGCAGTAATCGCGCCTGCCCCCCGGCTGCGACCAGAACGCCCCTGCTGAAGGGGTCCATGCCGCCATCCTTGCGGCGCAAGCGGTAGAACATCAAATCCCGCCCATCGTCCAGTTGCAGTGCAAACCAGTCCCAGCCGCTCTGATCCGGCCCCAGCGCGCTGGTACTCCATTCCCGATCCAGCCAGCTTGCGCCGCTCACCGTGAAGCGCTGATCGCCCACGCGAACTACGCCCTGTGTCGGCAGGCGCGTGTAGGAGTAGTAATAGGATGCATTGCCCGGTTCAGCACTTTTTTGGCTCAAACCCCGGTCGCCCTGCACTACCACTGGCCGGGTCGCATTCAGCGTCAAGTCAATGGCGATATCACCTTCCTGGGCATGTACCTGCAGGGGAAAGGCGTCAGACTCCACGCCGGTCAGCGCCCAGTCTTCCAGCCAGACCCGAAACGGCGTTGCCTGCGCCCCGGCCAGACCCATTGCGCCCCGACTGAAGCGCTCGAATCCATAATGCCGGTTGCCAGAGACATCGGTTAAGGCGAAATGCCCCATGTAAACCTGATTGGCGCGCCACGCCGAATCCACTGCGGGAGGGATTGGCGACAGGGCAATGCGAAACAAGGTCAGTTGATAACCCAACTGCCGGCCCGCAGCATCGGCCAGATTGCCGGTTACATACCACCATTCATTGCGAAAATCGGGATGCGGGCCATGATCGGCGGGAAATTGCAATGGACGGGGTTCATAGGCGCGCTGATAACCGGCGTCATCACCGCCGCCCAGGGCTGAGCCGACGGTGATGTTGCCGGGAGGTTTGAGTGGAGGCCGGTTGCAATAACCGGTCAGGAGAATAGCGAGTCCCACGACCAGCAAGCCACTCGACCACACTAACCGTTTAGTCATAGCGCTCCGACCGAGTACGCCAAGGCCCTGCAGCAGAAATGCGAGCGGCTGGAGGAGGATGTGCCGTTGCCCTCTCCCACTTGCAGGAGAGGGGTTGTGCGCGGCTTATTACATTTCCTCCCACTCATCGGAAACCGAGGCCTTGGCGCCAGCAGTTGCAGTTCTTCTCTCGACCGGAGCCGGGCGCAGTGTGAGGCGAGCCTTGGCGGCCACGGGCGCAGTCACAGGCAGGCGAGAATCCCTCCTTGAGCCGGATCGCGATGCGGTTCCAGTTCGCGGCTTGCTTTCGGATCGTGGCGCCGGCGCGACTTGGGCACTGCTGTTCACGCTGTTGAAGCAGATCATCAGGTCTTGCAGTTCCTGGGCCTGATCGCCCATGGAATGGCTGGCGGCGGCGGTTTCTTCCACCAAAGAGGCGTTCTGCTGCGTGACCTGATCCATTTGCAGGATGGCCTTGTTGACCTGCTCGATACCGCTGGCCTGTTCGCGGGACGCGGCGGCGATTTCGGCGACGATGTCGCTGACTTTCTTGACCGCGCCGACGATTTCCTTGAGGGTGTGGCCGGACTGCTCG
>DEHY01000117.1 GCA_002352185.1 Competibacteraceae bacterium UBA2788
TGGGCTACGAGCCGAACGACCAGGGCGAATGGGCCGAGCAGCCGGATTTCGCCGAGCCGCCGCTCAAGCTGTCCGGCGACGCCGATCATTGGGATTACCGGGAAGATGACGCCGACTATTTCACCCAGCCCGGCGCGCTGTTCCGGCTGATGACGCCCGCGCAGCAACAGGTCTTGTTCGAGAACACCGCACGTTCTCTGGGCGATGCGCCGCGTGCGATTCAGGAGCGCCATATCAACCACTGCCGGAAGGCGGATCCCGCTTACGGCGAGGGTGTCGCTAATGCCCTGGCCGCGTTGCAATCGGGCTAAAGGTTTTTGAACCACCAGGCAGGCCATGCGGCGGGGAACCGGCATCCCTGCCGCTTTCGGGAGATCGCCATCATGCAACACCCCGCCAACCTTCAATCCGGCCCGCCGCTGTCCCCGGTAACCCGCTGGGCGCTGCTTGGATTCGGCGGCTTCAATTTCGCGCTGGGCACCGTTGGCCTGGTGCTGCCGGTGCTGCCCACCACCGTATTCTGGATCGTCGCTATCGGCTGCTTCTCGCGGGCGTCGCCAAAGCTGGCCGCCCGCCTGGTCGCGCATCCGCGTTTCGGTCGTCCGTTTGCGGACTGGCTGGCCTGTGGCGCTATTGACCGGCGGGGCAAGGTGTTCGCTATCGGCGGCATGGGGATGAGCCTGCTGAGCGCTGCGCTGCTGCTTGAACCGGCAGGCTGGCTGCTGGGCATCCTCGGCGGCGCGTGGATTGGCGCTTCCGCCTATCTGGCGACGCGGCCCGCCTATTGCCCCATCGTCTGAGCCGCTAATCCGGGCATCGGCTTACCACGATCCACCGTTCCAAACCTGCCGGATGATGTCGGCAATCTGCCGGGCTTCGGGCAGTTTCAGCTGTTGCGCATCTCGTGCGCCGCCGGCGTATCGCCCACTCGAACGCAGGCTTCGCCAGCAGCCCTTAGCAGCGAGAGCGGGACTTCGATCTGATGCCGGTCCAGGCACGCCATCGTTTGCCGGGCCAGTTGGGCGGCGTCGGGATGGCGCAGTTGATTGCCCAGAGGATGGCAGGCTCCGCCGTGACCTCCAGTCCAACGAGTTGGTCTGCCAGCATGACCAACTGGGCCAGTTCGTGATCCGCTGGACAGGGGCGGCGGCGACCATCAGCGCCACCCCAACACGCAAATAACTCAGGCAGCGCCACGCCGGCCAACGCCGGAATTTCGTTGTCGCTCAGCTTACCCGCCAGAGGCTGTACCAGGGGGTTGACGGTGGCGGCGGGTTCAATGAGTTATGGCGGTGTCTGCGAAATCCCCCCAACCCTCCTTTGGCAAAGGGGGGCGTGAGCTAGGCGAGCGGGGGGATTTGGCTCACAACTCAGCCAGGAGCGTTATAGCGCGCCGAAACGCTTCCAGAATGGCCGAGGCATCGTAATGCTTGAACACCACCACCGGTTCGCGATGATGCAGCCGGTTGGCCACCCGCGCCGCTAGACTGGATTTGCCCTGCCGCTCCATGCCGTGAGCATCCTGTAGCGGTCGGCGACGGGAGCAGCGTCGTTGCACTGTCAGGCTGCGCCGGCAGCGGACGCGCACCTCCGGCTGGAACTCTGGGGCTGGGGGCGAACAGGAGCCGTCCGCAGTGGGTGCGCTGGATACGGGAGGAGGCCGACCCGTAGCAGCAGGATGCGCATGGCGATGCCTCCTATCGCCCTAGCTCCGGTCCGGCGTCCGCCAAATACCGCCACGCCCGAAACGTCGCCGCCTGCCCGCACCGCCGGCCCTGGTCATCGGTCAGGTTCCAGACCGTCGCCTGCTCAATCAGAAACCGCTGCCCGGTGCGGGCGATCCGCACCCCGGAATAGTCATCAATGAAGCCTTGGGCCGTGACTTCCGCCAGCAACCGCGCCCGTTCGGCCCGATTCGGCGCTTCCGCCGTCAAGCGCGAGGGCATCTGCGTCAATTCTTCCCAGGTCAGCGCAAAGAGTTTCAGGGCCGTCAAGTTACCGTAGGTCAGGATCGGATCGGGCGCGGCATCATGCGACAGAATCACGAACGGTGCGTGAAACAGTCCTTCCGCCGCCGCGTCCGGCGATAGCGCCGGGGCGATCAGATCGCGTCCGGTCAGGGCATGGAATGAGGTGCGTAACCGTTCCGCGTGGTCAACGTGATAGCGATTGGCTGGACAAGGAATGAACACCTGCGGCTTCTGAACGGTTTCAGTAAACCCGCTCGCCATCGGCGCATTCGAGGGTCGCTTTCTCTTCCAGCAGCAATACCCACTCATGGTGGCGTTTCAACGGGTGCATGGGGCGAGTGGTCTGATCCTTCAGCAACCGAGGTCGGCGTCCCATTCGATAGCACCCGCTCCCAATACACCACGCCCGACAGGGGGTTGGCGTAGTAGGGCGTCCGGCGCTGGAAACCCATCGCGGTATAAATCTGTATCGCGTTGTTCAGTGTTTCCAGAGTATCCAGCCGCATGACGACATAGCCCAATGCGGTCGCTTCGCTCACCACCCGCACGGCGAGAAGACGCCCCAGTCCTTGGCCGCGATAGTCGGGCCGGACGAAAAGCCGTTTCATTTCACACGCTCCGTCGTCCAGCGGGCGCAGTGCGACACAGCCTGCCGGGTGTAGACCCTCCCGCGCCAGCAGCAACCGGCCCCTCGGCGGCGCATAACGTCCCGGCAACAGGGCCAGTTCCTCCTCGAAACCCTGAAAGCAGAGATCAACGCCCAAGAAGCGCTGGTATTCGCGGAAGAGCGTCCGCACCACATCAATGTCGTCAGCCGTTTGCGCGAGAATTATTTTCATGAGT
>DEHY01000046.1 GCA_002352185.1 Competibacteraceae bacterium UBA2788
CCGCCGCCAGACCGGTTGACCCAACCGGCGCCGCCACCGCCGCCATAACGGTTGACCCAACCGCCACGGGCGCCAACTGCGGCGGAGCCGCCGTAGCCGCGTGCGGCGGCCCAGGCATTCGCCGAATCGGACTCGACCAAAGCGCCGCCCAGCAGTACGCCGCCGATCACCGCCTGCGACCACTTGCCCAGACTGCGTAGAAATTCCCGCCGCCCCCCGGTATCTGGCGCGTCGGTAGATTGATGTCGTTGCTCATCATGCCGATCAGTCATGAGCGCTCTCCATTATTTCTTGGGAGCTGCCGCCGGAGCTGCNNCCCTCGTCACCGCTCAGGTTGGAGAAATGCATGGCCTGAAACTTCCAGCCGGCTTTATCCTTCTTCAGCACCGCTGAAACATTAAGCCCGAACTCGCGGGGTTCCTTTCCGTCCGGCGTGGTGTCCTTCATGATGCAGGAGGCCATCAACCAGGCGCTGCTACCGTCTTCGCCCCCGGAAACATCCGGGCATTCGTGGCTCAGCGAACCGGCCTTGAAGGTCTCAAAGAAGTGCTTGTAGGTTTCTTCCACCACCGCCTTGCCTTTCCAGAATTCGCCGGGACCGGTGCCCATCACCGCTACGCTGGGATCGTCGGCGTAAAGCGCCATCAACGCCTTGATATCCTGCTTGTTCAAGGCTTCATGGTGCTGACGCAACGCTGCCTTGAGTTCCGCGCTCGCCTTTTCAGCTTCCGGCGACGGCGCCGCGACTACCGGCATCGCCAGCGCGCAACCGAGAGTTGCAGCCAATAAGACTCGATATTTATTCATTAAATAATCCTCGATCATTGGTTGATGAGTGAACCTCAGTCCACGCCGGCGATGGTCGGCGCCAAAGTCAGTATAAACCGCTTTCATAGTATTGGCATTTGGCGCGGACGCTACGGATAGCGGTTTTCTCCGTTCTGATCCGTGACGACGCTTACTTGCCGTGGGCCTGATCCAGCCACGTCCGGAACTTTTGCGCCCAGCCGTCGAAGGCTTGCTGGGCGTAGGCCCAGGTTGAATAGGCTTTAGCGTAATCTGAAACGCCTGTGGTGATCGCGCNNACGGCGATGCCGGTGCGGCCCAGATAGGGCGCCGACCCCACCGGACCGCCTGAGGCCGCCCCCGACGCCATATCTGCGACAGTGGCGTAGGGCACCACCAGCGTAACCACACTCATCTCCGGTTTGGTGGGCACCAGATTGACAATGGTGATCCGCACTCGCAATACACCCTTTCCGGGCTGAGTCGCAACCGGGTAGGCGCTGCCGAGCGCCTTCACAATGGCCTGGTGAAAGTAATCGGTCAGCGCTTTCAGTTGTGTCGGATCGACCGCCTTGTAATCGGCGTCGCTGGCGAGCTGAACCTGGATGCGCTCTAACAGAATCTTGTTATACCGGGCCAGATTGACATTGGAGTCAATCCATCGGTAGGCGCCGCTGTCGCCGGGCACCGGCTGGAGCCGGCCCGGATCAGTCAGGAATCCGGCGTAGGTGGCGGGCGTGGGCGCTTGCTCGCTCACGGGGTCGGTGGCGCAGGCCGTAAGCAGGAACGCGAGCGATGCCAGGCTGGGGACGATCAATCGGTGCATAATCATAAATTCCGTTGCAGGTGGGTAGGAGGCCGAGTCAGCCCGGACGGCGGGCCGACTCGTCGGAAAAGCACATCATAGGCTGAAAAACACCCGGCGCGGGTTGCGGACTTAATTTGGCAATGGTCACAATAGGCGCAGCTCCCATTCTCGTCATTTCACGCCAAATACAGCAACAGGGTGTGGGCGGATTGCGCTGGATCCTCTAACCTCGGCTTGCATTTCCGCTGCCGGCTGGTCACTGTGGAACCCCCGATGGCTGTCTAAACTCTGAGTCGATGATTCCTTCCCGCCCCTACTCTGGATATTGAAATGCGCAAAATCATCTTGATTGCCGCCGCCCTGTACAGCGCCGGCGCACTAGCCGCCGATCCCGCCCCTGCGTCTGCCAAACAACCGGATCTGACTCGTATCCAGACGGCCTTGAACGGCACGAAACCGGACAGCGTTGCCTCAACGGCTATTCCGGGATTGTACGAAGTGATTATCGGCGGCCAGGTGTTTTACCTGAGCGAGGATGGCCGCTTTGCGGTGCAGGGCGACATCCTCGATCTGGGGTCCCGCGCCAATCTCACCGAGAACCGCCGGGGCGAACTGCGGGAAAAAGCCATTGAGGCGGTGGGTGAGGGCAACATGGTGGTCTTTACGCCGGAGGGCGTGGTGAAGCACACCGTCACCATTTTCACCGATATTGATTGCGGTTACTGCCGCAAGATGCACAGCCAGATGGCTGATTACAACAAGGGGGGCATCAAGATTCGCTACCTGTTGTTCCCGCGTGAGGGGATCAATTCCGAGTCGTACAACAAGGCGGTGGCGGTCTGGTGCGCGGACAACCGGCAGGAGGCGATGACCAAGGCCAAGCGCGGCGAAAATGTCGAGCGCAAGACCTGTGACAATCCGGTCAAGGCGCAGTATGAGCTGGGCCAAAAGCTGGGGGTGCGCGGTACGCCCAGCCTGATTCTGGAATCGGGCGAGATGATTCCCGGTTATGTGCCGCCCATGCAACTGACGCAAATGCTGGCGGAAAATAAAGCCTCCAAGCCGGCGGCGCTACCCTGATTCGGGTTCCAGCCATGTTCTTCGGCCAGAAAATTCATCCGCTCAATTTCGATTTTGCCGCTGCGCTAACCGTCGCGAGCGACGCGGCTGAACTGAGCGGGCGCGGCGTGCAACTGCGGGTTTGCTGCGCCGATATTGCCAAGGGCTGTCTGCGGTTGCGCTTCGAGAATGCCGGCTGCGATTCACATCAATATTCGGATGCCGTGGTACCGGAGTTGCGCGAGGGGCAACCGGTTGCAGTGCGGTTGGACGCGGAAACGGCGCTTTTCGCCGCAAAAGCTGGAAATGTCGAACTGGGCGCAACGCAATTGCGGCTGGAACTGGCCGGATTCACCTTGGCGACCGTTGCTCAGGGCATCGGCGGTTGCGGTGAGCATCTGCTGCTGAATTTCGCTCTGAACGGCATAGACGGCTGCTACGG
>DEHY01000099.1 GCA_002352185.1 Competibacteraceae bacterium UBA2788
GTCCGTTTGGCGGCATGACCACCAATTACGGCGAGGGCACCGCCCAGCGCACCTGCGCCGCCGCCGACCGCACCGGCCACGCCATCCTGCACACGCTTTATCAGCAGGCGCTCAAGCACGACGCCGAGTTTTTCATCGAATACTTCGCGCTGGATTTGATCATGGATGACGCCGGCGCCTGTCATGGCGTGGTGGCCTGGGATTTGGCCGAAGGCACGCTGCATGTGTTCCGCGCCCACACCACGGTGCTGGCGACCGGCGGTTATGGCCGTTCCTACTTCTCGGCGACCTCGGCCCACACCTGCACCGGCGACGGTAATGGCATGGTGTTGCGCGCCGGCCTGCCGTTGCAGGACATGGAGTTTACCCAGTTTCACCCCACCGGCATCTACGGCGCGGGTTGTCTGCTGACCGAAGGCTGTCGCGGCGAGGGCGGCTACCTGACCAATTCCAACGGCGAGCGCTTCATGGAGCGGTATGCGCCGAACGCCAAGGATCTGGCGTCCCGCGACGTGGTCAGCCGTTCGATGACCGTCGAAATCCGCGAAGGCCGCGGCGTCGGCGAACACAAGGATCACATCTTCCTGCATCTCGAACACCTCGGCCCCGAAGTCATCAACGAGCGCCTGCCCGGCATCGCCGAGACCGCCCGCATCTTCTCCGGCGTGGATGTCACCAAGGATCCGGTGCCGGTGCTGCCGACCGTGCATTACAACATGGGCGGCATCCCGACCAATTTCTACGGCGAAGTGGTGCGGCTCAAGGACGGCAATCCCGACTTTGTGGTTCCCGGCCTGATGGCGATTGGCGAAGCNNGTGGTGTTCGGTCGCGCCGCCGCCAACCGCTGCGCCGACAAGATCAAGCTCGACACTCCGCACCCGGCGCTGCCGCAAGCCAGCGTGGATCGAATCGTCGCCCGCTTCGATAGTCTGCGTCATGCCGGCGGCGAAAACTCCACCGCCAGCCTGCGGCTGCGGATGCAGCGCACCATGCAGAACCACGCCGCAGTCTTTCGCACCGGCGAATCCATGGCCGAAGGCATCCATAAGCTGGAAGAGATCTTCGCCGGCTTCGAGCATGTCGGCGTCACGGATCGGGGCATGGTCTGGAATTCCGATCTGGTCGAGACGCTGGAGCTGGACAATCTGCTGGGTTGCGCGATGGTGTCGATCAAATCGGCGATCAACCGTCCTGAAAGCCGTGGCGCCCACGCCCGCGAGGATTATCCGGATCGCGACGATGAGAACTGGATGAAGCACACCCTGGCGTCGCTGGATCCCAAGGGCCAGGTGACTTTCGAGTACCGTCCGGTTCATACCTATACCCTGACCGATGAGGTGGAATACGTTCCACCCAAGAAGCGCGTCTACTGAGAGGGCGACACCCATGGCTCAATTCAAGCTCCCCGCCAATTCGGTCATCGGCAAGGGCAAAACCTACTATGCCGGGGCCGGCGCCAAGAACATCAAGCGCTTCCAGATTTATCGCTGGGACCCGGACAGCGGCGAAAATCCGCGTCTGGACACCTACGAGGTCGATCTGGACACCTGCGCGCCGATGGTGCTGGACGCTCTGCTCAAGATCAAAAACGAGATGGATCCGACCCTGACCTTGCGCCGCTCCTGCCGCGAAGGCGTGTGCGGCTCCTGCGCGATGAANNCTGACCCACTTCTATGCGCAGTACGCCTCGGTCAAGCCGTGGTTGCAGTCCATTACTCCGCCGCCAGCGCGGGAACGCCTGCAATCCAAGGAAGACCGCGCCAAGCTGGACGGCCTGTATGAGTGCATTCTGTGCGCCTGCTGCTCCACCAGCTGCCCGAGCTACTGGTGGAACGGCGAACGTTATCTGGGGCCATCGGTGCTGCTGCAAGCCTACCGCTGGATCGTGGACAGCCGCGACGAGTTCACCGGCGAGCGGCTGGATAACCTGGAAGATCCGTTCCGGCTCTATCGCTGCCACACCATCATGAATTGCACCAAGACCTGCCCGAAGGGTCTAAACCCCGCCAAGGCGATTGCGGAAATCAAGAAGATGATGATCGAGCGGCGGTAGGCATTCACTCTGCTCAATCCCGGCCCCTCTTCCGCTCGCGGGAGAGGGGCGTTTCGTTTAGAGGAGAACCTGACAATGGATGAACAGATCGGCAAATTGCGCTGGCACTGTCGGCGTGGCATGAAAGAACTGGATTTGCTGACGCTGGGCTATCTGGAGCAGCATTATCCCGCAGCCCCAGCGGAAGACCAGCGGGCGTTCGCGGATTTGCTGGAGCTGCAAGACCCGCAGCTGATGAGCTACATGGTCGGGCGGGAAACTCCGACGGATGCGGCCACTCGCCGGGTCGTTGACATCATGCGCACCCTCATTCACTCCTGAGCCGTCCTGGCTGGTGTAGCTGCTCTTGTTTCCAGCATCAAAGCGTATCCGTTGGGCAGAGGCGCAAGGCGCCAAAGTGCAACACCGATCTCCACCTTTCAGGAGGCGACCTCATCATGGCAGCGCTGCTGATTTCCCCACCGCCCCCGCCTGTCGCAGTAGCGGACTTGCCGGTTCTTCCTCCTACCCAGGACGATCTCCCCTACGATGACGGAGTGCCCATGGAAACCCTGCGTCACCAATTTCAGATGGACCTGCTGATTGATGTCCTGGATCTTTGGCTGGAGGCGCGGGGCGACGGCTTCGCCGGCGGCAACATGTTCCTTTACTACAGCCTGGAGCAGGCGCGCCACAACACCTTCATCGGCCCGGATTTCTTCGTTGCGCTGGATGTGCCGCGCGGCGAGCGCAAGAGCTGGGTGATCTGGGAGCAGGGCAAGGGGCCGGATGTTGTCGTCGAACTGCTGTCGGCCAGCACCGCCCGCCACGACAAGACCCACAAGAAAACGCTCTACGCCCGCCAGATGCATGTCCCGGAATACTACTGGTACGACCCCTTCAACCCCGAAGACTTCGCAGGTTTCACTCTGCACGGCAATGACTACCGTCAGTTGGTCGCCGACCCCCAGGATCGCCTGCATAGTCCGGCCCTGAATCTGGATCTGGGACACTGGACGGGAACCTTTCGGGGCGTCACCACGGTTTGGCTGCGCTGGTTCACCCCGGAAGGCGCCATGTTGCCCACCGAAGCCGAAGCCGCCCACCAGCGCGCCGCAATTGCTCAACAGCAAGCTGAAGCGGC
>DEHY01000209.1 GCA_002352185.1 Competibacteraceae bacterium UBA2788
TCGTTCGGCTCGTAGCCCAGCGTGCCGCCGTGGTTGCCATCAACGCGCATGGCGCCGTCGCGGTGGTAGCTGTGGACCGGGCAGCGCGGCGCATTGACCGGAATCAGGTGGTGATTGACGCCGAGCCGGTAGCGCTGGGCGTCGCCGTAGGAGAACAGCCGCCCCTGCAACATCTTGTCGGGCGAGAAGCCGATGCCGGGCACGATGCTGGCGGGATTGAACGCCGACTGTTCCACTTCCGCGAAAAAGTTTTCCGGGTTGCGGTTCAGCTCCATCACGCCCACTTCGATCAGCGGGTAATCCTGATGCGGCCAGATTTTGGTCAGGTCGAAGGGATGATAGGGAACCTTCGCCGCATCGGCTTCCGGCATGATCTGCACCTTGAGCGTCCATTTTGGGAAATCGCCCTTTTCGATGCTCTCGTAGAGATCGCGCTGATGGCTCTCGCGGTCCTTGCCGATGATCGCTTCGGCTTCGGCGTCGGTCAGGTTCCTGATCCCCTGCTGCGACTTGAAGTGAAACTTGACCCAGTAGCGCTCGTTGTTGGCGTTGATGAAGCTGAAGGTGTGGCTACCGAAGCCGTGCATGTGGCGGTAGGTCGCCGGGATGCCCCGGTCGCTCATGACGATGGTGATCTGGTGCAGCGCTTCGGGCAGCGAAGTCCAGAAATCCCAATTGCTCTTGGCGCTGCGCAGATTGGTGCGCGGGTCGCGTTTCACGGCATGGTTCAAATCCGGGAATTTCAGCGGATCGCGCAGGAAGAAGACCGGAGTGTTGTTGCCGACCAGATCCCAGTTGCCTTCCTCGGTGTAGAACTTGACCGCGAAGCCGCGAATATCGCGCTCGGCGTCCGCCGCGCCGCGCTCGCCGGCCACGGTGGTGAAGCGAGCGAATAACTCCGTTTTCTTGCCGACCTGGGAGAAAATTTTTGCCCGGGTGTATTGGGTAATGTCGTGAGTGACGGTAAAGGTTCCATAAGCGCCGGAACCTTTGGCGTGCATCCGCCGTTCGGGGATGACTTCACGATCAAAGTGCGCGAGTTTTTCCAGGAACCAGACATCCTGCAACAATTGTGGGCCGCGTGGCCCGGCGGTCATGACATTCTGGTTGTGGGCGACCGGACAGCCGGCGTTGGTGGTGAGGTTCTTGGTTGACATGGCTGCGTCCTCTGTGGGTGCGTTAGGTACACCGGGCAAGAGTGGCCTGGCCCGTGGCAGAGACTATAGGAAGCGCAGTTGATTCTGTGAAATAAATTGTTTAGATAAAATGCATAGTTTATGACTATTAAACCGGGATTGCCAACCCGAAATCGGACTTTATCCTGCACAATTCCCGATCAGGCTGGAACCCGGAGCGCGGCCGCAAGCATTTTCGGGCGGAGCGACTCACAACATATTCAGTTCCAGCTTGGCGCGCATGGACATCATTTCCTGCGTCCATGGCGGCTCCCACACCACTTCGACGTTGACCGATTCCACGCCCGCGTTATGGCGGACGGCGTTTTCCACCCATTCCGGCATCGAACCGGCAACCGGGCAACCGGGCGCGGTCAAGGTCATCTGAATATCGGCGTGATTGCCCAGCGGATCGACGTTCAGGCCGTAGATCAGCCCCAGTTCGTAGATATTCACCGGAATTTCCGGATCGTAAACCGTCTTCAGCGCCTCGATGATTTTGGCTTCCATCTCGTCGGCATCGGGCAAGTTCAGGGTGGTTGCGGTCATGCGGAGTCTCCTGAAGCGATAAAGGTCATTCGGTGGCTACCGGCTGCTTGTGTTCTTCCAGTGCGGCGCGCACCGCATGCCAGGCCAGCGTCGCGCACTTGACCCGGCTCGGATAATCGCGCACCCCGGCCAGCACGCTGAGCTTGCCCAGTCCACGCGGACATTCGCAATCGCTGGTCACTACTGTATGGAACGCTTCAAACAGGTGTTCGACCTCGTCAACCGGCTTGCCTTTGAGCGCTTCGGTCATCAATGACGCAGAGGCGCTGGAAATGGCGCAGCCCGCGCCTTGAAAGGCGATGTCCTTGATCACGCCATCCTCGATATCCAGAAAGACGCTGATCCGGTCGCCGCACAGCGGATTGACGCCGTCAGCCTTGTGGGTCGGTTGCGGGATGATGCGGAAGTTCCGGGGCCGCTTGTTGTGGTCCAGAATCACTTCCTGATAGAGATCGCGCATATCGCTCATGCAAACAGCTCCTTGACTTTGAAAAGGGCCTTGACCAGCACATCCACCTCGTCGTGGGTGTTATAGACCGCAAATGAAGCCCGCGCAGTGGCGGGAACGCCATAGCGCTGCATCACCGGCTGGGCGCAGTGATGGCCGGCGCGGATGGCGACGCCCTCGCGGTCGAGAATAGTGCCGATGTCGTGGGGATGAACGCCCTGGAGGGTAAACGACGCCAGCGCCGCCTTGTCCCGCGCCGTGCCGATGATGCGCAGGCCGGGAATCGCTTGCAATTGGGCGGTGGCGTGTTCCAGCAAGGCATGTTCGTGGGCGGCGATAGCGTCCAGGCCGATGGCTTTTATCCAGTCCAGCGCCGCGCCCAGCCCGATCACGTCGGCGATGCTGGGGGTGCCCGCTTCAAACTTGTTGGGCAGATCGGCGTATTCGGTCTTCTCAAACGTGACCAGCCGGATCATGTCGCCGCCGCCCTGATACGGCGGCATCGCCTCCAGCAGCGCTTGCTTGCCGTACAGCACGCCGACCCCGCTCGGCCCATAAATCTTGTGGCTGGAGAAGGCATAGAAATCGCAATCGAGTTCTCG
>DEHY01000012.1 GCA_002352185.1 Competibacteraceae bacterium UBA2788
GTACATCACCGCCGGTGATCCGCGCCCGGAGCTGACCGTGCCGATGCTGCATGCGCTGGTCGCAGCCGGAGCCGACATTATTGAACTGGGCGTGCCGTTCTCCGATCCGATGGCCGATGGCCCCGTGATCCAGAAAGCCTGCGAGCGGGCGCTGACTCACGGCATGACGCTGCGGGGCGTGCTGGAACTGGCCCGCGAATTCCGCCAGACCGACAGCGAGACGCCGCTGGTGCTGATGGGTTATCTCAATCCCATCGAGAGCCTGGGTTATGACGCTTTTATCGCTGGCGCCCGCGATGCCGGCGTGGACGGCGTGCTGACCGTGGACCTGCCGCCGGAAGAAGCCGCTGAACTGGCCGAACCGCTCAAAACCGCCGGGATCGCCACGATTTTCCTGCTGGCCCCCACCAGCTCCAGCGCACGCATCCGCCATATCGCCGAACTGGCGCAAGGCTATCTCTACTACGTCTCGCTCAGGGGCGTGACCGGTTCGGCGACGATCAATGTCGCTGAAGTCGCGGAGAAGCTGGCGATGATTCGCGCCTGCACCGACCTGCCGGTGGGCGTCGGTTTCGGCATTAAGGATCCGCCGACCGCAGCCGCCGTCGCCCAAGTCGCCGACGCGGTGGTGGTGGGCAGCGCGCTGGTCGCCAAAATGGGCGAACTGGCCGATGAGCCGGAGCGGATGCGCCACGAAGTCGCTGCCCTGCTTGCCGCCATGCGTCAGGCCATGGACGCCTGAACATTACTTCCTCCCCCTAGCCCTGGCCCTCTGGCGAGGGCGTCGCCAAGTATTCAGGACATCCGCTCATGAGCTGGTATGAAAAACTGGTTCCTTCGCGCATTCGCACCGATGGCCGCAACAAACACCAGATGCCCGAAGGTCTGTGGAGCAAGTGCGAAGAGTGCGGCGCAGTGCTGTACGGCGCTGAGCTGGAACGCAATCTGCGGGTCTGTCCCAAGTGCGGCCACCACATGACGCTGGGCGCACGCGCGCGCTTGCACAGCTTTCTTGACGAGCAGGACCGGATGGAAATCGGCGAGGACATCGAACCGATTGATTTTCTGCGGTTCAAGGACGGCAAAAAGTACAAGGACCGGCTGACGCAGGCGCAGAAAGCCAGCAACGAAAAGGATGCCCTGGTCGCCTTGCGCGGCCTGCTCAAAGGGATGCCGGTGGTGACAGCGGCATTCGAGTTCGAGTTCATGGCCGGCTCGATGGGTTCGGTGGTCGGCGAGCGCTTCGTCCGCGCCACCCAAATCGCCCTGAACGAACACATTCCCTTCATCTGCTTCTCGGCCAGCGGCGGGGCGCGGATGCAGGAGGCACTGGTTTCGCTGATGCAGATGGCCAAGACCAGCGCGGCGCTGGCCCGCCTGGCCGAACACGGCGTCCCCTATATTTCGGTGATGACTCATCCCACCACGGGCGGGGTGTCCGCCAGTCTGGCGATGCTGGGCGACATCAATATCGCTGAACCCAAGGCGCTGATTGGNNGTGGATCGCCGCGAACTGCGCGACCGGCTGGCGCTGCTGCTGGCGATGTTGACCGGACGCGATGCGCTGGCCGCGTGAGGATGCAATGCGCTTTGCGACGCTGGATGACTGGCTGCGCTGGCAGGAAACCCTGCATCCCAAAGCGATTGATCTGAGTCTGGATCGGGTGCGAACCGTGCTGCGGCGGCTGCGACCGGAACTACCCGCATATCCGGTGATCACGGTCGGCGGCACCAACGGCAAAGGCTCCTGCGTTGCGATGCTGGACGCCATTCTGCGCGCCGCCGGTTATCAGGTCGGCGCTTACACCTCGCCGCATTTGCTGCGCTATAACGAACGCATCCAGATCAATGGCGCAGCGGCGGATGATGCTGCGATTGTTCAGGCTTTCGCCCGCATTGACGCGGCGCGCGGCGACATTTCCCTGACCTACTTTGAATTCGGGACGCTGGCGGCGCTGGAACTGTTTCACCAGGCCGGGGTGAACGTCGCCGTGCTGGAAGTTGGACTCGGCGGGCGGCTGGATGCAGTCAATGTGGTGGATGCTGACGCTGCGCTGGTGGTCAGTATCGGCATCGATCACACCGACTGGCTGGGCATGGATCGCGACAGCATTGGTTACGAAAAAGCCGGCATCTATCGCCCGGAACGACCGGCGATCTGCGCCGATCCCGATCCGCCGCGCCGACTGATTGAACACGCCCGCGCTATCGGCGCCCGGCTGATCCAGGCGAACTGCGCGTATGATTACTCCCGTACTGGCGATGCCTGGCGCTGGCGTTCAGACCCGGTGCGATTCAACGATCTGCCGCTGCCGGCGCTGCGGGGCGAGCATCAAATCGGCAACGCCGCCGCAGTATTGGCGACGCTGCACAGCGTACGCGACCGTTTGCCGGTCACTGCCGAGGCTATCCATGCCGGCTTGACGCAAGTCCGGTTGCCGGGGCGATTTCAGATTATCCCCGGCCCGGTTGAGTGGATTCTCGATGTTGCTCATAATCCGTCTGCCGCTGCCGTTCTGGCCGCTCAGTTACGAGCGCGACCCTGTTGCGGGCGAACCTGCGCCATCGTCGGTCTGCTGGCCGATAAGGATGCCCAGGGCGTGATCGAGGCATTGGCCGACGTGGTGGATGAATGGCGTCCGGTCTCGCTCACTGGATCGCGCGGGCGCACCGGCGCTGAACTGGCCGCGCTATTGCGTTCAGCCGGAATTCAGGCGGTCGCTGCACACGATGATATCGCCAACGCCTGTCAGGCCGCCGCGAATGCCGCTCGCGCCGACGACCGCATTGTTGTTCTTGGCTCGTTCCACACTGTCGCTCCGGCGCTGGTCGCCCAGCCGTGGCTTACCGCTTACCCCCTGCTGCAATCACGGGAGACTTGATTTTGGAAAACCGCTTGACTCAACGCCTGGTCGGCGCCGCCGTGGTCGCGGCGCTGGCGGTCATCTTCGTGCCGGGATTGCTGAAACAGGGGGACAGACGGCTCGCCACGCCGACCACCGTCAACCCGCCACCGGTAACGCCGCCGCCCGCCTCCAATCCTCCGGCTCTGACCTTTTCCCAGCCCGCGCCGCCGGCCCCGGCTGCATCCCCGCCACCGGCGGTTGATCCCACCCAACCGAATCCAGCGCTGCCGCCGGCATCTTCCAGAGCGGATGCAGCGACCGCGCAGCCGCCCTCGACTCCACCCGAACCGGCCCAGATCACCGCCGCCAAGGCTGCGCAGGAAGAAGCCGCACGCGCCAGGGCGGCTCAGGAGGCCAAAGCGGAGGCGGAACGCATCGCCGCCGCCAAAGCGCGAACAGAGGCGGATCGTCGCGCCGCGCAAGCTGAAGCGGCTAGAAATCGCGCTCGAGCCGAGGCTGCACGGGGCGCTGCCGCCCGGGCGGAAGCCCTGCGACTTGAAGCCGCTCAAGCCGGTTCCCGTCCGCCTGATCCCATGCATACTTCCGCTGATCAGGCCGAAACCCAGGCCGC
>DEHY01000144.1 GCA_002352185.1 Competibacteraceae bacterium UBA2788
CCTCAATTCCCGGGGCGGTTCAGTCCATGGGTTTGACGCAGACATCTGCTAAAGTCTGAGCGATGACCCATGCGCTCCTGATCTCCGTCTTCGTCATCGCGTCTTGCGGGCTGGTCTACGAACTGATCGCCGGTACGCTGGCCAGCTACCTGCTCGGCGATTCCGTCACCCAGTTCTCTACCGTCATCGGTGCCTACCTGTTTGCCATGGGTATCGGTTCGTGGCTGTCGCGTTACGTAGTCCGGGGTCTGATCGCCCGTTTCATCCAGATCGAACTGGCGGTAGGGATTTTGGGCGGCTTTTCCGCACCGGCGCTGTTTCTGATCTTCGCCTACGTGGGCGCGCTCCGGCTGGCGCTATACGCCCTGGTGCTGATCATCGGCATCCTGGTTGGGCTGGAGATCCCGCTGATCATGCGCCTCCTCAAGCAGCAGTTCGCTTTCAAGGATCTGGTGTCGCAGGTGCTGACCCTTGATTATCTGGGCGCGCTGGCGGTATCGCTATTGTTCCCGCTCCTGCTCGCGCCACATCTCGGACTGATTCGCACCAGTCTGCTGTTCGGCCTGCTCAACGTGCTGGTGGCGGCCTGGGCGCTGTGGCTGTTCCGCGATCAATTGCCGCAACTGCGCCGGTTGCGTGGTCAATGTGTCGCCGCGCTGCTGGTGCTGACCGCCGGCTTCATCGCCGCCGACTGGATCACCACGCTGGCTGAGGAAAACCTCTACGCCGCCCCCCTCATTTTCACCCGCACGTCACCCTATCAGCGCATTGCACTGACCCGCTGGAAGGACGACCTTCGGCTGTTCCTCAATGGCAATCTGCAATTCAGCTCCCGCGATGAATACCGCTATCACGAGGCGCTGGTGCATCCAGGGTTGAGCGCGACGCCGGGAGCGCGGCGGGCGCTGGTGCTGGGCGGCGGGGACGGACTGGCAGTGCGTGAAATTCTCCGTTATGAAACCGTTGAAACGGTGATCCTGGTGGATCTCGATCCGGAGATGACCCGGCTGTTCGCCAGCCATCCGCTGCTGACTCCGCTGAACGGTAATGCGCTAAATTCGCCCAAAGTACGGATCGTTAATGCCGACGCCTTCCAGTGGCTGGAACAGAATGTGGAGGTGTTTGATTTCATTGTGGTGGATTTCCCCGACCCGACCAACTATTCGCTGGGCAAGCTGTACAGCAACGTCTTTTACCGACTGCTGGAGAAACATCTGGCTGCGAATGGGACAGCGGTAGTGCAAACCACTTCGCCGCTGTACGCCCGCCAGTCGTTCTGGTGCATTGTCCGCACGCTGGAAAGCGCGGGCTTGCAGGTGGTCCCGTATCACGCCTACGTGCCGGCGTTCGGCGAATGGGGCTTCGCGCTGGCCACCCGTCAACCCTGGCGGCCCCCCGACCGCTACCCGCCCGGCTTGCGTTTCCTGACGCCCGAAACAACTACGGCGCTATTCCAGTTTCCACCGGATATGGCTTCGGTCGAGACCGAGATCAACCGCCTCAATAACCAGGTTCTGGTGCGCTATTACGAACATGAGTGGCGGCAGGTAGCGCAGTGATGAACCGCCGCCAGTTCCTTTGGTCGCTCACTGCGACGCTGGGCAACATCCAGAGTTGCGGGCGGATCATGCCGCCTTTGCCGGCGGGTGAGATTCTCGGCGCGTCCAGCACGCTCGGCCACCGGCTGCGGGTAATGGATTTCCCGGAGCCGACCGAAACCCAAAAAATCCCGGTACTCATTGTCGGTGGCGGCATTGCCGGATTGTCGGCGGGTTGGAAGCTGCTCAAGGCCGGATTCCGCGATTTCGCCATTCTGGAGCTGGAATCCGAAGTCGGCGGCAACGCCCGCAGTGGCGCGAATGCCATTACCGCCTATCCGTGGGGCGCGCACTATCTGCCTTTCCCCACCCAGGAATCCCGTGCCGTGCGTGAATTACTGGCTGATTTCGGCGTGCTGCGCGGCGATCCTTATGCGGCGGCCCCGATCTATGATGAGCGCGCCATCTGCTTCGCCCCCCAGGAACGACTGTACGCGCACGGGGTCTGGCGCGACGGTTTGTGGCCGCAGGTCGGCATCCGGCAAAAGGATTGGGATCAGTACCGCCGCTTTCAGCAGTTGATGGACGCTTTCCAACGCCGACGCGGGGCGGACGGGCGCAAAGCGTTCGCCATCCCCATTGAGTTCAGCGCCCGCGATCCCGAACTGCTGGCGCTGGATCGGCTGTCCATGCGCGATTTCCTGTTGCAGCACGGGCTGGATTCCGAACCGCTGCACTGGCACGTCAACTATGCCTGCCGCGATGATTACGGCTGCCGATACGATGAAACCTCGGCCTGGATGGGCATTCACTACTTTGCCAGCCGGGATGGGTGCGCCCGTGACGCCAGCAGTGATGAGGTATTGACCTGGCCGGAAGGCAACGGCTGGCTGGTCAGGCAGTTGCGGGAACGGATGGAATCTCACCTGATCACCGATGCTCTGATCTGGCGGCTGTCGGAGCGGGATCAGGCGGTTTTGGCGGACGCCTGGCATCCGTGCGAAAACCGTTCGGTGCGGCGGCTGGCGCAGGCTGTGATCTGGGCCGCGCCGGTTTTTCAGGCGCCGAAGGTGTTCCCGGAATTATCACCCGGATTGGCGGCGGCCATCGGCGAGTTTCAATACGCGCCCTGGCTGGTCGCCAATCTCAGTCTGCGCGGCTTTCCTGAAGAACGCCGGGGCGCGCCGCTGTCCTGGGACAATGTGCTGTACGACAGCGATGCGCTCGGCTATGTAGTCGCCACCCATCAGCATTTGGCAGCGCATCAGAACCAGACGGTATTCACCTATTACCACGCGCTGTGTGACGGTCCACCCGACCAGGAGCGGCAACGCCTGCTGGAAACGCCTTGGGCGGCGTGGGCGAATCGGATTCTGCATGATCTCTCCCGACCGCATCCCGACATCCGGCAGCTCACCACCCGGCTCGATCTGGCGCGCTGGGGCCATGCCATGGTCTGTCCTCGGCCCGGCTTTGTCTGGGGCGAGGCGCGCCAACGGTTGGAACAGACTCCGCATCGGGTGCTGTTCGCCCATTCTGATCTGAGCGGCTACTCGATCTTCGAGGAAGCCAATTATTGCGGAGTACGGGCAGCGGAACGGGCGCTGGCGATGCTGGGCATCAGCTTTACATCTTCCGTCCTGTAAAAAGCAGTGATTGACAGGCACTCCTAGAGCGTGTCGTCAATTAGATACTGTAGTCACGAGAT
>DEHY01000102.1 GCA_002352185.1 Competibacteraceae bacterium UBA2788
CCCGTGCCACAACTCATTTAGGATGGCTATAGTTGCTCTGCCGTAGCTGCACGCTTTCACCGGTCGGTGCCGATAGTGTCCTCCGTACCCGCCAGCAGGTGGCGGATATTGGAACGGTGCCGCCAGATCAGCAGCCCGACCATGAACAGCACGGCGGCGAACTGAACGCCCGGCAATCCGAATCCCCAAGCCAACAGCGGAGTCAGCGCGGCGGCAGTCAGCGCCGACAGCGAGGAAATGCGGACGACGAAGGCCATGAACAGCCAGGTGGCGAGCGCCGCCAGCGCCACCGGCCAGGACAGGCCCAGAATGACGCCAAAAGCAGTCGCTACGCCCTTGCCGCCCTCGAAGCCGAAAAATACCGGATATAAATGCCCCAGAAACGCCGCCAGCGCGGTCAGCGCCAATCCGGCCTCGTCCACGCCCGCCAGCCGCGCCAGCAGCACCGGCAGCAGGCCCTTGAGAAAGTCGCCGGTCAGGGTGATCGCAGCGGCTTTCCTGCCGCCGAAACGCAACACGTTGGTGGCGCCGGGATTGCGCGAACCTTCACTGCGCGGATCGGGTAATCCCATCAGCCGGCAGACAATGATCGCGGTGGAAATGGAGCCGGCCAGATAGCCGAGAGCGACAAACAGGATCGTGGTCAACATAACCGTCAATTCAAGCGATTCGGCAGCGCCGGCGCAAACCGGCAGTGGACAGGTTGAGGGGTTGGCCCGGCGGTTTTTACGTTAAGATGACTGCCCCGCCCGGACTTTCCCTCATGGACATTATTTTCATTCGCGAACTGCGCATCGAGACCACCATCGGCGTTCATCCCTGGGAGCGCCAGATCCGCCAGACGCTGATCCTGGATCTGGAACTGGGCGCCGATATTCGCCCGGCGGCGATGACCGATTGCCTTGATGATACCCTGAATTATCAGGCTGTGGCACAACGGGTTGGCGAGTTCGCCGCCGTCAGCGCCTTCCAGTTGGTGGAAACCCTGGGCGAGCGCATCGCCGAACTGCTACGACAAGAATTCGGCGCGCCCTGGTTGCGGCTGACCGTGCGCAAACCCGGCGCGGTGCGCGGTGCCCGCGAGGTGGGCGTCATCATCGAGCGTGGTTGCCGGGACTGAACGCCATGGCTCGGGTTTATGTCGGCATCGGCAGCAATATCGAGCCAGAGCGGCATCTCTGCGCCGGATTGGCGGAGTTGCGGCGGCAGTTCGGTTTGCTCAGCGTATCCACGGTCTACGCCAACGCAGCGGTCGGTTTTGCCGGCGCCGACTTCCTGAATGGAGTGGCGGGGTTTACGACCGACCTGACGGTGCATGCCGTGGCCGCCAGCCTGCGCGACATCGAGGCGGCTCACCGGCGGGGCGCTGATCCGAAATCGGCGTCGCGGGCGCTGGACCTGGATTTGCTGCTCTATGACGACTTGGTGCTGCGCGAGAGCCGGTTGCGTATTCCCCGTGATGAGATCATCCGCCATGCCTTTGTGCTGAAGCCGCTGGCTGAGATCGCCGGCGACCGCCGCCATCCCCTGCTGGGCGCGACCTTTGCCGAACTGTGGGCGGCGTTCGATCAATCGCGGGAGACGCTAACGCCGGTGGCGCTGAGGTTGGAGCCGCAGCGATCCCGGTGAAGGTCCGCAACCCGGCTGCGTTACAGCCGACTCCATTGCGCCCGCTTCCGTTCGCGCAGCCGTGGCGCCATCACCGCCACCAGCAGACATGCCCCCAGGATGATCGCGCCCATCAGAAACCGCAGGTTGCCATTGTCGTTACGTAACGTCTGATTTTCCTGCTGGATGATTTGCAGTTCCCGTTCCAAGGTGACGGTGCGTTCCTGCAAGGCTTTGTTGCGTTCGTCAATTGCCACGGTATCGGCGGCCACCTTGCGGTATTCCGCCATTTGCTGGCGCAGGCGCAGGGCCTCTTCATAGAGTTGCGGATAGCTCACGGCCTCCGCGCCGGGCTTGTTGACCACGCTGTCCATGTGTTGCTGGAGGTCGTTATGCCGCGCTTTCAACTGTTCCAGTTCCTGACGGGCATTGATCAGTTGTTCCTGATTGCTTGGGGTCTGGGTGAGCTGGGCGCTGGACAGCCAGCCTTTCACTCCGGCAGGAGTGCGAATCTGGGTATAGCCTTTGACGGCATCCACCTTCAGCACCGTCACCGGGGAACCGCCACGCACCGAGCCGATGACCTTGTAGCGTTCGGAAGCGCCGGCGCGCAGCGGGATTTCCAGCGCATCGCTGACGTAGGTGGCGGATGGAGGCGAGGGCGCGGCTCGTGGCTCAGCGCAGGCTGGAGCAGCAGCTACCCCAACGGTAATCGCCAGCAGGAGAAGAAACGGTATTTTCATCGGGGGCGCGACTGCGAACGGCAGGGGAATTGAGGGTGAAGGTCGGCGATTCTAGCCTGTTTCCACTGCCGGTTTGCAGCAGTAATCCCGCCGGATTCGGCGGCTGTGGTAAAAATATCGTTATCCTCTCGTCAAGTTCACGTCACCAGGCCGATGCCCTCCATGCCCACCGCCGCCGATTGGCTCAAAACCCTGCCTGCTCCCGACCCGGCTGCCATCGCCCACAGCGCCCGGTTGCTTGACTGCATCCGCGCCGAAATGATGGCCGCCGACGGGGCGATTTCCTTTGCCCGCTTCATGGATTTGGCCCTGTACGCGCCGGGCCTGGGCTACTACCGTGCGGGCGCCCGCAAGTTCGGCCCCGGCGGCGATTTCATCACCGCGCCGGAATTATCGCCGCTGTTCTCGCGTTGTCTGGCGCGCCAGTGCCGGGAGATTCTGGATCATCTGGGCGGCGGTTCAATCCTCGAACTCGGCGCCGGCACCGGGATCATGGCGGCGGACCTGCTCCGGGAGTTGTGTGTGCTGGACGCCTTGCCGGAACGCTACGCGATTCTGGAACTCAGCGGCGAGTTGCGCGACCGCCAGCGCCAAACCCTGGCCGAACGCGCACCCGATCTATTGGAACGGGTGGTCTGGCTGGATGCGCTGCCGGAACCGGGCCTGCGTGGGGTGATTCTCGGCAACGAAGTGCTGGATGCGCTGCCGGTCGAGCGTTTCTGCATCAGTTCCGCTGGACCGCGTCGCCTGAACGTAGTGTGGAGCGAAACCGGCCTGGACTGGGCCGAAGGCGCGGAAGACCCGGAGGTCACGGCGGCGGTCAGACGGATCGAGGCGGAACTCGGCGGGCAGCTGCCGGAAGGTTACATTTCCGAATACCTCCCGCAACTGGAGGCCTGGCTGCGCGCCATCGCCGAACCGCTGACGGCAGGCGCGCTGCTGCTGGTGGACTATGGCTATCCGCGCCGCGAGTACTACCATCCCGAACGCGCCGCCGGGACCTTGCTGTGCCACTATCGCCACCGGGTTCATGACGATCCGCTGATTCTGCCCGGCTTGCAGGACATCACCGCCAGCGTGGATTTCACCGCCGTCGCCGACGCCGCACTCACCGCCGGGCTGGACATCGCCGGTTATGCCAGTCAGAACTATTTTTTGTTCGGTTGTGGCCTGATGGACTTGCTGGCCGATGAAATCCCCCCTGACCTCCCTTTGGAAAAGGGGGGTGGCGAAACCGGGGGGATTTTGAACTCCGCCGATAGCACCCGTTATCTGGAGCAGGTGCGCCAAGTCAAGTTGCTGACCCTGCCCGGCGAAATGGGCGACCGATTCCACGCGCTGGCGCTGACCCGCAATCTGGATCTGCCGCTGCGCGGTTTCGCCGTCCGCGACGAGCGTGGTCGGCTATAGTTTGCGCAAATCAACGATCCGGAGACGCCGCCATGGGTCAGGAAATTTCCCAATCCCGGTTTACCCGTCAGGATTTCCGCCGATTCCGGGCGCGGCTGCGTGAGGAGATGGCAACGCTCACAGACCGATTCCGGGCCAGCCGGTTTACGCCAGTCGGCGGCGTCGGCGGCTTCGAGATCGAGGCGTGGCTGGTGGATCGCTGCGGCCAGCCCGCGCCGCTCAACCAGGCCTTTCTGCAACGGCTGGCGGATCCGCTGGTGGTGCCGGAACTGAGCGTGTTCAACATCGAACTCAATACGCCGCCGCTGCCGTTGCGCGGCGATGCGTTGCGGCGGATGCACGCCAATCTCGACGGCCTGTGGCAACGCTGCCAGCGGACCGCCGCCGAGCTGGACGCCACCGTCGTCCTGATCGGGATTCTACCCACCTTGCGCGACCGGGATTTGACCATGGATCACATGTCGGATCAGAACCGCTACCGGGCCATCAATGATCAGATTTTATTGCGGCGGCATGGTCGGCCCATGGAACTGGCGATCCACGGCGTCGAAACCCTGNNCATCTGCAAGTGATGCCTTCCGAGGCGGCGGCTTTTTTCAACGCCGCGCTGCTGGTCTCCGCGCCGATGGTGGCGGTTGCGGCCAATTCGCCGCTGCTGTTCGGCAAGACGCTGTGGCAGGAAACCCGCATCCCGCTGTTCGAGCAGGGCGTGGCGCTGGCGGACCGGGCGCATGGCGACGATCCCGGTTATCAGCGGGTGACGTTCGGCGGCGGTTATGTCCAGGAATCGCTGCTGGAACTGTTTGCCGAAAATCTGACGCGCTACCCGCCGCTGTTGCCGGTGGATTTGAGCGCGGAACCGGCGGATCGGCTGCCGCATCTGCGCCTGCACAACGGCACCATCTGGCGCTGGAACCGGCCGCTGCTGGGTTTCGAGGCGGACGGGACGCCCCATTTGCGCATTGAACATCGGGTGATGCCCGCCGGCCCCAGCATCGCCGATACGATAGCCAACGCGGCGCTGTACTACGGGCTGGTTCATGCCCTGGCGCAGGTCACGCCGCCGGTCAGCGCGGTGCTGGATTTCGCCCAGGTTCGGGCGAATTTCTACGCGGCGGCACGAGACGGTTTGCAAGCCGAAGTGGTCTGGTTGAAGGGTCAGCGCGTGCCGCTGCGGCAACTGCTGCTGGAGGAATTGTTGCCGCTGGCCCGGCGCGGGCTGCGGGATTTGGAGCTGGATGCAGCGGATGTGACTGAATATATGGATATTATTTCTGCACGGGTGGATAGCAGCTGCACCGGCGCGGACTGGCAACAGCGCTTTCTCGCCCGCCACGGCCATGATCTGGCGGCGCTGACGCTGGCGTATATGGAGCAACAGCGCGGCGGTTGGCCGGTGCATGAATGGGAGTAGAACAGGGCTTTTGATGCTATCTCCGGGTTTTGAAGATGGGCCGGGGTGTTCGGCTTGCATTTTGTATAATTTTAGTATAGAAATAAACGCTGAAAATTGTGATGGCAGGCAATTTGTATATTTTTTGTATAATTAAACGCTAGGGTTTTACTGTTGACCGCACCGCGAGGCGCGGGAGGTCATTCAATATTGAAAACGAATAACAGCAACCATGGATTGCCCGATGGCGGACTGGTCCCCATCCGCACACTTTCCAATCTGACCGGCGTCAACTCAGTCACCTTGCGCGCCTGGGAGCGCCGCTACGAGCTAATCAAACCTATCCGCACCCCCAAAGGCCACCGTCTGTACACCATGGCCGATGTGGATCTCATTAACCAGGTGGTGACGCTGCTGGGCAACGGCATGTCCATCGGCCAAATCCGGCAGGTTTTGGAGACCGATAAAGCGCGGCCCGAACCCGTGCGGGAACCGGCTACCGCGTTCAGTCCTTGGCTGAACTATCAGGATCGGTTGCTGCGCGCCATTGTCGCCTTCGACGATGGGGAATTGAGCGAGGTCTACCACGAGGTGCTTTCACTGTATCCGGTGGATATCGTCACCCACCGGCTGATTATGCCGCTGCTGCGGGAACTGGGCGAGCGTTGGGCGCAGGGTTCAGGCAGCATCGCCGAGGAGCATTTTTTCAGCGTGTTCCTGCGCAACAAGCTGGGCGCCCGCTTCCACCATCTGAGTCGCAACCGACAGGGACCCAAACTGCTGGCCGCTTGTTTACCCGGCGAACAGCACGAAGTCGGTCTGCTGCTGTTCGCGCTGGCGGCGCTGGATCGGGACTATCAGGTGCTGCTGCTGGGGCCGAATACGCCGCTGCTGGAATTGCCGCCCGTGGTCGAGCGGGTCGCGGTTCACGCCATCGTCCTGTCTGGATCGGCGGACATCGCCGCAACGGTGGTCGAACAGGAATTGCTGCCGTTATGCCGGGCGGTGGCGATGCCGGTGTTCATCGGTGGCCGGATTACGGATCGCTGCCTTGACGCGATCACCGCCGCCGGCGCGGTTCCGCTGGGCGACGATCTCAATCTCGCGCTGCGGGGAATTGACGCGATGCTGGCTCGCTGCTGACGCTGGTCCGCCACTGATCCTGAAGCTCTACGATCTCTTCTTCCTCGATGCCGCCCTGGAACACATCGTTCCAAGCGACGTACAACAGCGCCCCCAGATAGACCGGCAACGGCAGCGCCAGCACCTGGGCGGGAATGGAGAACAGATCGAAGAACGGCAGCGCCAGCAGCGTCAGCCCGGTCAAACCCAGCGCCGGGAACAGCCAGAAGTTAAGCTGCATCGCCAGCGCGCTGTGCCGCCAGCACACCGCCAGCGGCAGTTCACGGAACAGTTGCAGCGGGATCACAAACCCGGCCAGCAGCACTTGCAGCACCAGCAAAATCCCGCCCAGTACGCTGAGTTGCGTCCCCAGCACGGTGTTCGCTGTGCCAAAGGCCATCGGCGGCGGCGGCAACCCCTCGGCTACAGCGGCAATATCGGCGGGCAGCAGTTGGTTTCGCAGCAGATACGCCGCCAGATAGCCTTGCAGCAGCAGTACAAAGAGAAACAGGCTGGTTCGGACCAGCGCCTTGAGCGCCGTCCCGTTGAATAATTGACTCGGGGCGGGAAAGCGTTTGCGATTGGCGGCGCGAGCCAAACCGCAGGCCAGCGTCACGGTCAGGCTCAGTGGCAACCCGTAGCAAAACACCGTAGCGAGCAGCGCGGTCCAGCCGCTGGCCGGTGGCAGCCACCATTCCCAAATCGGCAAGGTCAGCAACAGGGCGCTGCCCGCCGGCGCAAACAGAGCCACCGCTACGAACAGCCATGGCCGCCGCCACATCAGTTGCCATGCCTGCATCAGCCAATCCTTGCCATCACGCGGGGTCAGCGCCCGCGGCCCGATACCATGCATATTCCCACCGCCGGTTGGAAAACCAGCGCCTAGTTTAACCCGGACGACCGTCACGCATAGCATCGCTGCTCTCGGCCAGAGCCGGAACCGGCGCGATCACCCCGAACGGATGAGGAAAGCGCGCAAAAAAACCATCCCGGATGGTAAAAATTGTTAAAATACCAAGAGTTAATGGTTTTTCGCTTTCCGTCATTCCGGCTTTTGCTGGAATGGTGAAGGGAGATGACTGAGCGAAAATTCTGGGGCCGTTTTACCTCGCCGCTTCCGCCACCAGGCTCAACTGACGACACACTCTAAAACGCCGGTCGCAAATCCAGAACCCGTTGAGCCTTACCCTCGGATACCGGCAGGCTGCCCGGCTGATGCAATTCAACTGTCGGCTTTACCAGAATCGCTGCGCGCAGCTGTTCGCCAATGCGTTCACGCAGATCGTCCAGAGTTTGCCGATCATCCATAAACAACCTGGCGCGAAGCTCGGTCTTGACCACCAATCGATCCATCGAACCCCGTTTTTCCAACTGAATCAGATAATTGGTGCCGACTTCCGGCAGTTTCATCAACGCCTCCTCGATCTGGGACGGGAAGAGGTTGACGCCATTCACAATCAGCATGTCGTCGCTGCGACCGGTAATCCGCGCCAGTCGGCGGTGGCTGCGCCCACAGGGACAGTTGCCGCCGACCAGATGCGAAAGATCGCGGGTACGATAACGCAGCAGCGGCGTCGCCTGCCGTTGCAGCGTGGTCATCACGATTTCGCCGGTTTCGCCTTCGGGCAGCGGTTGCAGGGTTCGGGGATCGATCATCTCCAGAATATAGGCGTCCTCCCACAAGTGCAGGCCGGTTTGATACACGCACTCGAAGGCTACGCCGGGGCCGTTCATCTCACTCAGGCCATAGGAGTTGTAGGCCTTGATCCCGAAGAGATCTTCAATCTTGCAACGGGTCTGCTCCGAGTGCGGTTCGGCGCCGATGAACGCCTTGCGCAGGCAAAGCTTTTCGTGGCTCACGCCGTCAGCCGCCAGCACTTCGTACAGGTGCAGCAGATAGCTGGGCGTGGCGTGAACCACGGTGGTGCGAAAATTTTTCATCAGCTGGATCTGGCGGTGGGTATTGCCGGAACTGGCTGGAATCACCAGCATCCCCACCTGCTCTGCGCCGTAATGCAATCCCAGACCGCCCGTGAACAGCCCATAGTTGGTCATATTCTGGAATACATCGTGGGCGGTGGCGCCGGTAGCCACAATGCAGCGCGCCACCAGTTCGGTCCAATGTTCAATATCGCGCCGGGTGTGATAAATCACGGTTGGCGTCCCGGTGGTGCCGCTGGAGGTGTGCAGGCGCAACGCCTGTTCCGGGGCGACCGCCAGCAGGCCGGCGGGATAGGCTTCGCGCAGATCATCCTTGGTGGTGTAGGGGATATTCCGCACATCGCGCAGGCTGGCGATATCCTCCGGGCGGGTCAGACCGGCCTCGGTGAGTCGCTGATGGTAGAACGGCGTCTTCAGCGCCCATTCCACCGTCTTGCGCAGCCTGGCGAGTTGCAACTGTTCCAGCGCTCCCCGTTCGATGAATTCAATCGCCGGGTTCCAGACCGGTATCTTGTTCATGGCCGATGCCTTTTTGCTTTGAATTTTGCTCTGAATTTCGCGGTGGAATGCTACCATGCGCACCCCGAATTGCCGCTATGGTTGCCTTGGAGTCCTCATGCCCCGCTTCATTCTGCTGCTCGCGTTGCTCTCCGGGTTGCCCATCAGCGCAGGCGCCGCCGGGGAATTCGCGGCGACTCCGATTTCGCTGGCCGATCACGTCGCTCCCGGTGATATCTACGCCGGAGTTCGCTTGCTCGGTGCGTTGCGGCTGAGCCATTCCGAAATCAACGGCTTGCGCCTCTGCGGCCTGTCCGGGCTGGCCTGGGACGAGGATGCCGGATTGCTGTACGCCATTTCCGACCAGGGCGCTTTGTTCCATTTACGCCCGGTTTTCGACGATCAGGGTCATCTGGCTGGCGCACGAGCCATAGCCGCTTATCCCCTGCAAGACGCCTCCGGCAAACCGGTGCGTGCGCCGTTCGATGATTCCGAAGGGCTGGCTATCCGCAATGGCGACAATCAGATCCAGGACGATACGGAACTGCTGGTCTCGTTCGAGGTAAAACCGCGCGTGGTTCGCTACGGCGCCAAGGGCGAGTGGCGGGGCGAAGAATCGCTGCCGACGGTGCTGCGCGACATCCGCAACTATCACGACGGCAATCAGGCGCTGGAAGCCGTCACCCTTGATCCTCGCTGGGGCGTTCTAGTGGGTACTGAAACTCCGCTGCGCAGCGATCCGCCCGGTCAGATCCGGATTTTCACCGGCAGTGGCCGGTTTTGGATTTATCCGCTTGGCGGCGCACCCGGCAGCGCCCTGGTCGCGATGGAAGCGCTGCCGGACGGCAGCCTGTTGACGCTGGAGCGCGCTTTTGTCGCCCTCCTGCGTCCTTTGGTCATCAGCCTGCGCCGCGCTGAACTGCCGACGCTGGGGACGACCGGGACGCTGCTGAACGTCACCGACATCGCGGTTTTCGATAGCAGTCAAGGCTGGCTGCTGGACAATTTCGAGGGCCTGACCCGCCACCGCGACCGGCGCTTTTTCATGGTCAGCGACGACAATTGCAGCTCTTGGCAGACTACTCTGCTGGTTTATTTTGAACTGCTGCCCATCGCTCCGGCATCCGTTTCCCATTGAGGTCGGGCGGGGCCTGCCGAATGCGCCGGGTGCGAGATATTCCCGCTGGAAATTCAAGGAAAAGCGCGGGCCTGCCCTATGCTGCAATGCCAGAATCGGTTGACAAGATTTATGACAACCCTCAATATGAAGCGCTTAAATTGACTTGCATAAGATCGCGTTTTTAACACAATTCGAACAAGCGTTATCCGGAGGTCAGCTCAATGGAAGATGTGGTCATCGTTGCCGCCGCCAGAACCGCTATCGGCAATTTCATGGGCTCCCTGTCAACGATACCGGCCAATGTTCTGGGGGCCAAGGTCATCCAGGACTTGTTGCGGAAAACCGGGGTCCAGCCCGATCAGATCGATGAAGTCATTCTGGGTCAGGTCCTGACCGCCGGCACCGGCCAGAATCCCGCCCGCACCGCAGCGCTGAACGCCGGTCTGCCTATCGAAGTGCCCTGCCTGAGCATCAACAAAGTCTGCGGCAGTGGCCTGAAAGCCGTGCATCTGGCCTACCAGTCCATCCGCGATGGCGATAACCGCATCGTGATCGCCGGCGGGCAGGAAAACATGAGCCTGTCCCCGCACCTGCTGCTCGGTTCGCGGCGCGGCGTCACTATGGGCGACGCCCGCTTGGTGGATTCGATGCTGAGCGAAGGCCTGCATTGCGCCATCAATCACTATCACATGGGCATTACCGCCGAGAACGTAGCCGCCCAGTGGGCTATTTCCCGCGAGGAACAGGACGCATTCGCCGCCGCTTCGCAAAGCAAGGCTATCGCCGCCATCCGCGACGGCAGGTTCAAGAATGAGATCGTGCCGATTGAAATTCCGCAGCGCAAGGGCGCTCCTCTGATATTCGATACTGACGAGTTTCCACGGGAAGGAACCACTGCCNNTCGCCCGCGATCTCGGCCTCAAGCCGCTGGCGCGCATCGCCGCCTACGCCAAGGCGGGCGTGGATCCGAAAATCATGGGCACTGGCCCGATTCCCGCCTCCCGCGCCTGCCTGAAAAAAGCCGGCTGGACCGTGGATCAACTCGATCTGATCGAGGCCAACGAAGCCTTCGCCGCCCAGGCGATCTCGGTTAACCGGGATATGGGNNCTGGCGACCCTGTGCATCGGCGGCGGCCAGGGCGTCGCCCTTGCCGTCGCCCGCGATTGATTACCACGACTTAGGCTATACATACACCACAACAACCCTGAGGAGGGATAAGCATGTCCAAAGTTGCAGTTGTCACGGGTGGTATCGGCGGTCTCGGCACCGCAATGTGCAAGGCGCTGATCGAGCAGGGCCGCCGCGCTGTTGCGGTGGATTACAACGGTCTGAAGCCGGAAGCGGTGGAGAAGTGGCAGGCCGACCGCAAGGCGGAAGGTCTGGATATCCCGGTCTATCTGGCGGACGTCACCGACTTCGGTTCCTGCGCCGAAGTCTGCAAGAAGATTGAAGCGGAAGTTGGCCCGATTGAAATCCTGGTTAACAACGCCGGCATTACCCGTGACGCCATGTTCCACAAGATGACGCCGGAGCAGTGGGACGCCGTGATCAAGACCAACCTGTACAGCATCTTCAATATGACCAAGCAGGTTTATGAAGGAATGGTCGCACGGGGCTGGGGACGCATCATCAACATCTCGTCGGTCAACGGCATCAAGGGTCAGGCCGGCCAGAGCAACTACTCCGCCACCAAGGCTGCGATCTATGGCTTTAACAAGTCGCTGGCAGCCGAGTGCGCCAAGAAGGGCGTGACGGTCAACTCCATCTCACCAGGCTATATTGGCACCGAGATGGTGCGCGCCATCCGTGAAGATGTGTTGCAGAAAATCGTCGCCACGGTTCCGATTGGGCGCTTGGGCGAGCCTTCTGAAATTGCCCGCACCGTCGCTTTCCTGAGCGCTGACGATGCCGGCCTCATCACCGGCGAAGACATCACTGTCAACGGCGGTCTCTACTACCGCTAAGCCTTGAATCGTGCGGCGTTTGTCCCTTGTGGGCGGCGCCGCGCCTTTTTTATGTGCCTGCCATGACCCAACCGCGCATCATCAAGAAATACCCGAACCGCCGACTCTACGATACGGCGGTCAGCAGCTACATTACCCTTGAGGATGTCAAGCAATTGGTGCTGGAACGCGCCGAATTCCATGTCATCGATGCCCGGACCAACACCAACATCACGCGCGGAATCCTGCTGCAAATCATCAGCGAACAGGAAGAACAAGGCTCTCCGATTTTCACCACCGATGTGCTGGCGCACATCATTCGATTCTATGGCGATACGCTGCAAGGCATGATGGGCAACTATCTGGAGAAGAGCCTGCAAGCCTTCGTGGATCAGCAGCATCTGTTTCGGGAACAGATGCGCACGCTTATTGGCGCGAATCCGCTGGCGATGATCACTGAGCTGGTGGAACACAACCTGGCGCTTTGGAAGAACGTCAACGAGCGGTTACAAAAACCCTATGTCCCCATGGCCGGCGAACCGCCGCTGTCGCCATCAGATCCCCAGACCGATGCCCCTGTCCTGCGCTCCGAACGGGAAACACCCGAGAAGGCCTATAAAAGCGGGAAGGACAAGGGAGCGCGAAGTTAAGGATTCGGAGTTGGCTTGCAGGTTTGGCTATACCTGACCCGCCATAGGCAAACCCCCGGTTTTGCCAGGGGCTTTTGACCTGCCGCTTCAATTCCTGGTGGTATCCACCAGCCGGTTGGCCTTAATCCACGGCATCATGCCGCGCAGCTTCTCTCCCACCTGCTCAATCTGATGCTCGCGGCTCAGGCGGCGATTGGCCTTGAGTACCGGCGCGCCGGCCTGATTCTCCAGAATGAATTCGCGTGCGAACTGGCCGGTCTGGATTTCCTTGAGAATCTTGCGCATCTCGGCCTTGGTTTCATCGGTAATAATGCGCGGGCCGCGTGAGAAATCGCCATATTCGGCGGTATTGGAAATCGAGTAGCGCATGTTGGCGATGCCGCCCTCGTAGATCAGATCCACGATCAGCTTCACTTCATGCAGGCACTCAAAATAAGCCATTTCCGGCGCATAACCCGCTTCTACCAGGGTCTCAAACCCGGCCTGAATCAGCGCCGTTAATCCGCCGCACAGCACCACCTGCTCGCCGAATAGATCCGTTTCGCATTCCTGGCGGAAGGTGGTCTCGATAACCCCGGCGCGACCGCCGCCATTAGCGGAAGCGTAGGACAGCGCCAGTTCCTTGGCCTG
>DEHY01000148.1:0-686 GCA_002352185.1 Competibacteraceae bacterium UBA2788
ATCGCCGGGTTGTAGCGTTCCAGACTGTCCAGCCGTCCGGCCAGGGCGGGCGTCTTACCATCCGAAATCTCCACTTCCCCTAACAGGTAGTAGGGGCGGTCGGGATCAATGCGGTTGATCAGCCCGCGCAGCGTCCGGCCTGCCATGTTGATTCGTTCCGCCACCACCCGCAGCGGTTCACCCTCGATCAACCGAGCAGAGACCGGCAGCAGGTTGTGCTGGGCCTGGCTTTTGCCCACCGCTCGCGGTTTCCCCTCGTGCAGCACGATCAACCCGCCCTTCCACAGCCCCACCACCGGACACCGGCACGTCACCCGCTCCAACGTGAGATTGTCCGATGCCATCAACTCCAGGTCGTACCAGTGCGTCCCGATCTGGCGCGCGTACTGCTCGACAGCAATGTCGAAGCTCTTGAGCATCGCTTGCAGGGCATCCCGGAAGCCCAGGTGACTGAGCGGATACAAGGCGACGGTTAGGCTCAGTAAGACGGCCAGCAGGATCATCTCGGCCTTGCTCCCGACCTGAATCCGCCAGTTCCGGTTGCCCGGCGTGACCAGCCGCACCGGGGACGGCCAGAACAAATCCACGCCCCGGATATTCACCATATCCAGCCACAGATGCGACCAGTAACCGCCCACCACGCAACCCCAGTAGGGCGGCTGGATCAGCGCCAGCGGAGAGGTCAC
>DEHY01000148.1:793-5615 GCA_002352185.1 Competibacteraceae bacterium UBA2788
CCGCCTTGCCGCAGGGCGGTAATGTTATTACTCTTGTAGCAACAAAAGAGGCATTTTCCATGATCGAACTCAAGGTCCGCAAAGTCGGCAACTCGCTCGGTGTCGTTCTGCCCAAAGAGGTGATCCACCGCTTGAACGCGAAAGATGGACAAGCCCTGTTCTTGATCGAAGCGCCGGACGGTGGCTACCAGCTCACCCCTTACGATCCGGCCTTTGAACAGAAAATGGCGAAGGCGGAAGACCTTATTGAACGCTATCGCCACACGCTCCATGTGCTTGCCCAGTGACCGAACTGCTCTGGATCGACGCACGGGACGCGCTCACTCTTCATGACCGCCTGCTCGCGCTGCACGGCGGCGCGTCGGGTGTGCGGGATCACGCCCTGCTGAATTCCGCGCTCGCTCGCCCGCAACAGCTTTACGCCTATGCCGATGCGCCCGGCCTCCTCGACTTGGCGGCGGCCTATACGGCAGGCGTCGTGCGCAACCATCCGTTCATCGATGGCAACAAGCGCACCGGTTTCGTGGTCGGCATCCTGTTCCTCGAACTCAACGGTGCTCGCTTCACCGCACCCGAAGCGGAAGCGGCTCAGGCCGTCTTGGCGCTGGCCGCCGGGACGCTCGACGAAACGGGCTACCGGAATTTTCTCCGGGCGCATAGCCACCTGCCTAATTCGCCTTCCCCGCGCCTTTGAACAGAAACACCCGAACCGAGATCACCACCGCCGCCAGCATCCCGGCGAAAATGTACAGCTCGGTGTCGCCGGTGCCAATCGCCAGGTAGCGCGCCCCGACCACCGAGGCCAGGGCAATGATCATCACCGGGGTGAAATCCACATAGCGCACCCCGGCGGCGTGGCGCATTTCCCGGATTTTGCGCTTGTCCACCAGCCGCTCCTTGGCCGAGTCGTCCAGCATATCGGCGATGGCTTGGGGATTACCGCCGGATTGCTTGACGATATGCCCCACGAACAGGCCCGGTGATTCGATCAGCATCCCTTGCCGGGCGATGTACGCCTGGACGATCTCCCGCGTGGCGTCCGGCGTGAGCGGCGGAATCTCGATCTCGGTCATCTTCCACCACAGCTTGGACACGTTGGCTTTCTTCTGGCGGGCGCAGCCGATGACCTGGGCGACCTCGAACACCGCCAGCCAGAACGCGACTAAGGTCGGCGTCAGGCTCGTTAGGTCATCGACGGCGATGATGACACGGCCCTGATGATCATGCAGAGCGGGAATGATGGCAGCGGTCAAATCCCGCATACTCAAGCGGTTCACCTGGCGGCGGATGCGTGACCATTCGATCAGTTCCGGCGGCAGATAATGATATTCCTCGGGCAACTCCAGCGCCGCCGGTTCAATCAAGCCCACGGCCAGCAGCTTACGGGCGATGTCGACAAATTGCGCCTTGGGTTGATGATCGGCGATGTGAATCACCGTCTGCGTGCGCCGCGTCCGCTCATGACCGTGCTGATTCTGCGCGTCGCCGGTTTCGGCGTCGCGGGGCCAGTCATCGGCTTCGGCATCGACCGGCGCCCGCTCAGCCCGCCGCCGCTCCAGGCGTTCCAGGAGCGTTTCCAGGAGGGCGGATTTACCCACGCCGGTCGCACCGGTCAGCAGGACATGGCGGCCTTTCTTGATTTCCCTGAGCGCCTTGTCGACCAGGTCTTCACGCCCGATCAGCCCGGTGATGGCTTTCATGCTCAACCCTCCGGTAACTGCTTCAATTGACCGCTCAGGTACTCCAGCAACGGTTGCCACTGTTCCCCGGCAAAGTGCGCCACCTGGCGGCGCTGGGCGTCCAGGAGCAAATCCAGGCGTTTGGCGGCGGCGGCTTCCACGTTCTGTTTCTGCGCGGCCTCCCAGAGCTTTTCGACCTCGCCCTCGTAGCCCTTCTGGATGCGCTCCTCCATCCAAGCGGCTTTGGCTTTCTGAAAGTCCAGCCGTTCCCCCACGGCAGCCCGCTCGGCTTCCAGCTCGCGCAGCTTGGCCAGATCGGTCAAGGCCCGCCCGCGCACCTCGTCAATGCGCGTGGCTTCGGCCAGCGCCTGTTGGGTGAACTCGCGTTGTTCGCGGGGCGAGGCCAGCGGGATGTTGACCTGAATGCCGACGGTCAAGGGGGAACTGGTGGTGGTATCGCCACTCTCGGAAACCGTGCTCGATGTCCCGGACGCGGCCCGGACATAGAACGAGGTGTGTTCCATCACCCGCCGGGTGAGGCTCGGCGGCTGGTAAGCTGCGACCACCGCCCGTTGCGCCTGGAGCAGCGGGCTATGGGCGACGATGAAGGCCAGGGCCGGTTCTTCTTCCCAAGCCCACGCTTGGATAGGCAACAGCAACGCCAGGCAGGCAGCGCGTTTCATGGCGGTTCCTCACCGCGCAGGCCCGCGCTGTTCACCCGGAACCCGGTCAAGCCCAGCCCGGCCAGGCACCGCGCCGCCGCGTCCAGGGTGGCGAACACCCGCGCCCCGCCGCGCTGGCGCTCCAGCGCCTCAACCCGCTCACCCGTGCGGGTGGCGTAAGTAATCCAGACGGCCCAGCCGCCTTTTCCATCCGGCATGGCTTCCACCTCGCGCACCGCGCCCGCCTCGGCAAGAACCTTCAATTTAGAAATTTGCATGCATCAATTTTTTATTTTTGATGAATCAACTTTAGCATAAAGCGACGGATGCTGCTTTTTTAGGCAGAGAGAAAAATGAGTCAAGCAGCGGCGCGGACAGCGCTTGGTATTGGAGTGGGCCGGGTTATCCACAGAAACCGGGGATAAGTCTGACCCTACACAGAACTCCAGAATTGTGAAACACTCAACCGCCCTGCGATACCATGAGGTTTTTGCATGCCCCAGGATGTGAACCCGATCATTGGCCGGTTGTGCGAAGCGTTCCCGGCGCTCTTCCACCGGCAGACCCCCAAGCCCTTGAAAATCGGCGTCGGCCAGGAACTGCTGGCCTTGGCCGGGGTGCATCCGGCGTGGGCCGACTTGAGCCCGACGGACCTGCGCCGGGCGCTCAAGGTCTACACCCGGGCGTTTCGCTACCGCCAGGCGCTGGCCGCCGGGGGGCCGCGTTACGATCTGGACGGGCAACCGGCGGGCGAGGTGACCCCCGAACAACAGGCGCTGGCCCTCGCGCCCCGCCAGAAAGCCGCCGGGCCGCCGTCCACCCCCGCTCCATCTCCCGCCGCCCCGGCATTGTCACCGGCGGAACGGCAAGCTCTGTTAAAGGACGTGATCGCCATGGCCATTCCCGGCAAACTTGATGTGACCCTGAAAATCAATCAACTCCCCCAGGCGAAACCGGCCTCGCCCGGCGCGATGTTGTTTGCCGTGCAGGCCGACGGACGCGTGGTGATCGTCGAGATGAAGAACAAGCAATGGAACACCCTGAAGACGGCGGCGGAAAACTACCCGCAATGGGTGGCGGCGATCACCGGGAAGCTGGGCGAAGCCATCGACGGCGGCTTCCGGCTGGAGAATCTCAGTATCCAAGTGTTCGAGAAGAAACCGAAGCCGGACGCGACGGCCCCAACCGCGCCCGCCACTGCGGAACCGGCGGTGACATCCGCCCCGGCTCCGAAACCGGCCCCAGCCCCGGCCCCGAAAACGGCCTCGGCGCTGGGTTATACCAAAATGACCCTGAAGGGCCGCGTCACCCCGAAAACGGGGGCCTAAGCGGGTTGGAGGGGTGCCGGCCTTATCAGGCCCCGCATAGATGAGCGGATGGCTGCCGTTTTACGGCGTTTGGTACCCTTATTCTATTTTAGAAATAAATTGCACGAAATTTCCTAGGTCGTTGTTTCTACTGAAGCGCTACGCCGCTTGCGGCCATCGCGTGAGTGCTTCCGGTGTGCAACCCAGCGCCGTTGAAATCTTCTGGCGCAACTTATCGGATAATGGCCGCTCACCCCGTTCGATTAAGCTGATATAGCTCTGGTCAACGCCGATCGCTTTCGCTAATCGGGCTTGGCTCATTCTGAGCATTGCCCGCCGTACCATGATCCAGTGCCCCATATCTTGATTGCTCATCATTCTGTCCTCGCCGTCCATTATCGTCATATATTATGACAATCTAATTGTAACGCCTCAAAAAATCAAGTGCCCTTGCGACCCGCTTGCCGCGGCTGGCAATCCTGGCAATCCTGGCAACCGGTCCATGTCCCTGGCTAGATGCACGCACTCCTTGGCGTGGCGTCTCTGCCGGCCGCACCGGGGGCTCTTGGCGCGTGTGCCGTTCGCTTTTGCCGGGCGGCCATCCCAAAAGACAACACAGCGCTGCTCATGAGCGTCCCCCATCCCGCGAATCGCTACCACGTTGACCATACGCAACGCTTGCGCCGCACTCTCCACGCGCTTATTGGCCGCCACTTGATCAACCGCGCCTTATCGCCCGGAATAGCGGCAAACGCCCTGTTTCATGCGCCGTTTGCCGGCCTGTCGCACCATACGGACCTTGCTCCGCCCCTGACCAGCGGCAACCAAGTACTTTTCGAGAAGCTCCGGCGCAAAAGTGCCACCACCGGTTCAGAGTGAAGCGGTAACAGGACGAAGACATACATTCTATGACATAAAAGGTCCATGTCCAGAATGGATCGAGACATGAACGCACGAGACACCAGATCGTGCATGGCACAGATACGGACAGACACAATAACCAGCAACAACCTATTTATTAATAGATTTTTAAGAAATTTCAAAGGAGGTGTGAAACACGCTCACTGCTGCTGGGACAGGTTCTCTTAAAAATGGCCTGAAAAATGCTGTTTTATCCATGTGTCAAATGATCAACTTTTTAACAGATGACCTGCCAGCAGGAGATCGAAACATG
>DEHY01000060.1 GCA_002352185.1 Competibacteraceae bacterium UBA2788
CATTTCAAGAGCGTCAACGATACATTGGGTCATCATCTCGGCGACGAGTTATTGCAGATCGTTGCCCGACAACTGGGGCAAATGGTGCGAGCCAGCGATACTCTAGCCCGGTTGGGAGGCGACGAGTTCATCTTGCTGATCGAAGGCATCAACGAAATCCAAGATACCGCCCTGACTGCACAGAAGTTGCTGAATGTCTTTACCCAGCTGTTCATTCTGGCTGGATATGAACTTTATCTCTCCGCCAGTATTGGAATCAGTGTTTACCCAACTGATGGCAAGGAATCGCACGAGCTGATCAAAAACGCCGAGGCTGCAATGTATCAGGCCAAGGCAAAAGGCCGGAACACCTATCATTACTACGCCAGGGAAATGACCGCTGATGCGGTCGAACGACTGCAACTCGAATCGATGCTGAGGCGCTCCATCGAGCGCAATGAGCTGGTCGTCTATTTTCAACCTCAGGTGGATTTGGCCAGTGGCGCATTGATTGGCGCCGAGGCACTGGTACGCTGGCGCCATCCTGCTCTGGGACTCATTCCCCCCGTTAAATTCATTCTATTGGCTGAAGAAACCGGCTTTATCTCCGCTCTGGGTGAATGGGTTCTGCGAGACGCCTGTCTGAAGCTGAAAACTTGGCGCGCAACGGGCTATCAGTTGCCCAAGGTTTCCGTCAATATGTCCATCAAGCAATTCGAGCGCGGCGATGTCGTTAGCATGGTCGAGAGGATTCTTGCCGGCACGGGTCTGCCGCCTGAGTGCCTGGAATTGGAGATTACCGAGTCGTTTATTGTAAAAGGCGATGAAGTGTTTGGATTTATTGCTGATTTGCAGTCTCTGGGCATCCATCTCTCGGTGGATGATTTTGGCACCGGTTATTCATCCCTCATGTATCTGAAAAAACTGCCGATTCAGCAGCTTAAAATTGACCGGTCTTTCGTCATGGATATTGGCCGGGACGCCAATAATGAGGCTATTGTGCGCACCATCATTGCACTGGCCGGCAATTTGGGTTTGGCCGTGATTGCCGAGGGCGTGGAAACCAAGGCGCAGGTGGATTTTCTGCTGTCCGAAGGGTGCCCGCAGGGTCAGGGCTATTATTACGACAAACCGCTGCCCGAAAAGGAATTCGTCGAGCGCTGGCTGGCCCACCGAGGTGTCGGCGAAACCGCCAGGAAAAACTAGAACCACACAGCCATCCATTCGGAGAGTATTATCGTGCTGACATTTCAGGCCGGTCAGAATCTTTCCCTGAGCCAGCAGACGCCCGGCCTCCAGCATATCGAACTGGAGCTAAGCTGGGAGTCGGCTGATGACCCCTGGACACTCGACGCCGGCGCTTTTGCGCTGACGGCTCAGAGCCGGGTGCGCGGCGATGGCGATTTCATTTTCTATAATCAGCCGATGTTGCCGGGCGGCGGTCTCCAGCTTGAACCGGATGGGCGGCGATTCAGCGTGCGCCTCGCGGCGCTGCCCGCAGCGGTTGAAAAGATCGCCATTGCGCTGACGCTGGACGCCGGACCGGGCCGGTCATTCGCGGGGCTGCGCACGGTGCGGCTGGAATTGCGCAACGGCGAGACGCGAAAAGGTATCGCCAGCTTTACCTTGCCTACCGCTGGCATGACCGAGACCGCAATTGTCATGGGAGAGCTTTATCGGCGCGGCGGCGAGTGGAAATTCCGGGCGGTCGGTCAGGGCTTTGCCGGCGGGCTGGCGGCGCTGGCTCGCCATTTTGGCGTAGATGTGGGCGATGAGCCTGCGCCAGCAGCTCCACCGCCGCATCCGGTGGAATCCGTCGCTCCACCCGCGCCGCATCCGGTGAAAACCCCTGACGCTCCGCCGCCGGTGGTTGCACCGACTCCACCCACACCCGCGCCGGCTCCAACGCCGACTTCACCCGCCCCAACCCCGGCCCCAGTCCCTGTCCCTTCTTCCTTGCCACCCGCTGCGAACCGGATGGTCAGCAACGAGCAACTGCGCGCCCTGTGCCAGGATCTTGAGCAGGTCAGCGCCGAATTTCTGGTCTGGCTGGATCAGCATCCCGACCGGATTGGGCAGGAGAAAGCCGGTCTGACCAAGGAATTCCGCCGCCTGACCACCCAGGCCCGGCGTCTGGATCAGGCTGCGCAGCGCCCGATGTGCGCCGGGGTGTTCGGTCCCAGCCAGTCCGGCAAGTCCTATCTGATCTCGGCGCTGGCGCGCAAGGGCACCGCGCCGCTGCTGGCCGATTTCGCGGGTCAGACCATTGATTTCATCCGCGACATCAACCCGGAGGGCGGACGCGAATCCACCGGGCTGGTGACCCGCTTTACCCTGCAAGCCACGCCCGGCGTTTCCCCCGCCGCGCCGGTGCAGATGCGGCTGCTGACTCAGACCGATCTGGTCAAGATGCTCGGCAACACCTATTACGCCGATTGCGACCACAGCGACGACGAGCCGCTGAATCCGGCATGGCTGAANNTGCTGCGGCATGGTTTTTGGGAGCAGGCGGCGCAACTGGCGCCCCGGCTGCGGATTCAGGATCGCGCCAGGCTGTTTGGCGTGATCTGGGGTGGCGTGGAGGCGTTCAGCCAGCTTTATATCCGCCTGTACGCCGGCTTGCAGGGCCTGAATTTCGCCACTGACGCCTGCGCCGGGCTGGAGGCGCTGCTGCCGCGTGAGCAGAGCATCATTGACGTGCAGACGCTCAAAGGTCTCGGAACCGGCGGCGGCGGAACCCTGACCCTCACCGGCGTGAACGGCGCACGGGTGACGCTGCCGCGCAGCGAAGTGACGGCGCTGATCGCCGAGTTGCGCATCGTCATCAGCGAACAACCCTGGGATTTCTTCCAGCACACCGATCTGCTCGATTTCCCCGGCGCCCGCTCCCGCGAACAGGTCAAGGATTTGCCCGCCTTCCTGCAAGGCGCCGATGCGCTGCAAGGTCTGTTTCTGCGCGGCAAGGTGGCTTATCTGTTTGACCGTTATTGCGCGGAACAGGAATTGACCAGCATGTTGCTGTGCATTGGCCCCAGCAATCAGGAAGTCAAGACCCTGCCGGAAATGGTGTATGACTGGATCGTTTCCACCCACGGCGCAACCCCGGAACAGCGGGCGCAACAGCCGACCGCGCTGTTTCTGGTCTTGACCAAGTTTGACATGGAATTCGAGGAGAAGGCGGGTGAGCGATCTCCGGAAAGCCGCTGGATTACCCGAATGGAAAGTTCCCTGCTCAACTTCTTCGGCAAGCAGCACGACTGGCCGCGCCAGTGGGACGGCCACGGCGTATTCCGCAACAGTTACTGGCTGCGTAATCCCAACTTCAAGGCCAAGAACATTTTTGACTACGACGAGCAGAGTCGTGAGACCGGCATCCGTCCGGGCGAGCGCAAGCGGATTGAAACATTCAAGGCCGCCTTTCTGCGCGATGCGGTTGCCAGCGCCCATTTCCGCGATCCGCAGCAGGCCTGGGATGCCGGATTCGCCCTGAATGACGGCGGTATTAGCTATCTGGCCGAGAATCTGCGGCCCTTGTGCAATCCCGAACTCAAGCGGCAGCAATTGGCGGGTCAGGCGGTGCGGTTGCGCGATCAGATTGTCGAGCGGATTAGCCACTACTACGTCAGCGATAACCCGGAACAGGAGTTGAACAAACGGCTGGCGGCGGCGCAACAGATCGCGGGCTGTCTGATTGATTGCGCGGGCGAACAGCGCTTTGGTGAATTACTGCGCGCCTTGCAGGCGGACAGCGACGATCTGGAAGGCATTTACTACCGCATTGAAACACGGGTGCCTGATGAAAAGCAGGCCATTGGCGCTCCGACCATCGGCGCGGCGGTGGATACGCAGAAGATGAAAGCGCTCCTCGGACTGAGCGCGCCTGCGGCGAATGCCGGCGGCGATGGTCGCCGCAAGGATGACGCAGCGCTGTTTGCCCGCGAGGCGGTCGCAGAATGGATGCGGGATTTGCAGGACATTGGAGGCAACAAGTCGCTGTGTGATTACTACCGCTTGCCGGAAACGGCCATGGCCGATTTCGTCAAGGAACTGATCGCCGGGGCGCAGCGGCTGAAACTGGAGGAACGGATCGAGACGCTGGCGCGCGAAGTGACCGGCTTCCGCATGAAGTTCGAGCAGATCGTGGCGCTGCCGGCCCGGTTGAGCGCCAACCTGCTCAATGGCTATGTGGATTTTCTGGGCTACGATGCGCTGCCCCCGCAGCAGCGGCCAATGTTGCCGCTGGAACCCGGCCCGCGCCCGGTGTTCCCGCCCCGAGCCGTGCCACGCGGCGGCCCGCAACTGAACGAACAGCAATCCACCTATGATCAGGACTATTACACTGACTGGATTCGCGCCTTTCTTGATCTGGTGGAGCGCAACGCCCGCTGCCGCGACGGGGTGGAGGTGGACCTCGCCGCCAATCGCCGCCTGGGTGAATTGTTGACCCGATTGCGGTCATCGGTGAAGGGCTGAGAGGTTGCGTATCCTTTCAAGGGCACACTTTGGAGAAACTGGATGTCCACCGTTTCGATCCGCATTTCGGAAGACCCGGCCCGCCCGCTGGGGCACGCCATCGTTACCCTCAGCGGGTTGCCGCGCACTCTGGAAACTTTTGAATTTGCCCTGAGTCGCCACGGGTTCGCCACCAATTATCTGGGCCAGAACGGCTGGCAGGGCGCGGAATGCTGGTTGCAGCCCGAAGAAGCCTGGTACAGCGAAGAGGTCCTGAAAGTCGTCATTCCTCCGGATCTGGCGTTTCAACTGGAAAATATGCCCTACACCCTGACGGTGCGCGGCCAAGGTTTATCGGGAACCGCTGCCGTGACCTTTGTCTGGCCGCTGGAACTGGCGATTGAGGACGGGGTGGCAACGGGCGAACGGCGGCTGGTCGGCGGAACGCGAGTAAATGCCGCGCCAAAACCGCGCCCGGCGCCGGCGATGGAGCCGCTATTGCCGCCCCCATTACCGATGCCGGAGGTGGGCCGCGCCGATCTGGACATCCCGGATCTGCCGATTCCCGAACTGAATACGGGCGCGCAACTGAGCAGCGATGAGTCGCCCACCCGTTTGGCGCCGAATCGTTTACGGGGGCGCTCGATTCCGCTCGACGAGGAACCGACGCGCAAAGCACCGGGTCGCCGGGTTTCATCCGACCTGGACGAGGGCAATAAAAGTTTCACTACTCCAGCAGCCCCGCCGCCAAAACCGTCTTCTCCTCCGTCAAAGGGAGATGATCCGGGTTCCGAGGCGAATGCCGCGTCGCAGGATCGGATTGGGGATGAATCGCCGACCCGGATTGCGCCGCCCCGCCGTCCAGCGTCTCAAACCGCGCCTCAAACCGCGTCACCGTCGGCTGCGCCGCTTGATGCTTCACCCGAAGCAGGTAACGCGGCGCGGCGTGGAGCGCCCGGACTGCTCATTGGACTGATCGGACTGGCGGCGCTGGCGGCAATGGCCGCCGGGGGATGGTGGTGGTTTAGCCGACACAGCGGCAACCCGCCGACGGCAACCGCTCCGTCGCCCGGTATGCCGGGCGACAATGCCTACAGGTCTCTTGAGCCGAAACCCGCGCCGGAACCGAAGCCCGCATCGGAGCCGAAACCCGCACCGGAACCGGTTCCTGCCCCGGATCCGAAACCCGCGCCCGAACCGATAGCGCCCACGCCTCCGCCCGTGCCGATTAAACCCGCAGCGTCCACGCCTCCACCCACTCCTCGTCCACCAGCCCCCGAACCGGTAGCACCCGCGCCCCCGCCTGCTCCGATTAAACCTGTGGCGCCCACGCCTCCACCCACTCCAGCTCATCCACCTGTAGCTCCTCCGACCACTCGAATTCCGCAGACGCCGCCATCGCCTGCGGTTCCGCCAGCCCGGCGCGGTTCTGGTCACAGCCTGGAGGACGAATTGAAGTCGGAATTTGATCCGACGGTGCAGGAACTGGAGCAAGGATTGCGCCGCCAGAATGCGCGCGAACTGGAGCAAGGATCGCGCCGCCAGAAGTCGCCCTGAGCTGCAAGCCGGTCGAGCCGTCGCAGGGTTTTTCATCGATAAAGCAGGAGTATATTTATGAACCGTTTGCTCATTAGCAGCCTGTTATTTCTGTTATGCGGATTGACCCCGGCGTTAGCCGATGATGTAAATGCTCAACAGATTGGCATGGTCACTGGCTCCAAGACCGGCACCTATATTCAGTTTGGTAACGACATTGCCGGGGTTGCCAAAACGGTTGGTCTGGATATTTTAGTCAAGGACTCCCAAGGCTCGATTGACAACATCAGGCGTATCAACAGCAAGGAGAATGCAACCTTCGGCATTGTGCAGTCAGATGTGCTGGGCTTTCTCAGCCGATCCGAGAACCCGGAAATGCGCCAACTGGCGGGACGGTTACGACTGATCTTTCCGTTCTACAATGAAGAAGTGCATTTGCTGGCGAATAAGGCGATCACTTCGCTGAACGATTTGCAGGGCAAGCGCGTGGTTGTGGGCGAGCAGGGCAGCGGTAATTGGCTGACTGCGATGAATCTGCTGCAAATAACC
>DEHY01000199.1 GCA_002352185.1 Competibacteraceae bacterium UBA2788
TGGTCGTAGGCTTTGAATTCTCCTCCAAACTTCTGCGCCATCACTTTGGTGATCGCCGCCGTCAGCGTGGTCTTGCCGTGATCCACATGACCTATCGTTCCGACGTTCACATGCGGCTTGTTGCGCTCAAACTTTTCTTTGGACATCCATATACTCCCCTGCAAGACTTTAGAGGCCAGAGATTTGAACCATTGCAAAATGGCGTTTCAAAAGCATCAGAATCTGGGTGGAGCCCATAACCAGATTTGAACTGGTGACCTCATCCTTACCAAGGATGCGCTCTACCGACTGAGCTATATGGGCCTGAATTCTATAAATTTATTGGATAATTTTGGAGCGGGTGATGGGAATCGAACCCACACCATCAGCTTGGAAGGCTGAGGTTCTACCATTGAACTACACCCGCCTTGTCGTTCCCAAGCGAGGTGGTGGAGGGGGAAGGATTCGAACCTTCGAAGGCTGAGCCAACAGATTTACAGTCTGCCCCCTTTGACCGCTCGGGAACCCCTCCAAAGTTTGAGTCGCGCATTTTGATAGTCAAAAACAAGGTTGTCAATCGCTGGCATGAAGTTTTTGCGAAACGACCAAGCTCAGTCTACTATAATAAACTTGCCTGATATGGGCTGGCGTAGCTCAGTCGGTAGAGCAGTTGCCTTGTAAGCATCAGGTCGAGGGTTCGAGTCCCCCCGCCAGCTCCAACTTAATCAATAGCTTGGGCAAAAATGCTCAAATTTCTGCCGTTATCGCAGAGTTGCTTCCACGATAACAACCACTTTTAACCCAACTCGTCACTTTATTAGAGGACTTGCTCATGGCGCAACTCAAACCCGGTGTCGTTACTGGCAAAGACTATTTAACCCTCGTAGCCGCAGCCAAGGCTGGCGGTTATGCGCTGCCTGCGGTTAATGTCGCCAGCAGCAGCACGATTAACGCAGTGCTGGAAGCGGCTGCGAAGAACAACGCCGATGTCATCATCCAGCTCTCTAACGGTGGCGCACAGTTCTACGCCGGCCAGGGCATGAAAGACAGTTTCAAAGCCAAGGTACTGGGCGCGGTCTCGGCGGCGCTGCATGTCCACCTGCTGGCCGAACACTATGGAGTGTGCGCGGTGCTGCACACCGACCACGCCAACAAGAGCCTGATTCCCTGGGTTGATGCGCTGCTGGACCACGGCGAGGCGTACTTCAAGCAGCATGGCAAACCGCTGTTCAGTTCGCACATGCTGGATCTCTCCGAGGAGTCGATGGAGTTCAACCTCAACGAATGCGCTCGCGTTTTGCAGCGCATGGCTCCGCTGGACATGAGCCTGGAGATCGAACTGGGCGTGACCGGCGGCGAAGAGGATGGCATCGGCAAGGAAATGGATGAAAGCGCCGATAATTCCCATCTCTACACTCAGCCGGAAGACGTGCTGCAAGCCTATAACCGGCTGTCGCCGATTGGGCATTTCTCGGTTGCCGCCTCGTTTGGCAATGTGCATGGCGTGTATAAGCCCGGCAATGTGCAACTGCGCCCGGAAATTCTCAAAAATTCCCAGGCTCTGGTCGGGAAACAGCACAATGCCGGGGCGAAACCGCTCAATCTGGTGTTCCATGGCGGTTCCGGTTCNNGACTTGCAGTTCGCCTACTCGGAGGCGATTGGCAAGTTCGTCACCCAGAACCCCAAGGCGTTCCTGTATCAGGTGGATCCGGAAACCGACAAGCCCTACAAGAAGTTCTACGACCCACGCAAGTATCTGCGCCTGGCGGAAGAGAACATGGTGGCGCGGCTGAACGAAGCGTTCCAGGATCTCGGCTCCAAGGGCAAATCGCTGGCGGCGGCATGAGTACGGCGGCGTCCATCCGATCTTGAATTTTCTCTGCCCACGGCGGAGGCGAGATCAAGGCGGAGACGCTGAATCGCTTTTTGTAGATAAGGGCTTATCGAGCATTCGATAGGCCCTTTATCGTTGCGTTCAAAGAAACATTCGGGAGACTGTCATGCGGATCGGCGTGCCGAAAGAAATCAAAACTCACGAATACCGGGTTGGAATGACGCCGGGCGGGGTGCGCGAGGCCGTGCAACATGGTCACGCGGTGCAGGTGGAAACCGGGGCGGGAGCGGGCATCGGCCTGGAGGACGCCGCCTACGAGAAAGCCGGCGCCAGCATTGCGGCGTCAGCGGACGAGGTGTTCGCCCAAGCGGATTTGATCATCAAGGTCAAGGAGCCGCAACCGGTTGAATGTGCGCGGTTGCGGTCAGGACAAACGCTGTTCACCTATTTGCACCTGGCGCCCGATCCACAACAGGCCAAGGGATTGCTGGCTTCCGGTTGCATTGCGATTGCCTACGAAACCGTGACCGACGCCCACGGTCGCCTGCCATTGCTGGCGCCGATGAGCGAGGTGGCGGGGCGAATGGCAGTCCAAGCCGGCGCTCACTGTCTGGAAAAGTCTCAGGGCGGCAGCGGCATCTTATTGGGTGGCGTACCGGGAGTGCTGCCGGGTCGGGTGGCTATCCTGGGCGGCGGCGTGGTCGGGACCAACGCGGCGCGGATGGCGGTTGGAATGGGGGCGCGGGTAACGGTGCTGGATCGTTCGCTGGCGCGATTGCGGGAACTGGATGATCTGTTTCAGGGCCGATTGCTGACCCGCTTCGCGACGCTGGAAGCCGTGGAGGAAGAAGTGCTGGCAGCGGATCTGACCGTCGGCGCGGTGCTGATTCCCGGCGCGGCGGCCCCCAGGCTGATTCCACGGACGATGCTGGCGGCGATGAAGCCGGGTTCGGTGCTGGTGGATGTCTCAATTGACCAGGGCGGCTGCTTCGAGACTTCGCAGCCGACGACCCATGCCAATCCCACGTATATCATTGATGGCATCGTGCATTACTGTGTGGCCAACATGCCCGGCGCGGTGGCGCGCACCTCGACCTTCGCCCTCAACAACGCCACCTTGCCCTGCATACTGCAACTGGCCGACCAAGGCTCCGTTGCCGCGCTCCAGGCCGATCCGCACCTGCGCGCCGGATTGAACATCCATCGCGGACGAGTCACCTATCGGGCGGTCGCCGAGGTATTGGGCTATGACTATCTGCCCTCCGAGGACGCACTGGCCGCCGCATGATTACACTGACCGACGAGCGGAACGGATGACGCGCTTGGTTTCCGCCGTTACAATCCCCTCCCCCTTGCCTATCCCGGATGATGGAAGCCATGCAGGAACTTAATCCCTATTTCAACCAGATTGGCGATTTGCGGGGACGCTGCGCGTCTCTGAGGGGGTATCTTTGACTTCGAGACCAAGCGCGAGCGGCTGGATGAAGTCAACCGGGAATTGCAGGAGCCGAATGTCTGGAATGACCCGGAGCGGGCGCAGGCGCTGGGCAAGGAGCGCGCTCAATTGGAAGCGGTGGTTAACCGGCTCGAAAATCTTGACCGGAGTTTGAACGAGGTCGCCGAACTGCTGGCCTTGGCGGGTGAAGAAGGCGATGAGGCAGCGGTAGCCGAAGTCGTGGGCGATTTGGAGAACTGCGCCCGCATCGTTGCCGATCTGGAATTTCAGCGGATGTTTTCCGGCGAGCTGGACGCCAGCAATGCCTTCGTCGATATCCAGGCCGGTTCCGGCGGCACCGAAGCGCAAGACTGGGCGGAGATGCTGCTGCGGATGTATCTGCGCTGGGGCGAGCGGCGCGGCTTTACCACCGAGCTGCTGGAAGTGTCGCCGGGCGAAGTGGCCGGCATCAAGAGCGCCAGCATTCGTTATGAGGGCAGTTACGCTTATGGCTGGCTGCGGACCGAAACCGGCGTCCACCGCCTGGTGCGCAAATCCCCGTTTGATTCCGGCAACCGCCGCCACACCTCGTTCGCGGCAGTGTTCGTCGCCCCGGAAGTGGATGACAACATTGAAGTGGACATCAATCCGGCGGATTTGCGCGTGGATGTGTATCGCGCTTCCGGGGCGGGCGGTCAGCATGTCAACCGCACTGAATCGGCGGTGCGCATCACCCATCTGCCGACNNAAAGCCAAGCTTTATGAACTGGAATTGCAGAAGCGCAATGCCAAGGCGCAAGCGGTGGAAGACACCAAATCCGATATTGGCTGGGGCAGTCAGATTCGCTCCTACGTGCTGGATCAATCGCGGATCAAGGATTTGCGCACCGGTGTTGAAACCGGAAATACCCAGCCAGTGCTGGACGGCGATCTGGATCAGTTTATCGAAGCCAGCTTGAAGAGCGGGCTGTAATTCCGGTGGCTGTGAAGATGGATCATTTAAGGCGCTACCATGAACTGGCAGGAAGTTTGCGAACATCCAAGCTTGCAGGATTTGCCCTTTAAAATCGAACTGGATGAAAAAGGGCAAATCGTTATGAATGCAGTGAGAGTTATCCATTCTCTGTATCAGGGAGAGATTGAATATCGCTTACGCACTTTATTGAAGGGAGGCAAAACATTGCCGGAATGCGCGATCAAGACCTCCAAGGGAACCAAGGTTGCCGATGTGGCCTGGGCGACAACGAATACGGTGCGGAAAATTAAGGATGAAGCAGAATGTTCCATCGCTCCTGAAATTTGTATTGAGATTTTATCATCCAGTAATACCAGGGATGAGATGAGAGAAAAGATAGGCCTTTATCTTGAGAAGGGCGCTCATGAAGTTTGGATTTGTGAAAGTGGCGCTATGCGTTTCTATAATGCCGGTGGCGAATTGGAACATTCTATTTTGGTTTCAGAATTTCCAAAAATAATTGAGATTGACGCCTGATTTATTGCACGGAACAATCTATTTCCTTATCAGTGCTGCTACTGCGGAATAACGGAATGAAGGAAATCATGGATTCTCCCGAAGAACCCCTGGACGAAAACAAACTAATCGCTCTACGCCGCCAAAAGCTGAGCGAGTTGCGCCAGCTTGGCAATGCCTACCCCACTGATTTCCGCCGCGATGCGCTGGCGGCGGAACTACACGTGGCCTATGGCGGTAAGGATAACGCCGAACTGGACGCCGAGCCTCAACGGGCTTGCGTCGCCGGACGGATGCTGGCCAAACGGATTATGGGCAAGGCCAGCTTTGTGCGGCTGCGCGATATGTCCGGCGATATTCAACTGTTCATCCAGAAAAGCGCCTTGCCGGAGGACCGGTACGAAGAATTCAAAGGCTGGGATGTGGGCGACATTCTCGGCGCAGAAGGAACCGTGTTCAAAACCAGAACCGGCGAATTGTCGGTCAAGGTGGACACGCTGCGGCTATTGACCAAATCGTTGCGACCGTTGCCGGAGAAGTTTCACGGCCTGGCTGATCAGGAGACCCGTTATCGCCAGCGCTATGTGGACCTCATTATCAACGAGTCCACCCGTGACACTTTCCGCTTGCGTTCGGCCAGCGTCGCTTATATCCGCGAATTCTTTAACCGGCGCGGTTTTCTGGAAGTCGAGACGCCGATGATGCAGCCGATTCCCGGCGGCGCGGCGGCGCGACCTTTTATCACCCATCACAACGCGCTGGATATGCAATTGTATCTGCGGATTGCGCCAGAGCTGTATTTGAAGCGACTGGTAGTGGGCGGCTTCGAGAAGGTTTACGAGATCAACCGCAATTTCCGCAATGAAGGCTTGTCTACGCGCCACAATCCTGAGTTCACCATGCTGGAGTTTTATCTGGCTTATGCGGATTACCGCGATCTGATGGATTTGAGTGAAGAGTTATTGCGGGGCATGGCGCAAACCCTGTTAGGCGATACGAGCGTGACTTATCAGGGCGAAACTTACGATTTCGGCCAGCCATTCCGGCGGCTGACGGTGCGAGAAGCCATTTTGCACTTCAACCCTGCAATAACCGCCCAGCAAATTGATCATTTGGAAAGCGCCCGGCAGATTGCGAACGATTTAGGGCTGAAAGTGCAGCCGGATTACGGCCTGGGCCGGGTGCAATTGGAAATTTTCGATCAGACGGTCGAGCATCAATTACGTGACCCGACGTTTATTACTGCCTATCCGACCGAGGTGTCGCCATTGGCTCGGCGCAATGATGCCGATCCTGCCATTACCGACCGTTTCGAACTGTTCGTGGGTGGGCGGGAAATCGCCAACGGCTTTTCCGAGTTGAATGATCCCGAAGATCAGGCCGAGCGTTTTCGCAAGCAGGTTGAAGCGAAAGCCGCTGGTGATGATGAAGCGATGCATTACGACGCCGATTATATTCGGGCGCTGGAATACGGGTTGCCGCCGACGGCGGGAGAAGGCATCGGCATTGACCGATTGGTGATGCTGTTCACCAATGCGTCTTCCATCCGCGATGTGCTGCTGTTTCCGCACCTGCGACCGGAGTAAACCATCACCGGTCGTGCGGGCCTTATGCCGCCCAAACCGGCGCGATGATGGCTTCCGGTTGCGCGGGCGCAGGTAAATGCAAATTGGCAATGGCGCTGCGCATCGGCACGATCTGACCGTGTTCCAGACACTGGGCGCGGGGTTGATCCGGCTGCGGTGCTACCGGACGTTTGCAATGCGGGCAAACCGTATAAATTTGATTGACTTGCGTTGTATTTGTCATAACTTGTTCCCTCCAGGATTTAACCGATATCCTTTTGGCAACAGTCTTGACTATTTTGTTCTGCATTGCAACAAAATTTGCTGTTTCGCAACATTCAGCCGCTGCAAACCGGTTTGCAATGACCTTCAATCACCGCTCCGCCGATACCGTGTCTGCCGGGCCAGAGAAATTGCTTTGCGCGCTTGACCGGGATCAGAAGCTGATCGATCCCGCTGGAGAAAGGCCGGGCCGCTTTTTGCGCCACTGGCTTGATAATCCTGCGTCAATGCGCCCCGTGCTGCGGCTTCGGCCACGCCCAATGCCTCGATCAATCCCCGATACAGCAGATCGAACAGCCGCTCCAGCGCAAATTGGTGAGTCTGGCCGGTCGCAGCGAACAGCCAGTCGCTGAACGCCATGAACCGCCCAAAGGGATCATCGCCCAGCAACAGGGCGCGGGTGTGGCGAAACCGCCCGGAGTTGCCGATCAAATCCCAGAAGCGGGCAAAGCGTTCCAGCCGCCGCATCGTCATAAAATCCAGCAGCGCCGAACACAACAGGTTATAGGGCGGCTGCGGGTTATAGCGGCAGTCGAAATCGGCGCTATGACGGGCGATGGGCGCGCCGCGCAGCCGTTTCAGAATGCCGACCTGAATTTCGTGCGGGTCCAGCGCAATCAGACGGTTGAAGCCAGCGGCGAAACTGGCGGCATCCTCGCCCGGTAGCCCGGCGATCAAGTCGGTGTGCAAATGAGCCTGAGTGTTTTGACGCAACCAGCGCAGGTTCTCCTCGGTCTTGAGGTTATTCTGGCGGCGGCTGATCAACGCCTGTACCGCCGGATTGAAGGTCTGGACGCCGATCTCGAATTGCAGCGCGCCGGGTGGAAACCGGACGATTCGCGTTTTCAGCGCCTCCGGCAGATGGTCGGGGATCAGTTCAAAATGCAGAAACAGCCGCTCATCCAGCCGCTCCAGAAAGAAATCCAGAATCCGCGCACATGCCTTGCTATTGAGGTTGAAGGTGCGATCCACGAACTTGAAATGACGCACTCCCCGGTTATGGAGTGTCCACAGTTCGGCGAGAAACGGCTCCAGCGGGAACGGCCAAGCGGTCTGATCCAGCGCCGACAGACAAAACTCGCACCGGAACGGACAGCCGCGTGAGGCTTCGACATAGATCAGCCGGTGGGCGATGTCTTCGTCGGTGTAGAACCGATAAGGCAGCGTCACTTGATCCAAGGGCGGCGATTCGGCGGCGATGATCTTCTCGGCAAGCGGCTGGCCTGCCAGCACCTGCCGACACAGTGAGGCGAAGGCCCAATCGGCGGGACCAGTGATCAGGTAGTCGGCCAGCGCCACTATCGGTTGCTGTTCCCACTCATGGCTCACTTCCGGCCCGCCCAGCACGATGATCAAATCCGGTCGCACCTGCTTGAGCAATGCTACGACCTGCGTGGTTTCCGCCACGTTCCAGAGGTAAACGCCGAAACCGATCATACGCGGCTGTTCAGCCAGCAGGCTCTCGGCGATGTCCAGCGGGCGCTGGTTGATGATGAATTCGCGGATGGCGGTATCGGCCTGCAATTCGCCCATGTTGGCCAGCAGGTAGCGCAATCCCAGCGCGGAGTGGAAATAGCGGGCGTTCAATGTCGCAAGCAGGATGGCGGGCATGGTGGACGGCTATTGGCGGTCAGGCAAAAAAACGGAGCGCAAGTCAAAAACCTGCACTCCGTTCTGAATAAAGCGTGGCGACAAGGTTTTTGCGAGACGTTCCTTGCTCTACCTACTGAGCTACAGCCGCTTTTCAGCGGCTGGCGGGACTCGAACCCGCGACCAAGGGCTTATGAGGCATGTAGTCCCGCGAGCATTCGCCACGACAAGCGGAAAGGCGACGACAAGGTTTGACGAGAGAAGCCCCATCCCCGTTTTACGAAGACGGTGACAGGAGTCGAACCTGTCTATTGTCATGTACTCCCGCCGGCATTCGCCGCCGTAAATCGAGACCGCCCGGACCGGACAAGGAAAGTAACCGAGAGGATTGGCTCGTTGCAGGAGATGTACTCCCGGTCGGGCATTCCGGCCCGGACGGCAAAACGGTTGCTGAATTATACCTCCACGGCTTCGATTTCGCGCACCCAATGTTCGCCGCCCAAACGCCCGGCGGCAAAGTGCGCCAGCACCTGAAACACCGCATCCGAGAACCCGCCCACGTTCAGCACATCCTCGCGGGTTTGCGCCTGCACTGTGGCATAGGGCTGAAGGTCAATACACGCCAGCCGCGCTTGTGGATTGCGCTGGCGGAAGATTTCCCACTGCCGCATGGTTTCGGTGCCGCGTCCCCGCTGCGGATCGGCCCACGACTCGTTGTCGGAGACGTAGATCACCAGATCGCCTTTTACCTTCTGCTGGTTCAATTGTTGCAATGGCAGACCGCAATTGGTCCCGCCGCCGCCGAATTGCGCCAGCGTCCGGGCATTGGTCAACACGCTGTCGCGCCGGTTCAGCCGGAGCGAATGCACCTGGGTGTCGAACGGCAAAATCTCCGTCGCCGGATTTTTCGCCGAAATCGCCGCCGCCACCAGCGCCGCTACGTCGACACAGCGAATTTTTGAGGTCGCGCCTTTGCGATGACCCGTCACCGGCGAGGCCATGGAACCCGACACATCCAGCAGCACATAAACCGGTCCGGTCAGCGTCGGCACGTTCTCCAACGCCACGTCCAGCGCATCCTGCAAGGCATCGCGCACAATCTCCGGCACCGCTTCGCTGGTCATGGAGCAGGCGCTGAGCAACTGGTACGGGAACACCCGCGCCCGACGGATCGCAACCGGATCGCGCAGCCGATCCGCAACGCGCTGAGCCATGCCGCCGACCTTGAACACTTCGTGGCGGGCGAAGGTGTTGAGGTTCATCCGCGTCATCTGCCACGACGCCTGACAGGCAATAGCAACCCAGTGTTGCGGCTGCAACGGCAGCGCCGTCAGCAACTCGAACGGCACATCCGGCGTCTCCGCGCCTGCATCGGTCTTGAACCGCTCCAGCGCTTTTACCACTTCCGGCAGCAGCGCCGCCTCATGCGGCTTGCCGAGCAGGTAAGCGTAAAGCGCCGCCCGCTCCGGAGTCGCCGGCTTGGGATGCACCATCTTCAGCACATCCGCCAGTGAGGGATCGTTGCCAATTGAGGCGCTCAGCAGTTGCAGATCGCTACGGCCATTCAGCCAGTTTTGCACCAGCCGCTTGGGCCGACTGCCCAGCGACTTGCGTCCAACCGCCCCGGATCGCAGGATTTGCACGACATTACGCAACATCCGCCCGTTGTCCACGACGCGGGCGAACACCGCTTCCAGCCGATCCGGGCCGTGCTGCGCCAGCCACGCCGTCAGCAGCGCGGGCATATCCTTCATGTGTCCACGCCGGCGGGCGTAAATCGCGGCTTTGGCGACAAACGCGGGTTCCACCGTTGCGCACAGTTTCAGCACGGTATCCAGTTGCGTGGCGGCGTCGGCGTAGAAGGTCGCGTTGAGACAGCCGGTGGCGATGTACTGGGCCAGCGCGGCGGAATCGCTCAGCCGGTAGGCGCGACCGCCCGCCTCGTTCAGAACATTGGTTTCCGGCACCAGACGGCCCGGTTGCGACTTGAAGATCTGCTTGTTAGCCATGTGGGCGACTCCTTGTCCAGGATTGGCGATGCCAGTTGGCCCGGTAAAGACCGCCAAAATCGTCAGGCGTTTCAGGGCGGCGCAGAAAATTCAACCGACCGCACGGCGCGGGCCAGTTTGTCGAGGATGCCATTGACGTAACGGTGGCCTTGTTCAGCGCCAAATGTCTTAGCCAGTTCCACGGCTTCGTTGATGACGATGCGATAGGCCAGTTCCGGGTGCTGCATCAACTCGTAGCCGCCAATCCGCAGAATGGCGCGTTCTACGGGATCAACTTGCGCCAGCGGACGATCCAGGAACGGCTCCAGCGCGGCGTCAATCTCGGCCACCCGCGCCGGAATCTGATGCACCAGTTCCCGAAAATAGTCGGGATCGGCCTTGTTCAAATCTTCATCGGCCAGAAATTGCGCCGCGATCCGGCTGGGTTCCCGGCCGGAAATTTGCCATTCATACAGCGCCTGCGCGGCGCAGCGGCGCGCCCAACTGCGCGGGCCGGGTTTCCTGGATCGAGTCGGATCGGCCACGGATCAGGCTTCCAGCCGCCGCAGCAGGCTTGCCATTTCCAGCACCGACATTGCCGCTTCAGCGCCTTTGTTGCCGGCCTTAGTGCCAGCTCGCTCCACCGCCTGGTCAATGGTGTCCACCGTCAATACGCCGAAACCGACGGGAATGTCATATTCCAGCGCAACGCTGGCCAGCCCCTTGACGCACTCGCCGGCCACATACTCGAAATGCGGAGTGCCGCCGCGAATCACGGCGCCGAGGGCGACGATGCCGTCGTAGCGTTCACTGGCGGCCAGCCGTTGCGCGGCCAGCGGCAGTTCAAAGGAGCCGGGCGTCCAAACCAGATCAATGCTGGTTTCAGGCACGCCGTGCCGGCGCAAGGCGTCCACCGCGCCGTTGATCAGGCTCTGGACGATGAAGCTGTTGAACCGTGCCGCGACCAGGACGAAACGGGCATCCGGCAGCGGGGTGAAATCGCCTTCAATCGTGGTGATGTGTGGCATGGGGGATTCCGTGACGGTGGCTGGAGAACAGAATTCAGGAGACATATTCCACGACTTCCAGATTGAAGCCGGACAGGCCGGTGATGCGTTTGGGGGCGCTGAGTACCCGCATTCGCCGCACCCCGATGTCGAGCAGGATTTGGGCGCCGATGCCGTAGGTGCGCAGTTCAGCGCTCTGGTCAGTGCGCGGGGCTTCGGCAGCGCCGAACTGATAGCCGCGCATCCGCCGGATCAGCGCCGCCGGGTCTTCGGGATGGCTGAGACACACCAGAACCCCAGCCGATTCGCTTGCAACCCGCTGCAAAGTGTCGCGCAGCGGCCAGCCGCTGTNNGGGCCGAATTCGGTATTCATCACCGCGTCTGCAACCCGTTCGACGGTCTTTTCGTTCTGCATCCGGTAGCGGATCAGCGCGGCAATCGTGCCAATCTTCAGGCCATGTTGTTCCGCGAACCGCTCCAGATCGGGCCGCCGCGCCATGCTGCCGTCTTCATTAAGGACTTCGACGATCATCGCCGCCGGTTCCAGACCCGCCAGCCGGGTCAGATCGCAACCGGCCTCGGTGTGACCGGCGCGAGTCAACACTCCGCCGGGCTGGGCCATCAATGGGAAGATGTGGCCGGGTTGCACCAGATCTTCGGGCCTGGCGTCGGGCCGCACCGCAGTGCGAATGGTGTGGGCGCGGTCGTAGGCGGAGATGCCGGTGGTGACGCCCTGGGCGGCCTCAATGGAGACGGTGAAGTTGGTAGAAAAGGGCGTGGCGTTGTCCTGCACCATCAACGGCAGGTGTAGTTGCTGGCAGCGTTCGCGGGTCAGGGTCAGACAGATCAGGCCGCGCCCGTAGCGGGCCATGAAATTGACATCCTCCGGGCGCACCAGCGAAGCGGCCATCAGCAGGTCGCCTTCGTTTTCCCGGTCCTCGTCATCCATGATGATGACCATTCGGCCCTGCCGCAGATCGGCGAGGATGTCGTCAATGCTGTTCAGTACCATGATTTAATTCCAGAACCCGTGTTCGCGTAGCAGTGCCTCGGTTAAACCACCGCCGCCCGGTTGCGCGGCGCGCTCGCCCAGCAGCAGCCGTTCCAGGTAGCGGGCGATCAAGTCTACTTCCAGATTGACCCGCCGGCCGATTTTAAAATCCGCAAGACTGGTTTCGGCCAGCGTTTGCGGGATGATATTAAGCTCAAAAGCCGCGCCATCCACCCGGTTGACGGTGAGACTGACCCCGTCTACGCAGATCGAGCCTTTTTCGGCGATGTAGCGGGCCAGCGCATCCGGCGCTTGAATCCGCAGCCGCCACGAACGTCCGTCCGGTTGCCAGACGGTGACGACGCCGATGCCGTCCACATGGCCGCTGACCAGGTGGCCGCCGAGCCGGGTGGTCGGGGTCAGCGCCTTTTCCAGGTTGACCTTGATGCCGGGCGCCGCTTCGCCAAGAGTGGTGCGTTCCAGCGTTTCACGCGAGGCGTCAGCCCAGAAGCCGTCGCCGGGCAATTCGACGGCGGTCAGGCAGACGCCGCTGA
>DEHY01000094.1 GCA_002352185.1 Competibacteraceae bacterium UBA2788
CGCGTTAGGTTGGGAGCATTGGGTCTTATGTGGAATACGCAATTATGGAGCAGCCACCCCCAACACCGGACGGCCATCTCGTTGGCGTAGTGGTCGAGGTACATCGCCGAAACCTTGTGGGTCTGACCGACTTGGAAGCGGCGGAAGCGGACGAAGTACGACTCTGTGAGGTCTTGCGCAAACGCCGCTAGCAACGTGGTGGTTGCGCCATAATGCCGCAATAATCCATAGAGCGGGCACCGCCACCGGCCACCGCGGACACCACGCACAACTAGGAACGAGTCATCCGGCAGCAGCATTGGAGAGACCTGGCCCCGCCGCGAAGAAGGAGGTCGGGACCCCCTTTCTGACGGCAGCCTTTCGTTGAGGGTCAGTTGGACGAAAGGAAGCGCTGCAGCGGGATGGACTTCAGCTTACCGCGGAGACCGCCGATGTACGCCGAAATATCGCCGATGTCCTGCGCCGAAAGCGCTGTGGTCTGACCATTCATGACCGGATTCTTGCGCGCTCCGGATTTGTAGTCGATCAATGCGCGGGCGAGGTAATCCGGGTATTGACCTGCCAGCAGCGGTATGTCGGCCGATACCGGGGTGTTGAAATCCGCCCCATGGCAGGCCGCGCAGACGGCAGATTTTTCTGCCCCGGCGCGGGCCGCGTCACCGCCTGCGTTGGCGAACGAACTGGCAAGCGCCAGAAGAACGACAAGAGACCTGATCTTCATCATCGCTCCCTGATCATTTGGCCAGCGTGGCATAGTAGGCGGCGAGGTCGGCCATGTCCTGATCGGACTGGCTTTCCGCGATCGCTCGCATGGTCGGATGGCTTCTCGCGCCCGACTTGTACGCCTGCAACGCATTCACCAGGTAGACCGGTTGCTGACCGTCGATCATCGGCACGTGATAGACATGCGGATAGGCCGTCCGATAACCGGGAACTCCGTGACAACCTTCGCACATGGAAGTCTTGGCCTTGCCCGCCTGCGCATTGCCCACCGGCGCCTGCGCGAACGCGGGCAGCGCAAGGAAAAGCACCATGACACCCAGAAGTCTTCTCATCGTTCTCACTCAAGGATAGGAAATCCAGCCAACCGGCGAAAGTATATGTTCCGGCATCAACTCCGGTCAATAGTGAGCCGGGTCCGCCGTAGTATGACCTTGGACAACGCGTGGCCACGGTACGCCGCACGGCCAACCCAGACCCGGAGCAACGGTTTGCTACCACGAAATCCGGCAACAAGCGTCTGGCCCCGCACCAGACACCAGAACAACGCGGCTGGCAAGGCCTTGGGACATCATCCGCAAGCCGGGTGAAGTACAAGACACTGAAAAAAAAACCGACGCCATGCGCCGGTTCTTCTTTCGGCGACGACTGATCAGACTGCCTTCCTGCGACGCATTCCGCCCAGACCCGCCAGTCCCAGACCCAGCAACACCAACGTGGCGGGCTCCGGAATCGGATCTTCGGGGTCAATCGGCACACCCGCTACGGTAACGCCGTCAAAAGCCAGGCCGGTCTGGAAAGCCGTGTCAGCCCAGTTCACGACGCCGAACAGAATCGAGTAGGTGCCAGTCTCGGGCAGAGCATAGTCCGCCTTGACCCAATCGGTGTAGCCGCAACCGGCCGAAAAACACGCACCAGACGACCCTCCCAGAGGATCCCAGGCCGGCCCACCCGCAATAATCAACACCGTTGCCGGGTCAATCGTGACGCCCGGGGAAATAGCTGGCATACCGAAACCCGGAACAGTGTTCCCGCTCGGAGTAGTCCTGGCCGTGAATAGTGTCACCACGGTAGACGACGGCAAAGTCAGATTGACCCACGCGTAGTCCGCAAATCCCGCGCCGTCGCTGGTCACGAAGTTGAAGAAGAATTCGAGCGGATCGGCGGCCGTGCCGTCAAACGTAAAACTATAGGTCGAGCCATTGGTTTCGCCCCCAAGGCCCAGACCGGAATTGCTCGGGCCGCCATCGGTCGAGACCCAGCGATAGTCCCCGCCCTCGGGCGAGGTAGTGACCACGCCATTGGCGCCAAGGGCGCCGCAGCTACCGGAACAAACGGCAGCAGCCGACGCCTCACCGGCCATCCCTACGGAAAGCAGCACAGCTGAAATCGCCGTCAGCTGCCGAAATTTTCTGCTTGACAAATTATTCATGTTGATTCCTCGTAATGCCAAATGGATGGTGAATGACCTTACCAGCGGCTCAGGCGTCGCAATCGGTTTGCCCTGCACTGCTTCGACTAGCGCCCGTGCATCTATACAAGCACATTCTGTGCCAATTGACGACAAGAGCGCATTTTCAATCTAACAATCAATACGTTAGATGTCTCGTACGGCAAGCGCTGGGCTGCGTCCTAAAGCGACTGTAAAATTTATCGACACCTTCAGCCGACGACAAGGTTAACGATTTCGGTAGCGCACGAAGCGCAAACCGGCGAATGACGGGTGGCACTTCATGCCATTCCGATCTCAAGCGGGCGGCATCTGCGCGGCTCGCCGCCGGCCTAAATCGGCGGATCGACCAGCAGATGCCCGCCGGCAAGCCAGCCATCGCCCACCGGCGGTTGGTTAGCGGACGGCGTCGGGGGGGGGGGGCGCAACCAAGTCGGGCAGATGGAGCGAGCGCCTTTTGGATGGGCCTGTAGACGGCCAAAGCCCTCG
>DEHY01000195.1:0-5360 GCA_002352185.1 Competibacteraceae bacterium UBA2788
CGCTCATCTTCCTTAATCAGGCCCATGGCGATGCCGGCGACCGGCGCCTTGATCGGCACCCCGGCGTCCATCAGCGACAGGCTGGCGCCGCAAACCGACGCCATCGAACTGGAACCGTTGGACTCGGTGATCTCCGAGACCACCCGCACCGTGTAGGGGAACTGATCCGGCTTGGGCATGACCGCCTGCACGCCACGCTTGGCCAGTCGCCCGTGGCCGATTTCCCGGCGCTTGGGACTACCCACCTGACCGATCTCGCCGACCGAGTAGGGCGGAAAATTGTAGTGCAGCAGGAACGGCTGACGGTATTCACCCTCAAGGGCGTCAATGTTCTGGGCGTCCCGGTCCGTGCCCAGCGTGGTGACGACCAGCGCCTGGGTCTCGCCACGGGTGAACAGCGCCGAACCGTGGGTGCGCGGCAATACGCCAACCCGAACCGTGATTGGCCGCACCGTGCGGGTGTCACGGCCATCAATGCGCGGTTGCCCGGATAAAATCCGCCCACGCACGATCCGGCTCTCCAGCGTCGAGAACGCACCATCAATCACCGGCGCGGTCCAGCGCTCCGGTTCCTGAGCCGTCAGTTGCGCCAGGACCTGGTCATGGATTTCACGCACCCGCTGCTGACGGGTCAGTTTCTCGGCAATCTGATACGCCTCGGTCAGCGCGACCTCGGCGGCGGCGCACACCGCACTCGTCAGCGCCTCGTCGCCGGCCGGAGGCTGCCAATTCCACGGCTGCACCCCGGCTTCCGTCACCAGTTCGTTGATGGCGCGAATCACGGCCTGCATCTGCTCATGGCCGAACATCACCGCACCCAGCATGACTTCTTCGGACAAGCCATCGGCTTCGGATTCCACCATCAGCACCGCCCGCCCGGTCCCGGCGACCACCAGATCGAGTTGCGACGTTTTCAGGGCGTCACGGCTTGGATTGAGCAGGTATTGGCCGTTGTGGTAGCCCACCCGGGCTGCGCCAATGGGGCCGTTGCACGGCACGCCGGACAGCGCTACCGCCGCCGATGCCCCGATCAAGGCCGGGATTTCCGGATCCACCTGATTATTCAGGGACATCACGGTGGCGATGATCTGCATCTCGTTGGTGAAGCCATCGGCAAACAGCGGGCGCAGCGGGCGATCAATCAGCCGGGCAGTCAGAGTTTCGCTCTCGGAAGGACGACCCTCGCGGCGGAAGAAGCCTCCGGGAATCCGGCCTGCCGCATACGTGCGTTCCTGATAATCCACCCGCAACGGGAGAAAATCCCGGCCTTTCTCGGCCTCCCGGGCAGCAACCACCGTGACCAGCACCACGGTATCGGCCATGTTGACCAGCACCGCGCCGCTGGCTTGCCGGGCGATCTCGCCGGTCTCCAGAGTCACAGTATGCTGACCGTACTGAAATGTCTTCTTGATGGGCGTCACGAAAGCGTCCTGTGCGGCAAAAGAGCGATGGAAAACCTCAGCGGCGCAGGCCAAGGCGGCTGATGAGAGCCTGATAGGATTGCAAATTCTTGCGCTTCAGGTAATCCAGCAGCTTGCGACGCTGGTTGACCATCTTGAGCAGTCCGCGCCGGGAATGATGGTCTTTCTTGTGCTGGCCGAAATGCGGCTGCAAGCTGTTGATGCGGTTGGTCAGCAGCGCAACCTGGACTTCCGGCGATCCGGTGTCGGCGGCGCCGCGCTGGAAATCCCGCATGATCTGCGACTTCTGTTCGGTGTTAAGCGGCATGGTAAAACTCCAGTGCAAATTCGATTCAGTCAATCAATCCGATGAAAAATACTAACCCCAGCGCCGGCAATCAACAAGCAAGCCCCGGCGCTCACGTTTGGAGCAGTAAACGACGCGGTGCGACCCGGCCATCGTCGAGAATCTCGCCAATCCCCAGAAACCGCTCATCGCCCTCATACAGGCGCACCCGGCCCTGAGTCGGCGCGTGGGGCGCCAAAACCGGCTGGCCTTGGCCCAGGTAAAAGGCGGCGTCGCCACGCACCCGCACTGCCGGCCAATCCGCCACAGCGCTATCCGCCGGCAGCAGACATTCATCCAGTGCGGCTAAACCCTGTTCCGCCCGCTCGCGCAGGGCGTCCAGCGTCATCATCCGGCTGGCGTCGTAAGGCTCTACGGCGGTGCGGCGCAAGGTGGTGATGTGCGCGCCGCAGTTCAGCGCCTCGCCGAGATCGGCGGCCAGCGTCCGCACATAGGTTCCCTTGGAACAGCGCAGCTCACACTCCAGTTCCTCGCCTTCCAGCCGCAGCAACCGCAGTTCGTGAATGGTCACCGCACGCGGCGCGCGTTCAACTTCAATGCCCTGGCGCGCCAGTTTGTACAGCGGCTGACCGTCGCGCTTCAACGCCGAGTACATCGGCGGCACCTGCTGAATCACGCCGGTGAAACGCCGCAACGCGGCTTCGACGATCTCGTGACTCAACCACTCGACCGGACGGGTGATCAGCATTTCGCCCTCAGCGTCACCGGTGGTCGTGGTTGCGCCCAACCGGCAGGTAAAGCGATACGCCTTATCGGCGTTCAGCAACAACCCGGACAGCTTGGTCGCCTCGCCCAGACAAATCGGCAGCAAACCGCTGGCCAGCGGATCAAGGCTGCCGGTATGACCGGCCTTTTGCGCCTGATACAGCCGCTTGACCGCTTGCAGCGCCGCGTTGGAAGTCCAGCCCACCGGCTTGTCCAGCAACAGCACCCCGCTGACCGGACGACGGTTGCGCAGCGTCAAGCCGCATTCTCCGGGTGAGCGTCATTCATTGGCGGCCCTTCATCGTCGCGATGCCGGCTGGCGTCAGCAGCGACCGCCGCATCAATCAACGCGGACAATCGCGCCCCATGCTCCACCACTTCGTCATAGCGGAATTCCAGTTTCGGCACGGTGCGGATGTGCATGCGCCGCCCCAGTTCCCGGCGCAGCAGCGGCGCCGCACGATTGAGTTCGGCCACCAGCCCGGCGCGTGCGTCAGGTTCGCACACCACGGTCACATAGACCCGGGCATGAGCCAGATCGCGGCTGACTTCAATGCTGGTCGTGGAGACCAGGGTCAGCCGGGAATCGTGCAGCTCGGTGCGGATGAGTTCCGCCAGCTCCCGGCGAATCTGTTCACCGATCCGGCGGATGCGCGGATTTACGTTCGCCATGGTTCAGCTTCGCCCCATCACACCACACCCCTTACAGGGTGCGTTCCACCTGCACCCGCTCGAAGACCTCGATATGGTCGCCCTCGCGGATGTCGTTGTAATTTTTTACCCCCATGCCGCAATCCATTCCGGCGCGCACTTCGCTGACGTCATCCTTGAAGCGCCGCAGCGAATCCAGCGCGCCTTCAAAGATCACCACATGGTTGCGCAAGACCCGAATCGGATTGCTGCGGCGCACGACTCCATCCACCACCATGCAGCCCGCCACCACGCCGAACTTGGGCGAGCGAAATACGCCGCGCACTTCAGCCAAGCCAATGATCTGCTCCTTAAACTCCGGCTTGAGCATACCGACCATGGCGCGCTTCACGTCGTCGATCAATTCGTAAATGATGCTGTAGTAGTGCAGCTTCAGTCCTTCTTCATCCGCCAGTTTCTTGGCGACGTTGTCGGCGCGCACATTGAAACCAATCAAGACAGCGCTCGAAGTCTTGGCTAAATTTACGTCAGACTCGTTGATCCCGCCCACGCCGCTGGCGACGATCTTGACCTGCACCTCGGCGGTGGACAGCCGGGTCAGCGCATCTACAATCGCCTCGGCGGAACCCTGCACGTCAGCCTTGAGCACCACGTTGAGGGTGTTGACCAACCCCGCTTCGAACTGTTTGGAAATCCCTTCAATGTCCATCACCGGCTTCCGGGTCTGTTCCTCACGGGCCTTGCCTTGCCGGAACAGCGCGATTTCGCGGGCCTTGCGCTCGTCGGTGATCGCGATCACCTCGTCGCCGGCCTTGGGAGTGCCGGACAGGCCCAGCACCTCCACCGGAATTGAAGGCCCGGCCTCGCTGATGCCCTGACCGGTTTCATTGAGCATGGCGCGCACTCGACCGTATTCGCGTCCGCTCAGAATCATGTCGCCCTTGCGCAAGGTGCCGCTCTGCACCAGCACGGTCGCCACCGGCCCACGGCCCTTATCCAGCCGCGATTCGATCACCACGCCTTTAGCCGGGCCATCCACTGGCGCATTCAGTTCCAGCACCTCGGCCTGCACCAGGATTTTATCCAGCAGTTCATCAACGCCCATGCCGGTTTTGGCAGAAACGTAGGTAAACAGGGTGTCGCCGCCCCATTCCTCGGAAATGACGCCTTGCGCCGACAGCTCGCTCTTGACCCGATCCGGATCGGCGCCGGACTTATCCATCTTGTTGACGGCGACCACTACCGGCACTCCGGCGGCGCGGGCGTGCTGAATCGCCTCCAGGGTCTGCGGCATCACGCCGTCGTCGGCGGCCACCACCAGCACCACCACATCCGTCGCCTTGGCGCCACGCGCACGCATGGCGGTAAATGCGGCGTGACCCGGCGTATCCAGGAAAGTCACCACACCCTTTTGAGTGCCGACATGATAGGCGCCAATATGCTGGGTAATGCCGCCGGCCTCGCCCGCTGCGACCCGGGTGCGGCGGATGTAATCCAGCAGCGAGGTTTTACCGTGGTCCACATGACCCATGATGGTGACCACCGGTGGACGCGGCAAGGTCTCGTTGCTGCCGGAACCGGCTGTCAGATCTTCCTCCAGCGCGTTGTCCCGGAGCAGCTTATAGGTATGCCCCATTTCCTCGACCGCCAGGGCGGCGGTTTCCTGATCAATGACTTGATTGATCGTGACCATCAGCCCCATTTTCAGGAAGGTCTTGATCACCTCAGTGGCCTTGACCGACATCTTTTGCGCCAGATCGGCAATGCTGATGGTTTCGGTCAGGGTCACTTCGCGCACCATCGGGGCGGTAGGCTTGGCGAAACCATGCCGCTGCGCCGGCGCGGCGACTTTAGCCGCCTTGGCTTTCCTGGGGCGGCGGCGATCCGACCGGTCAGATCCCGCCTGATCGCCACGCCCATGCCGCGACAGGCGCTCCGCCTCGTTCTCGCCTTCCCGGCGCCGGGGCGCTTCAGTCTCGCCGCGCCGCTTACCTGGGGCAGATCCCTCGGGACGCTTTCTAGGCTTGGCATCCACGGTTGGCGCAGGCTGCGGTCGGGTTCTGACTTCCGCCGCAGATCCACCTGCGGCAGGGCGCCGTTGCCCCGGAGTCGCAGTTGCGCCTGAATCGGCAGGCCGACGCGCACGCGCCTCAGACGGACGGGGCGCCGCAGGTCGATCCGTCGGTTTGCGTCGATCATCCGGTGATTCCGAGCGGCGGCGCACACTGGGGTCAGAC
>DEHY01000195.1:5418-14236 GCA_002352185.1 Competibacteraceae bacterium UBA2788
TCCGCCACCGGCGGCGCTACTGGAACCGGCGCTTTGGTCTGGACTTCAGGTTCGCGGCGCTGCGCGGCTTCATCCTCGACCAGGCTGCGTTTGACGTAGGTGCGCTTCTTGCGCACTTCGACGCTCACGGTTTTGACCTGTCCAGCCGTGCCACCCGCCATCTTGATTTCGCTGTGGGTTTTCCGTTTGAGCGTGATTTTCCTGGGCTCGGCCACACCTGGCGTCGGCAGGTTACCGTGACTCTTGCGCAGGTGCGCCAGCAAATCCAGCTTCTGTTTTTCCGTGATCGCCGTATCCGCTCCAGCGACGGCAATGCCTGCCTCGGCAAACTGCTCCAGCAGACGATCTGCCGGTATGCCGACCACCGTCGCAAACTGTTTGACCGTTACGTCCGTCATTCAATACCCCCAGGACGAGCCAATCCTACCGCTCGTTCTTCAAAAACCAAGGCGCGCGCGCCGTCATGATCAGCTTCGCAGCGCGCTCGTCATCCAGTCCGGCGATCTCATTCAGATCGTCCACCGACAATTCGGCCAGGTCGTCCATCGTCGCGATCCCGCTGCTGGCCAGCGTGAACGCCAATTCCTCATCCATGCCATCCATGCGTAACAGTTCTTCGGACGGACGGGCGTTGCCAAGCCGTTCCTCAGCGGCAATCGCGCGCGTCAAAAACACATCACGCGCCCGTCCACGCAGCTCTTCGACGATCTCCGCATCAAATTCAGGAATTTCCAGCATCTCATGAGCCGGCACGTAGGCTACTTCCTCGATGCTGGCGAATCCCTCGCGCACCAGAATAGCCGCGATGTCTTCATCGACCTCCAACTGCTCCATGAACATGCGCTGCAGGGTTTCGTCCTCCTGACCGCGTCGAGCCTGCGCCTGGTCTCGCGTCATCACATTCAGGATCCATCCCGTCAGCCTGCTGGCCAACTGCACGTTTTGACCGCCCTTGCCAATAGCCTGGGCCAGTTGCTTCTCATCGGCGACGATGATGTCCATGCTGTGCGTGTCTTCATCCACGATAACCGACTCAACCTCAGCCGGCGACATGGCGTTCATGACGAAGCGAACCGGATCGTCATCCCACTGCACGATGTCCACCCGCTCGCTGGACAGCTCGTTGGTGACGCTCTGCACGCGCGCGCCGCGCATACCCACGCATGCGCCGATGGGATCGATGCGCGTATCCTTGCTTTTAACCGCGATCTTGGATCGCGAACCGGGATCGCGGGCTGCACCCTTGATCTCGATGAGACCCTGGTTGATCTCAGGCACTTCCAGCGTAAACAGGGCCATCAGGAATTCCGGCGCTACCCGGCTGATGAAAAGCTGGGGGCCACGACTCTCGGCGCGCACGTCCTTCAGATAACCGCGCATCCGCTCGCCGATCCGGAACGACTCCCGAGGGATCAGATCCTCGCGGGCAACCCTGGCCTCGACGCTGCCGCCGACATCCACAATAACGTCGCCGCGCTCCAGCCGCTTGACCGTACCGCTGATTAAATCGCCCTTGCGATGCAGGTAGGCGTCCACGATCTGAGCGCGTTCGGCATCCCGCACCTTTTGAACGATGACCTGCTTGGCGGTCTGGGCGGCAATGCGACCGCCAAAATCGGCGTTTTCCAGCGGGGTCTCTACATAATCGCCATCCTGAGCGTCCGCCCGAATCCGGCAAGCGTCGCTCAAGGCCATGTGCCGATCCGGGTTTTCAATCCGGGCGGCGTCGGCCACGACCAGCCAGCGCCGGAAGGTGTCATAGTTGCCGGTGCGCCGGTTAATCGCCACCCGCACGTCGGGATCGCCCTGGTAACGCTTCTTGGCCGCCGACGCCAGCGCTATTTCCAAGGCGTTGAAGATAATCTCCTTGTTGACACCCTTCTCATTGGAGACAGCATCCACGACCAACAGAATCTCTTTATTGCCTTCCTTATCTTTATTGCTGTCTTTGCTGTCTTTGCTNNTCTTTGCTGTCTTTGCTGTCTTTACCGCGCATATCGCTCTGCCTCCTAGCCGGATCCGCACGCCGTTCCGTAGTTCAGAGTTCAGGAACCAGCCTGGCTTTTTCAATCCGCTCCAGCGGCACCCGCCACTCCCGGCCCGCGTTATCAATGATCACTACATCGTCATCGCGCATTCCCAGCAACCGTCCAATCAGTTTCCGCCGCCCATCCAGCAACTCCCGCAACTGAATCCGCACCTCCGAACCGGCGAAGCGGACAAAGTGTTCCGCCTTGAATAGCGGGCGTTCCAGTCCAGGCGAGGAGATCTCCAGGTTGTATCGCCCTTCAATCGGATCTTCGACTTCCAACACTCCGCTTAGCTGGTGGCTGACTCGCTGGCAGTCGTTCAGGGTAATACCGCTTGCGCTGTCGATGTAGACCCGCAACAGGGCGTTGGTGCGGTGAGGGTGAAATTCCACCCCAACCAGTTCATAACCCATGGATTCGACCACGGTGGCTAAGCTTCGACTGAGCGTCTGCAGATCCTGGCGCATCTTGAGCATCACAAAAATAAAAAATGGGCCTACGGCCCACTCGTCCGACCACCTGCCTGACTCGCGCAGCGCAAAACAGGGCTGAAACAAAGCTGAGCGCCGCCTGCGCCAGACCGCCTGTCCGCTCCAGAGATTCGCTCACCGCCACCTGACGCAAACCATCAGCAACTCTGCGCTGGACAGGGTAATATCGGGAACAGCCGCATAAAAAAAGCCCTTGACGGGCTTCCTGAAAAACTTTGGTAGCGGGGGCAGGATTTGAACCTACGACCTTCGGGTTATGAGCCCGACGAGCTACCGGACTGCTCCACCCCGCATCAGAGAGGATCAATATAGCATCAAGCTGAAACTCTGGCAAGCAGTGTAACAGCGCGGCAGTGTCTCGGCCTGAAATTGCAGCGAGTCGTTGCGATTTCTTGCAGAGGCGGCTCGGCTTGGCGACCGGATCAGACACAAGTTGCGCAATTTCCTCCAGTGACCAGGCATGATCCACAATCCCGGCTCTATCGCCAATGCGTAAAGGCTCAATATGGATTCCAGACCGTTGAGACCGGTTCGCTCTGATGGGGAGCTACACTGAATCCGCGCCGAACCGCTGCGCCCGAAGGTCCCGCGACGAGGATCAGTCTGCAAAACCTGCCGGATGATACCAGGCACCAGGCACCGTGCGCCCTGTCCCGGCCCAGGCTTCAATTCCGCTCAACACCGCGCAGAATACAATCACCGCAATATCACCGAGTTCATACCGGATTATGACTAGACCTTCTGATGCCCCCCGGCATTCCAATCGGGACATTCTGCGGATTTGCGGCAGTGGCCGTATGTTGACCGCGCTGCTGATGGGCTTTTCGTCCGGGTTGCCGCTGTTGCTCGCCACCGGATCGGTGCTGCAAGCCTGGCTGAAGGAAACCGGCGTGGATCTCGGCACCATCGGCCTGTTTGCCCTGGTGGGTCTGCCTTACACGCTGAAATTCCTGTGGGCGCCGCTGCTGGACCGCTTCGTTCCGATTGCCAATATGGGTCGGCGGCGCGGCTGGCTGCTGTTGATCCAGTTAACGCTGATCGCGACCATTGCGGGACTGGGTTTCACCGACCCGGCGCAAAGTCTGCCGCTGGTGACGCTGGCGGCGTTTCTGGTGTCCTTTTTCTCGGCCTCGCAGGACATCGTGATTGACGCTTATCGGCGCGAATCGCTGGCTGATGATGAGCAGGGCCTGGGCGCTTCATTCTACGTCAACGGCTATCGGGTAGGGATGCTGCTGGCGTCCGGCGGCGGGCTGATCCTGGCCGACTTCATCCCATTTCAGGCGGTGTATTGGGTAATGGCGGCGGCGATGCTGCCTGGGCTGATTACGACCCTGTTCTGCGTCGAACCCTTGGTGGCGTCAGGCGCGCCCCGGACCTTGCGGGAGGCGGTGGTGCAACCGTTCGCGGAGTATTTCTCCCGGCAGGATGCGGTGCTGATTTTGCTGTTTGTGCTGCTGTACAAGGTCGGCGAGATGATGGCCAGTCAGATGACTACCCCGTTCTATCTGGATCTTGGCTTCAGCAAGACCGAGATTGGCGCCGTGGTCAAGCTGTTCGGATTTTGGGCGACGGTCATTGGCGGGCTGATTGGCGGGGTGCTGATTCTGCGGCTGGGCATGTACCGCGCGCTGTGGCTGTTCGGAGTGTTGCAGGCCATAGGGCTGAGCGGCTTCGTCATTCTGGCGCGGCTCGGCCACAGCGTGCCGGGGCTGGCGCTGGCGATCAGCAGCGAAAATCTGTTCAGCGGCATGGCGACCACGGCTTATGTCGCCTTCATGGCGACGCTGACCAACAGGAAATTTACCGCCACCCAGTACGCTCTGTTAAGCAGCCTGATGGGGGTTCCACGGGTGATCGTCAACACTCCGACCGGCTATCTGGCCGAATGGCTGGGCTGGGAAGGCTTTTTTTTGTTCTGCATGGCGGCGACGATTCCGGGCCTGTGGCTGCTGACCCGGTTTCGGGCGTGGATGGAAGCGGATCCCGTAGATATTGGCGGGGATAAATGATAGCTGCGCTGCCCAGTCCGTCGCTCACCGATTCGTCAGCCCGGACGGAGTGACCCGGCGCAAAAATCCCGGAAACCAGGTCTCGCCGGGCAACAACCGTTGAATCATGTTCCCTGAGTGGACCCGATCCACAACCAGATCGGCGAAGGGCCGGGGCGAGGGGCAGAGCAGAAACAATCCGATGACCGCCAGATAGAGCGTTGCCGTGCCCACCGGCTGATTGAAACTGCCCAGACAGAATGCGGTGCCAAAGGAGTTCTTCAGCATCTTTTTCCCATACAGATTGACGCTATAGAACTCATCCAGCAGCAGGTGAACCAGAAACCCCACAGTAACGAATGCGCCACAGGTCCAGGCATGAGCCGCCGCCGCGTTAAACCCGTGATAAGCGAGAGCGACGGTCGCCAGGCCAAAGCCGACGCCCGCTGGAATGGAGTGAATCAGCCCGCGATGGGTAGTATACCGGGTGAACAATTTGCGCAGGCCGTAACGAATGCCAAAGTAGCAGCCCAGCCACAAAATGATCAGTTCCAGCAGTGAATAGCGGGCGCCGAAGGTAAACACCAGCAGAAAACCCGCCACCACCGCCAGCACGTTGAAGGTAATGCGGATGGGAACGGAAGTCGGCGAATCAATATCCGGCAGCACTCCGCCGATCACGCCCAGCACGAAATAGCCGACCACCGCCTGATGGGGCGCCATGCCGGTCATCACCAGCACGGTGGCCGCCAGCCCGCTGACTGTGGCCGCCCCCATCAGGTGGGTATTGAAGTCCGCCATCTTAACCCTGCAACAGCAGATTGCGCAGATCGATGATCGCGGCGTTGGCGCGGGAGATATACGAAGCCATGATCAGCGAGTGATTGGCGATGGGGCCGAAACCGGTGCCATTGAGGATCATCGGACTCCAGATAAACGCCTGGGTATTCTCCAGCTCACGAATAATCTGCTTAACCGAAACCAGCGCGTTCTTATTGGCGAGTACGTCGCCAAAATCCACTTCCAGCGCCTTCAGGGTATGCACCAGCGCCCAGGTATAGCCCCGCGCCTCGAAGAACACATCGTCGATTTTCAGCCACGGCGTTTTGACTTGAGACTGGGCCGGAGTCGGGGTGGACTGGCGGGCGTTGGGATCGCCGGCCAGATCCACATTGAAGCGGGTCTGGCCGACGCCCGCTGCCAACCGTTGCGCCAGACTGCCCAGCCGCTTCTCGACCACTTGCAGGTAGGCGCTGAGATTGTCGGCGCGGGTGAAAAACTGGCCGTCGTAGGCTTTTTCGTCAGCAAGCCGGTTCAGATAATGGTAGAGCGCCTCGATCCCGGCGCGGTATTCCGATTCGGTGGACGGCAGAATCCAGGAGTTTGAGTCGTAATTGAACTTCGGCTCGGCCACCTGCAAGTCCTTGTCCTCGACCGACTGGGTCTGGGAGCGGCTGAATTCGTTGCGCAGCGAGCGGGTCAGATCGCGCAGTTCGGTCAGCGCGCCGAATTCCCAGTTCGGGATGTTATCCAGATAGACGCCCGGCGGGGTGATGTCGTTGCTCAGATAACCGCCCGGTTTGTCCAGCAGGGTCTCGGCGATGCGGATGGTGGTAGCGGTGGTCACATAACCCGCGACGGGCTTTTTCTGGCTCTTCTTGTCTTCAGGCAGATTATTGCCGCATGCCTCAAACTGCTTCCCGTTGCTTTGATCCAGAGCCAGCGCGTTCTCGCAGACATCGAATTCACCGGGCGAACGCGACCAGATGAAGCCAAGCACGACGAATACGATGACGTAAGTGACCAGAAACAGGCCGGCGGTCCACCATAACCCTTTCTCTTTCCAAGTGCGCGGGTGGTAAAGCGTGGCGACCTTAGTTACTGTTTTGCCCAGATTCGGCTTTTTTATGGTTCCAGATTCTTGCGATTCCATGATCGGTTCCTTGTCTCGATATCGGGAGTGAGTTCAAAACTCATAGTTGCCGGATGCGCGTCAATTGCTGTTCCAGCTTGGCTACGGCGTGTTGGAGTTCCACGGCGCGGGCGCGTTCCTTTTCGACCACCGCCGCCGGTGCGCGCCCAATAAAATCGGCATTGCTCAGTTTGGCGACGCCGCGCTCCGCTTCCTTGCGCAGCTTGGCGATCTCTTTTTCAAGGCGGGCGCTTTCCGCCGTCTTGTCGATCAGGTCGGCCATCGGGATCAGGATGTTCATGCCGCCCACCAGCGCGGTGGCGGAATCCGGCGTCGGCTCATCCGCACCCAGCCAGGCGATGGATTCTAGCCGACCCAAGGTCGTGATCGCCCGTTGATGCCGCTCCAGCCGCTCCCGATCCATATCCGCGCCGTGTTGCAGCAGCACCGGGAGCAGCTTGCCGGGAGCAATGTTCATTTCGGCGCGGATGCGGCGCACCCCCAGCAGAAAGTGTTGCAGCCATTCAATATCCGCCTCCGCTACCGCGTCCACCTGGGCGCTGTCAGCCTCCGGGTAGGGCTGGAGCATGACGGAAATCCCCCCGCCTTCGCCACCCCCCTTTGCCAAAGGGGGGTTGGGGGGGATTTTCCCGGCGAGCGGCGCAACCTTCTGCCAGATTTCCTCAGTAATAAACGGCATCAGCGGATGCAGCAGTCGCAACAGGGTTTCCAGCACCTGCGCCAGAGTTTGCCGGGCACCGCGCTGCGCCGCTTCGGAACTGGCGGGATCCGTCAGCACCGGCTTGGACAGCTCCAGATACCAGTCGCAATACTCGTTCCAGGTGAACTCGTAGATGGCCTGCGCCAGTTGATCGAGGCGATAACCCTGCACCGCCGCGTTGGCGTCGGCAAGGGTCTGTTGCAGCCGCGACCGAATCCAGCGATCCGCCGGGCTGAGTTCAATCTCGCCGCCGTTCAGGCCGGTATCCTTGCCTTCGGTATTCATCAGCACATAGCGGGCGGCGTTCCACAGCTTGTTGCAAAAATTGCGGTAGCCTTCCACCCGGCCCATATCGAATACGATGTCGCGGCCCGTGGTCGCCAGCGCGGCGAACGTGAAGCGCAGCGCGTCGGTGCCGTGAGCGTGAATGCCCGCCGGAAACTGGGTGCGGGTGGCTTTTTCGATGCGTGGAGCCATTTGCGGTTGCATCAGCCCGGTGGTGCGCTTGGCGACCAAATCTTCCAGAGTCACGCCATCAATGATATCCAGCGGGTCGAGTACGTTGCCCTTGGATTTCGACATCTTCTGACCGTCCTGATCGCGCACCAGGCCGTGGATGTAAATCTCCCGGAACGGCACGTCGCCCATAAACTTCAGGCCCATCATGATCATCCGGGCCACCCAGAAGAAGATGATGTCGAAGCCCGTGACCAGCACGCTGGTCGGGTAGAAGGTCTTGAGCGCATCGGTTTGCTCTGGCCAGCCGAGGGTCGAAAACGGCCACAGCGCCGAGGAAAACCAGGTGTCCAGCACATCGGGGTCTTGAGCAAGGCTTACATTCGCTCCGAGCCGGTGCTTTTCCCGAACTTCCGCCTCATCGCGCCCGACGTAGACCTTCCCCTGTTCGTCGTACCAAGCGGGAATGCGGTGGCCCCACCAGATTTGCCGACTGATGCACCAGTCTTCAATCCGGTTCATCCAGTCGAAATAGGTCTTTTCCCAATTTTCCGGGATAAATTTGATCTTGCCGGTCTTGACCGCCGCAATGGCGGGACCGGCCAGCGGCGCGGTTTTGACGTACCACTGATCGGTCAGGAACGGCTCGACGATGGCGTGACTGCGGTCGCCACGCGGCGCCATCAGCTTGTGCGGCCTGATTTCTTCCATCAGTCCCAGCGCTTCCAGATCAGCGACGATGCGTTTGCGCGCCTCGAAGCGATCCAGAGTACGGTACTTTTCCGGGCCGTTGTCGTTGATTTTGGCGTCAGCGGTGAAGATATTGATCAGCGGCAACTGGTGACGCTGGCCGACCGCGTAGTCGTTGAAATCGTGCGCCGGGGTGATCTTGAGGCAGCCGGTGCCGAAGCTGGGGTCCACATACTCGTCAGCGATGATCGGGATTAGGCGATCCGTCAACGGCAGGGCGACATGCAGGCCGATCAAATGCCGGTACCGCTCATCGTCGGGATGCACCGCGACAGCGGTATCGCCGAGCATGGTTTCCGGGCGGGTGGTGGCGACGATCAAATCGCCGCCCCCTTCGGCCAGCGGATAACGGATGTGCCAGAGAAAGCCGTTTTCCTCCGCGCTGACGACTTCCAGATCCGACACGGCGGTATGCAGCACCGGATCCCAGTTCACCAGCCGCTGGCCGCGATAGATCAGCCCTTCCT
>DEHY01000052.1 GCA_002352185.1 Competibacteraceae bacterium UBA2788
CCACGGAGACCTGCTCCTCCAGCCGTCGCCGAAACGCGGCGTAATACAGCACCGGAATGAACACCAGCGTCAGCAGGGTGGACGCCATAATCCCGAAGATCAGCGAGATCGCCAGGCCCCGGAAGATGGGGTCGTCGAGGATGAACAGCGCGCCGAGCATGGCCGCCAGTGCAGTCAGGATAATCGGCTTGGCCCGCACTGCGCTGGAGCGGATCACGGCTTCCTGAAATGCTACGCCGTTCGCCACTTCCAGATTGATGAAGTCCACCAGCAGGATCGAATTGCGGACAATAATCCCGGCCAGCGCGATCATGCCGATCATCGAGGTCGCGGTGAACTGGGCGTGGAGCAGGGCGTGGCCCGGCATCACCCCGATCAGGGTCAGCGGAATCGGCGCCATGATGATCAGCGGGGCCAGGTAGGAGCGGAACTGCGCGACGACCAGCAGGTAGATCAGAATCATCCCCACCCCGTAGGCGATGCCCATGTCGCGGAAGGTTTCATACGTGATCTGCCACTCGCCGTCCCATTTCAGGCTATAGCCATAAGGATTGTCCGGCTGGCGGATAAAGAACTGCTCCAGCTTGCCGCCACCCATGGATTGGTTNNACGTCCACGATTTCCGACAGCGGCACCAGAGGCCCGCTTTGACTGCGGGTTTTCAGGCTCAGCACATCAGCGAGAGCGGCTTTATCGGCGGTGGGCAGTTCCAGCCGCAACGGAATCGGGTACTTGGCGCTGGCGGAGTGTAAATAACTCACATCCTCGCCGCGCAGCGCGGTGTTGAGGTCGGCGGCGACCGCCTGTTGCGATACGCCCAGCAAGGCCGCTTTTGCCCGGTCCACATGAGCGATCAACCGCTCGGCGGGCGCTTCCACGGTATCGTCCACATCAATGATGTCCGGCGTGGCGCTGAATACGGCGCGCACCTGCTGGGCCGCCTGAATCTGGCCGGGGTAGTTCAGCCCGTAGACTTCGGCCACCAGCGGCGCCATCACCGGCGGGCCGGGCGGCACTTCCACCACCTTGACATTGGCGTTATGTCTCTTGCCGATTTCCTGCAACGGACCGCGCACCGCCAGCGCAATTTCGTGGCTCTTGCGCTGGCGGTGTTTCCTGTCCGCCAGATTGACCTGAATATCGCCGACGTTGGCGCCGGCCCGCAGGTAATACTGCCGCACCAGGCCGTTGAAGTTGATCGGCGCGGCGGCGCCGGCATAAACCTGATAGTCGGTCACTTCCTCGACCGTGGACAGAAAGCGGCCCAGCTCGCCCAGCACCCGCGCCGTTTGTTCCAGCGTCGTCCCTTCCGGCATATCCACAATCACCTGGAATTCCGATTTGTTATCGAAGGGCAGCATCTTCAGCACTACGAGCTGGACATAGGCGAGGCTGACCGAACCGCCGATCAGCAGCAGCACGCCAATGCCCAGCAGCCAGCGCAAGGGTCGGCCACGATTTCCACGCAGGAATGGCCCGACCACGCGCCGGAACAGCCGATGCGCGAAATCCTCGCTCCCCTTGCCTTCCTCACCTTCCTCGCCGTGCGGGAGAGGAGCTGGAGGCGAGGGTTGATGTTTTTCCACCACCCGCCGCAACACCTTGTACGTCAGCCACGGCGTGAATACGAAGGCCACCGCCAGCGAGATCAACATGCCCATGCTGGAGTTGATCGGGATCGGACTCATGTATGGCCCCATCAGCCCGGAGACGAACGCCATCGGCAGCAGGGCGGCGATTACGGTGAAGGTCGCCAGGATGGTTGGGCCGCCGACCTCGTCCACCGCCAGCGGGATCGCTTCCACCAGACTGCGCCCGCCCAACTGGATATGGCGGTGAATGTTCTCCACCACCACGATGGCGTCGTCCACCAGGATGCCGATGGAGAAAATCAGCGCGAACAGCGACACCCGGTTGAGGGTGAAACCCCAGGCCCAAGAGGCGAACAGGGTAATGGTCAGAGTCAGGATCACCGCCGCGCCGACGATAAACGCCTCGCGCCAGCCCAGCGCCGCCAGCACCAGTGCGATCACCAGCCCGGTGGCGAAGATCAGCTTGGTGATTAAGGTCATCGCCTTGTCGTTGGCGGTGACGCCGTAGTTGCGGGTGACGGTGACGTTGACGCCTTCGGGGATGACGGTGCCCTGGAGTTGCGCGACCCGCGCCAGCACCTGATCGGCAATTTGCACCGCGTTCTCGCCGGGCTTCTTGGCAATGGCGAGCGTCACGGCGGGGAATTCGCCCCGGATGTTGATTCCGCTGGCTTGCGCCGCTGGCCCGGTGCCCAGCCACACATAGCGCTCCGGCTGATCCGGTCCCAGGGCGACATCGGCGACATCGGCCAGATAGACCGGCGCGCCTTGGTGCAGGCCCACTACCAGACTGCCGATGTCCGCTGCGTCCACCAGAAAACTGCCGGCCTGCACCGGGATTTCGCGGTTGTCGCTGACCAGCGCCCCGGCGTCGGTGGACGCATTGGCGGCTTGCAGCGCACGGCGCAGATCGCTCAGCGCCAGTCCATAGCCGGACAGCCTGGCCGGATCGAAGCGCACCCGCACTACCCGATCCGGNNGGCACATCGTCAATTCCCTTGGGCTTAACGATGGGTTGTCCGACGCCGAGGTTGAGCGGCAGCCAGTCCGCATTGGAATAGAGCTTGTTATACAGCCGGACGATGGCGTCAGTGCGCGGTTCGCCAACCTTGAATTGCACGGTCAGCGCCGCCATACCGGGCCGCGATACCGAGTAGATGTGTTCCACACCCTCGATTTCCGCAAGCATCTGTTCAGCCGGACTGCTGACCAGCCTTTCCACCTCCTGAGCGGCGGCGCCGGGGAAGGGGATGAAGACGTTGGCGAAGGTCACGTTGATCTGCGGTTCTTCCTCGCGCGGCGTGACCAGCACTGCGAACACGCCCAGCAACAGCCCCACCAGCGCCAGCAGCGGCGTGATCTCGCTCAGCAGGAATTTTTTCGCAATCGCCCCGGACAGACCAAGGCGTGGTTCGGCGGCATCGCTCATTTCACCTCACTTCCCCACGGTCCGCTGCTGCTGTTCCTTGAGATAAACGCCAGCCTTGATCGGGTCCAGCGCCACGGTTTCGCCCGGTTCCAGTCCAGCCAGAATTTCGACGACCTCGCCCTCGATCCGGCCTGGCCGCACCTGGCGCAGGCTGACGTATCCATCCCGGACCACATAGACTCCGCTCACTTCGCCGCGCTGGGCCAGCGCCTGGCGGGGCACGGTCAGGCGCTCCGCCGCACCGACTTGGAAGGCGGTCTTGACGAACATGCCGGGGTAGAGGCCCTCAGTCTTTTTGGGCAGGTAGATACGGACCTTGAAGATATTGCTTTGCGGATCGGCGTAGGGGAAGAACGTCAGTTTCGCAGCAGGGATGCTCTTGCCATCATGCGGTCGCAGGATTCGCGCCTGGCTGTACTGGCGCACCGGCGTAATCAGCCGTTGCGGCACATCGGTCATCACCCGTAATTCGTCGAGCGAAAATCCGGTCATCAGCGGTTTGCCGGGCTGGACGGTTTCGCCGACCTGGACATGGCGCTCCAGCACAATGCCGCTGTAGGGGGCGTTAATCGTGGTGTAGCTGAACGATTCCCTGGCTTTGGCGACTCCGGCTTGCGCAGCTTCGAGCCTCGCTTTGGCCGCGTCAAGAGTGGCGCGTTGCGCATCCCTGGCTTGGGCGACTCCGGCTTGCGCGGCTTCGAGTCGCGCTTTGGCGGTGTCGAGAGTGGCGGTAACCGTATCCATCTGCGCCTTGGAAACCATCTGTTTTTCGTAGACGTTGCGAATGCGGTTGTATTCGGCCTGGGCTTCAAGGAGGCGGGCTTGCGCCTCACGCAGATTGGCCTGGGCCTGATCGATGCCGGTACGTTCCTGAGCCTCGGTAAAACGCGCCTGAGCTTCGCGCAGATTGGCCTGGGCCTGGTCGAGACCGGCGCGCTGCTCAGTGTTGCGCAGGCGGAGGATCGGCGCGTCCTGCGGCACGAAGTCATTGACATCCACCATGATTTCTTCGACTCGACCGGCGGTCTGGGCGGAGACGGTGCTTTTATTCACCGCTTCAACCACGCCGTCGAGAACGTGTTCGCTGGGCAGAGTTTGCAGTTGGGCTTTGGCGACCGAAAATGGCAATTCAGCAGCGGACAGCCCCGGCGCGGTGGACAGCAGGCACCACAACAGAAACGAACGAGCGGGTATGGGCATGGCGGTTTCCCTTGAACCTGACGGGTTGCAGAGCAGGTATATTAGAGAATACTAATGCTTTTGGGTCGTCAGGACAAGTCGTAACCTGGCGCTGGACACCCCGGCTGTGGGATTGGGCTGGAGTGCCGCGCTGCTGCTAAGTGACCAACCAACCGGATGGCTGAAACGCGGGCAGCGATTGGCAGCATTATTTCTCGAACATCTGGATGGCGCTTCGGTGCGGCTAATCGGCGATTTGGCGATTTGAATTAAATTAGCGCCATAGGTTAATGCATCATTTTGGCGACTGGAGAGACAGACCGATGCAGGACAACACCATGAAACTGGATGACGGAAGAACCCTCGGATATTCCGTCTGCGGAGAGGAAAACGGCATACCGATCATGTTTTTTCATGGAACGCCCGGATCAAGAATATTCGGGTTGGAGAATGGGGGTTTATTCAAAAAATATGGAGCCTTCGTTATTGCGCCGGAACGCCCTGGGTATGGTCTTTCTGACCGAAATCCAGAACGAACGATAGAAAGCTGGGCAACGGACATCGGGGAATTGGCCGACCATCTTGGCTTTCATCAGTTTCACGTTGCGGGTGAATCGGGTGGAGGCCCTTACGCTCTTGCCTGCGCGATAAACCTGCCCAAACGGGTTTTGTCCGCGACGCTCATTGCCAGCGCGACTCCACCAGAGGCGCTGCAATCATTGACAGGCATGGGATTGGGAAACAGGATTGTCTTCTTTCTGGCAATGTACGCGCCATTTATTTTGAGAATTCTTTTTGCCGACTATGCGCACGCTGTAAGAAAAAGCCCTGAGCAATTTATGCGGAATATGTTATCTCAATTCTGTGAATGGGATCGGCGTATTTTCGATGGCGCAAACGGAACAGGACGCACGCACGAGATCATGCTGCATTTGAAGGAAGCATTCCGGCAAGGCGGTGATGGCGCCTATCGTGACATGCTCCTCATATCGCGACCCTGGCGGCTCGATCTGAGCAAGTTGGCGATCCCGGTAATCATGTGGCATGGCGAGTCGGATACCTTGATGCCGATAGCCCCAGCCAAGGCGTTCGCTAAGCTGATTCCTGACTGCGAGAGCCATTTCGTGGTGGGGGCTGGACATCTTCTTCTCGAAGATGAAGATGTTGGGTCACAGATTGTGGCTAGGCTGCTGTCTGTCAATGCCTGACAATATCGTCAAAATCTGGAAAGGTTCTTCCTGCCAGCCATACATATAGTGTTCCTATCTGAGTTGTGGAATTTGCCGTAGCACGGGCATCCTGCCCGTGATGAGTTGACGGGCAGGATGCCCGTGCTACATCCACAACCCATTTAGGATTGCTATAGTTGTTATGCCGGTGCGAACATTAGCAGCAAAGCCATCGCTACCTATTGATTTATAAAAAATAATACCGGATTCCAACGGAGTTGAAGACGGCTAAGCCGTTATGCGGATAGCCAGTCGCATGGCAGGAGCGGTATAGTATGGAACAGGCGGTCAGAATTTATCCAAGCTATCCCGCTCTCAATCGTCGGCTCCGCTTGATTTCCACTATGAAACGGTTTCTGCAACGCCATCTGCCCAATCCCCAGCAACTACGCTCGCACAAGAACCTGCACTTTCTCGGCGACCTGCTGCACGACCCGCGTCTGTGGCATTTCAGCCGCCGCTGCACCGTGAACGGATTGGCGGCGGGCGCGTTTTACGCCTTTGTGCCCTTTCCATGGCAAATGCTGCTGGCCGCCATCACCGCGATCCGGCTGCGGTTCAACCTGCCGGTGGCCGTGGCCATGGTCTGGATCAGTAACCCGCTGACCATGCCACCCATTGCCTTTGTCAACTACCGCTTCGGCGCATGGCTGCTGGGCAGGCCGCCAGCGGACTGGGCCTTTGAACCTTCGCTGGACTGGCTGCTGCAAAAAGCCGGCGAGTTTGGCCTGCCGCTGCTGGTCGGCTCGATGGCGACCGCCGTAGTGGCTGGAGTTCTGACTTTTGTTGTCGCACATTTGATCTGGCGTCGGCATATCATCACTAAGTTTCGCCGCCGTCGGCGCCCTGCTTCCGGTTTGGTTTGAAATCGCCCGCCAAGGCAGGAATCGCTCCCGTTCAGCATCTCTCTGTTCGTGCTTGCCCTCCGCAAGCACCCTCCTCGTAAGGTACTGTTTGGCATGTCATCCCCCATCGCTCAATTTGAAGAATTAGCGCTTTCGCCCCCGCTGCTCCAGACGCTCAAAGAAGTCGGCTACGAATCCCCCTCACCGATTCAGGCCGCCTGCATTCCGCACCTCCTGGCCGGCCACGACCTGATCGGCCAAGCGCAAACCGGCACCGGCAAAACCGCCGCGTTTGCGCTGCCGTTGCTGGAACGGCTGGATTTGACCGAGCGGCAGCCGCAGGTGCTGGTGCTGACTCCCACCCGCGAACTGGCGATCCAGGTCGCCGAAGCCTTCCAGAGTTATGCCCGCCACTTGCCCGGCTTTCATGTGCTGCCGATCTACGGCGGACAGAGCATGACGATTCAGCTTCGGCATCTGCGGCGCGGCGCGCACGTCGTGGTTGGCACTCCAGGCCGGATCATGGATCATCTGCGCCGGGAAACCCTGGTGCTGGACCGGTTGCGCAGCGTAGTCCTGGACGAAGCCGACGAAATGCTGCGCATGGGCTTCATTGACGATGTGGACTGGATTCTGGAGCGCACCCCGCCGGAACGGCAGATTGCGCTGTTTTCCGCCACCATGCCCGAACCGATCCGGCGGGTGGCGCATCGCCATCTGCGCGAACCCCACGAAGTCAAGATTCAGACCCGCACCGCCACCGTCGCCACGGTTGATCAACGCTACTGGCAAGTCAGCGGCCTGCACAAGCTCGATGCCCTGAACCGGATTCTGGAGGTGGAGGATATGGACGCGGCGCTGGTGTTCGTGCGCACCAAGACCGCAGCCACCGAGCTGGCGGAGCGGCTGGAAGCGCGGGGCTACTCCTGCGCGGCGCTGCATGGCGACATGACCCAGGCCTTGCGCGAGCGCACTGTTGAACAGCTCAAGAACAACAACGTGGATATCGTGGTCGCCACCGACGTGGCTGCGCGGGGGCTGGACGTGCAGCGGATCAGTCACGTCATTAATTACGACATTCCCTACGATGCCGAAGCCTACATCCACCGTATCGGTCGCACCGGGCGCGCTGGACGAGCAGGCGCCGCGATTCTGTTTGTGGCCCCCCGCGAGATGCGGATGCTGCGCGTCATCGAAAAGGCGACCCGTCAGCCGATCACGCCGATGCAGCCGCCCACTCAAGCCGTGATCGCCGGCCACCGCCTGAACCGCTTCAAACAGAAGATTCTCGACACCATGGCCGCGCAGGATTTGAGCTTTTTCCACGACGTGGTCGGCCAAATCGAGCAGGAACAGGCGATTAGCGCTCAGGACATCGCCGCCGCGCTGGCGTACCTGATGCAGCGCGAACGTCCGCTGCAAGCGCCGGAAGTGGCCGGATCGAAGCCAGCCGACTCGAAACCGGCTCAAGAGGGCCACCATCGGGCGGAGTCGGAAGCGCGGCCAGCCCAGCGCCGGGATCGCGCCAAGGAATCCGCCGATCTGGCGATGATGCGCTACCGGCTGGAAGTGGGCCACCAGCACGGCGCGACGCCGCAAAACATCGTGGGCGCTATCGCCAATGAAGCCGGCATTGAGAGTCGCTACATCGGTCGCATCGAGATTCATGAGGATTACAGTACCGTGGATTTGCCGGATGGCATGTCGGCTGAAATTTTCGAGCATCTCAAAAAAGTGCGAGTGCGGCAGTGTCCGCTGAATATCAGCCGCCTTGGCCCCTCTGAGCCGGAGAGGGCAAGGCGACGTCCGACGAGTGCAGGAGAAAGAGCAGCGCGAAGTCCCAGAGCCGGCTCCGCCGAACGGGAACCCCGGACGGCCGGTCGGCGCAAACGGGAAATGGATTCCTGAAGGCCGGGGCGCCAGCGTCAATGTCATAATAAATTGATGGAGAACGCCAAATCATGCTGACGATTTATGGTTGTGCAAACACCCGATCCAGTCGGGCCGTATGGGCGCTGGAAGAAGTGGGCGCCGAGTATGAATACGTCCCTGTCAATCTCATGGCCGGGGCCGGGCGGCAGCCCGACTATCTGGCGCTGAATCCTGGCGGCAAGGTACCCACGCTGGTGGATGGCGAATTCATCCTGACCGAATCTGCCGCAATCTGCACCTACATCGGCGACTTGTTTCCATCGGCCCGACTGACGCCGCCGGTCGGAACTCAGGATCGCGCCCACTACGATCAATGGTGCTATTTCGCCCTGAGCGAACTGGAACAGCCGTTGTGGACCATCGCCAAGCACACCTTCGCGCTGCCCGAACGCCTGCGGGTTCCGGCGGTTATTGAAACTGCGCGCTGGGAATTTGGGATAGCGGCGAAAGTGCTGGCGGCGGGTCTCGGCCAGCGGGAATTTATCGTCGGCGACCGGTTCACCGCCGCTGATATCCTGCTCGCTCACACTCTGGCGTGGGCGCAGGTTGTCAAGCTGCCGCTGGGGCATGAGAATTTGACGGCTTACGCCGCACGATTGCTGGCCCGTCCCGCGTTCGTGCGGGCGCGAGCGCGGGAGCGCGCCGAGAGCGGTGCAAAATCCTGATCACAAGCGACTCGGAGCCTTCTCTTTCCGCTATTCCGGCGAATGCTGACATCCAGGCACAGGCTGTCGCCGGGATGGCGAGTGAAGGGTTTTTGGCGAAAATCCTACTACTATGAAAACGCTCCTGAATGCGCGTGCGTTCAGGCTGAATTAAGGGTGTTCCCTCTTGAATGTCCATCCATTCCAAAACCGTATGCGGAGGCTTAGTGCATGACCAAGATGATCAAAATACTGGCTATTCTGGCGACTGTGCTGTTGGCGGCTCCGGGTGGAGCTATCGCGCAGGAAAGATACCCCCAGTTTGATTCTGAGCGCTCCCGCGATCAGCCTCGCGGCCAAATTCAGGTCACCAACGACTGGCGGGACACGGTCAGCGTCACCATGTGGACCCATCGGCGGGAGCGGATCGGCGACTCCTGGGAGATCGAGTCGGGAGAGACGGCCTTGCTGGCTGTGGATGGGCGCCGGATCAAAGTCAGGCCAAATTATAAGATTAAAGTGGGCGATGATTGGGGATGGGTGAATCTCGACGCTGTGGGTCAGTTCTCCAGAGGCACCTGGTACGTCAATGTGCGCGATATCTGGCGCGCTACCCATCAGCGTGGCGGCAGGCCGGATCGGGGAGATGAAAATGTCCCGGATTGGCAGCGATAACCACGTTGCCCGTCGCCAACCCCGGCATTTCTTCCTGCTGGGGCTGAGCGGCGCACTGGCGCTCAGCGGCTGCGCCACCCTGTCCAGGGAAGAATGCCTGATCGGGAACTGGTACGAGATCGGGGCGCAGGACGGCGCGGCGGGTTACTCGCCGGAACGGCTGGCCGAACACCGGCAGGCTTGTGCGGAACACCGGATCAGGCCGGATCGGGATGCATACCGCGCTGGCTGGGAAGAGGGCATTCGCGATTACTGTACGCCGCAACGCGGCTTTTACGAAGGGCGCAAGGGCGCGGGCTATGCCGGGATTTGCCCGCCGCAACTGGAATGGGCCTTTTTGCGCGAATACCGGATCGGGCAGGATGTGTACCAGCAGGAGCGCCGGATTCAGGAGGTGGAGCGCGAACGGGAACGCAAGCGGGAGGAACGCCGCAAGCGGGAGGAACAGCGCCGTTCCGACGAGCGGCGCGAAAGACCCGACGATTCGCAGCGGCGCGAAAGACCGGACGATTCGCAGCGGCGTGAAAGACCGGACGATTCGCAGCGGCGCGTGATTCAACCCGTAGGTGAGCCGGTGCGCCAGATACAACCGAGTCTGCCGAATTCGCCGAGTCCGCCAGACGATCCGGCTGGGCAGGAGAAATTGCGTGCGGAGATGCAAAAATTGAAGGAACAGTTCAACCGGCTGCGTGAACAGCCAAAACAACCTGAAGCGCCTGAATGAATATTGGGTCAACCTTTGGAGCATCGGCGGAATGAAACTGCTGGCGCTGGATACCGCCACTGAAGCCTGCTCCGCTGCGGTGTGGGTGGACGGCGCGGTGCTGGAACGCTACGAACTGGCGCCGTGCCGTCATGCCGCCCTGATCCTGCCGATGATCGAAGCAGTGCTGGCCGAGGCCGGTTTAACCCCGCTGCAACTGGACGCCATCGCCTTCGGTCGCGGGCCGGGCGCGTTCACTGGAGTGCGGATCGCGGTGGGCATCGCTCAGGGCATCGCTTTCGCCGCCGATTTGCCTGTCGTCCCGATTTCGACCCTGGCGGCGCTGGCGTTGGGCGCGGCCCAGGAAACGGGCTGTTCGCGCATCGCGGCAGTGCTGGATGCCCGCATGGGTGAAGTGTACTGGGGCGTCTACGCGGTCGCTGATGGTGGCGCCAAACCCCTGGGCGAAGAGCAAGTCTGCGCGCCGCAAAGCGTCATCGCCCCGATTTCGGGCCACTGGTTTGGCGTGGGCAACGGATGGACTGCCCACGCCGCAGTATTGGCGCGATGCCTGCCGATGAACGGCTGGCAGGGCGAACGCTGCCCACGCGCCGGCGATGTGGCCCGCCTGGCCGCTGCTCCACAGCGGCGCACCGCATGGGTAAGCGCCGATCAGGCATTACCGGTTTATCTCCGCAATAAAATAGTGAGCAAATCACTCTGAAATTGGTCTCCGGGTGTTGGAAACCGGGGCGCGGGTGGCATAGGATAAAGCGGCTTCTCGCAAGAAGCGGCGCCATAATAAAAGCAAGATCACCTATCACCAACCGGAGGATTTGTCATGAATACCGTGTTCGCTGATGACCTGGTCCACAGCAAGGCGCTGCCGGACCTGGTGACCAAACTACTGACCGCCCGTCAGGACAGCCTGGTTCTGTTTCAAAAACTTGCCGCTCTGCAACAACCCTTTGCGCCCGCCGCGTCGGTTCCGCGTCTGCTGCAACGATTCCGGCAAGCCCTGGTGGACTATCTGGCGCTGGGGTTGTTTGAAGTGTTTCAGGCGCTGGAAGATCAGCCCACCGATTCGCCCTACCGCCGCGCCCGCGAGATCACCCGGCGCTGCTATGCCCGCATCGCTCGCACCACCCAGGCGGCGCTGGCTTTCCACGACCGCTACGACGGTGATCTGTCTCAAGCAGAACTTGCCGATTTGGGCGCGGATCTCGCGCAGTTGGGCGAACAACTCGCCGAACGCATTGAGTTGGAAGACCGGATTGTGGCCGCCATCCGTAAGAGCTGCGACACTATCGCGGCCTGATATAACCCTCGATACCCGTCAGGTCTGCCAGCAGCGCCCCAAAGTCCGCTCGTTGGTTTTTCCCGGCATTTTAGAGCGTTCTGATAGCCTGCGGCGTCTTGATTCAATAGCCGCGCATCCATTCGGGGCGCAGCCGCACCGCTCCGGTCAGCGCCCGTTCCAGTTGCGCCAGCAACACTGCCCGATCCTGTGGCAACTCGCCCGCCAGCGCCAGCGCATTCGAGGCGTGGTTGGAGCGGAACACCAGCGGCACGGGCGGATTCAGCCGCTCGATCAGCCGGACCTGTTCCGCCAGCAGCGCCCGATCATCCTGTTCCTGAAACGGTTCGCGGAACTTGCGATGAAATTCGTCATGAATCATTGGGTCCAGCATCAATTGCAAGGTGGACAGATAATCCAGTTCCACCTGGTTCACCAGATCGGCAGTGGCGTCAATATGCTCCTGCCAGTGCGTCTGACCGCCGAGACCGAGAATCACCGTTGCGGAGATTTTTAACCCTGCCTGCCTGGCCTTGGTCAAACCCGTAACCATCGCCTCCGGCGTTGCCCCCTTGGTAATACGCTTGAGCAACTCCGCCGAGCCGGTTTCGATGCCGTAATACAACAGCGTCAGCCCGTTTGCTCGCAGTTGCGCCAATTCCGCCGCCGATTTCTTCAGCAGATTGGCGGGCAGGGCGTAACTGGACACCCGCTCCAGCCGGGGAAAAGCGGCGCGCAGCGCGGCGAGAATGTCCAGCAGATGCTCGACCGGCGCGGCCANNCTGAATTTCCACCCGTGGGCGAATGGCGAAATGCTTGGTCCGGTACATCGAACAAAAGCTGCACCGATTGAAACTACAGCCCAGCGTCACTTGTAAAATGAAGCTATTCGCCTCGGAGGGCGGACGGTAGACCGGCATATCGTACTGAATCAGCATGATGGCTCTTCCTCGATAAGAGTAGTTGGGAATGAGCGGATCACGATCCGCTTTTACCCCATAATCGTTTACAATCCCTGCCGAAATCGCTGCTCTGTTTAGCCAGCGTCTAATTTAACCTATTATTTAATAAATCAATTTCTGATTGCAGTCGAGGCGGCGCATGGCGCGAATCAAATTGGGGCTACCGGCGAATTTTCCGTTCAGCACCGAACTGCGGGTACGAATCACCGATGTCAACTACGGCGGACACATGGGCAACGACGCTCTGCTGGGTCTGCTGCACGAAGCGCGGGTGCAATTTCTGGCGCATTATGGCCTGAGCGAGCTGGATATTTGCGGCGTCGGGATCATCATGGCCGATAGCGTCATCGTCTACAAATCCGAGGCGTTTCCCGCTGAAACCCTGGTGTTCGCCGTGGCAGTGACCGATTTCAACCGGTATGGCTGTGATTTCGTCTATCGCGTAACCGAGAAGGCCAGTGGCCGCGAAGTGGCGCGGGCCAAGACCGGCATCGTGTTCTTCGACTATCAGCAACGCACGATCCAGAACGTACCGCCGACCTTCCTCGACTTGTTCCCACCCGATGTCGTCCCTGCCTAAGCTGCCGCTGTCGCCCGCCGCCCGGGCATGGCTGCCCGTCCGCCTGCTGCTGGCGGTGGGCGCCAGCATTGGCGTGGCGTTCCTGCTGGTGCTGGTGCTGTATCTCACCGATCTCAGCCTGTCGGTGTGGGATCGCTTGCAGCGAGCGCCTACTGCGTTCTGGGTCATCTATCTGCTGATTCTGGTGGCGCTGGGCAGCGGCGGCGCGTATGGCGTGTGGCGGGTGCTGAATCTGGGCCGTCCGTCCGGCAAGCCCCGGGCCAGGGCGCCGGCAAAGCCGCCGGATGAAGCCACTCTGCGCGAGCGCCTGGAGCGCAGCGAAGCGTCCGGGGTGCCGGTGGACGCCATCCGCCGCGAATTGGAGGAATTGCAACGGCGGCGGGCAGTCGGCGAGATTGTGGTGGCGGTATTCGGCGAAATCAGCGCGGGCAAGTCGTCGCTGATCCGCGCCCTGTTGCCCGGAACCGAGATTGCGGTTGACGTGCGCGGCGGCACCACCCGCACAGTGACGTATTACACCTGGACCAGCTCCGCCGGCGACTGCTTGATTCTGGCGGACCTGCCAGGGTTGAATGAGGCGGACGGCTCGATGGATCAGTTGGCCCGTGACGAGGCGTTGCGCGCCCATGTCGTCCTCTACGTCTGCGACGGCGATCTGACCCGCGACCAGTATCAGGCGTTGCGAACCCTGGTCGATCTGGGCAGTCCGCTGATCGTGGCGCTGAACAAGATGGATCGCTACACCGGGCGGGAACTGGAGCAGGTGCGCGAACGGCTGGCCGAGCGGGTGGGCGAGCGCCTGGAAGTCGCGCCGGTGCAATGCGGCGGCATGGAGGAAGTGACCCGCATTTATCACGATGGCCGCGAGGAAACCAGCCTGCGCGAACGCCCCGCGCAGGTTGATGAGTTGCGTCGCGCTCTGCAACGCTATCTCGACAGTGATCCGCAAGTGCTGGACGCGCTGCGTGATACCTCCGTGTTCGTGCTGGCGCAGCAGAAGCTGGATACCGCAGTGGCTCAGCACCGCCGCGAAAAAGCTGACGCCATTGTGCAAGGGTATTCGCGCAAGGCCGTGTTCGGCGCGCTGGCCGCCGTCAGCCCCGGCACCGATGTGCTGATTCAGGGCTATCTGGGCTTTAATCTGATGAAGGAACTGTGCGCGCTGTACGAAGTACCGGCGCGTGAGGTGGATATGCAGCGCTTCCTGGATTTGGCTGGCAACCAGCTCAAGCGCAGCCTCAACCTGCTGCTGGCCCTGGTCGGCAACGTGTTCAAGGCTTTTCCCGGCATGGGCACGGTGGTGGGCGGTATGATGCACGCTGTGGTCTATGGGCTGATCTTCGAGAGTCTGGGTAAAGCAGTCGCCCGCTCTCTGGAAAGCCGTGGCGATCTGGCGAGCGGCCCCGCCTTGCGGATGTTCGAGGATAACCTGAGTGAAGATTTGGAAGCGCGTGCAAAACGATTGGCCCAACTGGTTTGGGCGCGGCAGCGGGAGGGCGACAGTGCCGGAACTGCCGCCGGTTAACGGCGATACCCACCTGGCGCTGGCCCGCGACAGCCTGCGCGAGTTGCTGGACGATAAACGGGTGCCGCCGCCGGTGCGGGCGGCGCTGGCCGAGGAATACCAGCAACTGCAACTGCTGCTGGACAAGATCGAACACGGCCATATTCATATTGCGGTGTTCGGGCGGGTCAGCGTGGGCAAGTCGGCCTTGCTGAATGCCTTGCTGGGTGAAATGCGGTTCTCGACCAGTCCGCTGCATGGCGAGACTACCCGCGCCGATCACGCCCGCTGGCAGGAGTACGACGCGGGCGGCGTGTTCCTGATTGATACCCCCGGCATCAACGAAGTCGCGGGCGAAGCGCGGGAACAACTGGCGCACGATGTGGCGACCCGCAGCGATCTGGTGATGTTCGTGGTGGACGGCGACATCACCGACACCGAGCTTAGAGCGCTGCGACAAGTCAAGGGCGCGGCGCAACGGCTGGTGCTGGTGCTGAACAAGATCGACCGCTACACCCGCGCTGACCGCGAATTGCTGTTGCAGACCCTGCGCGAGCGCGCCGAGGGCCTGATTCAACCCCAGGATATTGTAACCGCCGCCGCTCAGCCCACCGAACGCATCGTGATTCTGGTGGACGCCGAGGGCAATGAAACCGAAACCCGCCGCTGTCCGCCCCCGGATGTCACTGCGTTGCGCGAGCGGATTTGGGACATTCTCAAGGCCGAAGGTAAAACCATGGCGGCGCTCAACGCGGGACTGTTTGCCGGGCGCTTTTCCGACCGGCTGAGCCGCGAAATCATCGCCATTCGCCACGATGTGGCCGATACGGTGGTGCGCAATTACTGTCTGGGGAAAGGCGTGGCGGTGGCGCTGAACCCGATTCCGGTCGCCGATATTCTGGCGGCGGTCGCCACCGACGCCGCGATGATCCTGCACCTGAGTCGAGTGTACGGCCTGCCGATCAGCCGCAGCGAGGCCGGTTCGCTGCTCAAGACCATCTTCACCCAACTGGTGTTTCTGATGGGCACGGTGTGGGGGATGAATCTGGTGGCGTCGGCGCTCAAGGGCATCAGCCTGGGGCTGTCTACGGTGGTGACGGCGGGCGCGCAGGGCGCGGTGGCCTGGTACGGCACCTATGTCGTGGGCCGCGCCGCCGAGCAGTATTTCGCGCAGGGCAAGTCCTGGGGCGAAGGCGGGCCGAAACGGGCGGTGCAGGACATTCTCGACAGCCTGGACCGAGAATCGCTGCTGGCCCAGGCGCGGGATGACATCCTGGCCCGGCTAAAGCCGCTGCTGTGAGCTTTTCCTTCCTGCTCGGATTTTTCGCAGTGTCCGGGATGGGCCTGTGGTTCTGGCGCGACAGTCTCGGCGCCCGTGAACAGGCTCGCGCCGCCAGCGCCCGCGCCTGCCGGCAAAGCAGTGTGCAACTGCTGGACGATACCGTGGCGCTGGAACGGCTATGGTGGCGGCGCGACCGCGATGGACGGTTGAAACTGGAGCGGTTGTATCTGTTCGAGTTCACCGACACCGGGCAACGTCGCCGGATCGGCAGTGTGCTGCTGGTGGGCTGGCGGGTCGAAGTGCTGCACATGGAAGGCGGCGATCTGCTGCTGCCGTGAAGTCCTGGCTTGACTCCGCCGGTTTCAGAGGCGGGGCGGTTGCAGGACATGACGCAGACGCTCGGCGAGCGGAACCAGGTCGCCGTCGGGGATCAAGCGCGCTTGTCGGTCGGCGCTTGGGCGACACCGCCAACATCGCCTCACGGCTGGAAAGCTTTGACAAGGAGGCGCACGATCCGGTCAATAACCGGTGCCGGGTTTTAATCGGCGAGACCACCTTGCGCTATCTGGACGGACCGTTCCGGGTTACGGAAATGGGTCGGGTCAAGTTCAAGGGCAAACAGCAAGAGATCGCGGTCTATCGGGTGGACGAGTAATTTCACCCACTCATCCGGTTTTCACCCGCCTGCTTGCTATCCTGCCGATATTTGCCGGGAAGGGTTCCCGTCCACGACTTGAAGGCGCGATAGAAAGCGCTGGTCTCCGCAAAACCCAGTTCGAGGGCGATATCCAGAATGCTGCGCTGGGAGTGGCACAACTGCTCGATGGCCATGTCCCGGCGCAGGGAATCCTTGATCGCCATGAAGGTTTGCCCCTCGCGCTCCAGCTTGCGACGCAGCGTCGAGGGCGACAGATGAAACTCCCGGGCGACCTTCTCAAAGTCGGGCCACTCCGTCGGGGGGATGTGCTGCAAACGCTTGCGGATGCGGGCATGAAGACCATGAGAGTTGCGGTATTTGACCAGGAAGTTGGCCGGGGCATTGCGGAGAAATTCGCGCAGCGCGGCCTCCTTGCGCTGAATCGGCAGGGCAAGATGCGCAGCTTCAAAAACCAGAGTTGTGGCGGGCGCGCCAAATCGGGTTTCGGGGCCGAACAGCAATCGGTATTCGTCGGCGTGATCGGGGCTGGGTTGCGCGAAGGACGTTCTCAGGATGGGCAGGCGCCGGTTGGCCAGCCAGCACATCAACCCGTGCAGGATCGTCAACAGGGCGCCGTGCGCGAACAGCCGGGGAACCGTTCGCGGACACTGCAAGATGATGGCGCCTTCCGCGCCTTCGATGCTGAGCCGACCCCGGGTATCGTCCAGCACCAGGGCAAGGAAATCGAGCGCACGCCGTAGCGCCTTTTCAAGCGTGCCGGCGCCGAGTACCGCGAAGCACATCAATTTGAAACTGCCATGCCGCATGGGATGGCTGTCGAGTCCGAATAATTCGTCGTCCAGGGCGCGCGCCAGGATGTGCCACAAAACGCCGTAATGCGACACCGATACCCGGGCATCGGGCAATTCGAGCAGATCCGGCGCGATGCCGGCGCCGCGCAGCATGGCGTCCACATCCAGGCCGCGCAGGGATGCGCCATGGAGAGCTTCCTTTACAAAACAGACCGATACCGTGCCTTTATTCACGGTTTCCCCTTGGCGCTCCGGCGGCGCCAGTTGCAAAAAACTCCAGGCAGATTGGCGGATTTTCGCATGGAGCGCGGCCCAAGCGCTTTTTAGACTGTGCTAACTCTAGCAAAAAAACGATCACGCCATGCGAGTACAGCCATGCACATCGATAACCGCACGTTTCTCGTGACCGGCGGCGCTTCCGGTCTTGGCGCGGCCACCGCGCGCATGTTCGTCGCCGCCGGCGGCAGGGTGGCCATCGCTGACATGAATCGGGAGGCCGGCGCGGCGCTCGCCACCGAACTCGGCCAGGCCGCCCGTTTCGTCTTTACCGACGTGGCCGACGAGGCGAGCGGACAAGCGGCGGTCGATTCGACCGTGAGCGCATTCGGCGCCCTGCACGGCCTGGTCAACTGCGCCGGCGTCGCGCCAGCAGAAAAGGTTCTGGGCAAGCATGGGCCGCCTGGTCTGGCCGCTTTCGCCAGGGTGGTGCAGATCAATCTGATTGGCGCTTTCAACATGATCCGCCAGGCCGCCACCGCAATGGCGCGCAACGAAGCCGATGAAACCGGCGAGCGTGGCGTCATCGTCAATACCGCGTCGGTGGCGGCCTTCGAGGGCCAAATCGGGCAGGCCGCCTACGCGGCATCCAAGGGCGGCGTGGTGGCGATGACTCTGCCCCTCGCACGGGAACTCAGCCGCAGCGGCATCCGGGTGATGACCATCGCGCCCGGCGTCATGGAAACCCCCATGCTGCTGGACATGCCCCAGGAGGTGCAGGACTCCCTTGGCAAAATGGTCCCGTTTCCTCCCCGCCTCGGCAAACCGGACGAATTCGCCGGCCTGGTTCGCCATATCGTGGAAAACGCCTACCTCAACGGCGAGATCATCCGCCTCGATGGCGCCATTCGCATGGGCGCGAAATAGGGTTTTCGGAAAAGGACGGACGCATGATCCTCACGCAAGAACAGGAAATGATCCGCGACACCCTGCGCCAGTTTGCGCGGGAACGGCTCGCCCCCAACGCCGCCGAATGGGAGCGCACCCATACGTTTCCCCGCGCAGCGCTGACGGAACTGGCGGAGCTGGGGGTCATGGGCATGGTGGTCCCGGAACAATGGGGCGGCGCCGGCCTGGATTATCTGTCGATGGTGCTGGCTATTGAGGAAATCGCCGCCGGTCATGGGGCTACCTCCACCATCGTCTGCGTGCAGAATTCGCTCGCCTGCGGGATTACCCTGAACTACGGCAGCGATTCCCAGAAGAAGCGCTATCTCACACGGCTGGCGCGGGGGGAATGGCTGGGCTGCTTTTGCCTGACCGAACCCCATACCGGGTCCGATGCCGCCGCCATCCGCGCCACGGCGCGGCGGGAGGGCGATGATTGGGTGTTGAACGGCGCCAAGCAATTCATCACCACCGGCAAGGAAGGCCAGCTCGCCATCGTCTTTGCCGTGACCGATTCATCCGCCGGCAAGAAAGGCATCTCCTGCTTTCTGGTGCCAACCGACACGCCCGGTTATATCGTGGCCCGGCTGGAGGATAAAATGGGCCAGCACGCCTCCGATACGGCGCAGATTCTGTTCGAGAACTGCCGGATTCCGGCGGAAAATCTGCTGGGCCGGGAGGGGGAAGGCTACAAGATCGCCTTGTCGAATCTCGAAGCCGGGCGGATCGGCATCGGCGCCCAGGCCGTGGGCATGGCGCGGGCCGCTTTCGAGGCGGCGGTGGGCTACGCCAGGGAAAGGGAGGCGTTCGGCGCGCCCATCGTCCAGCATCAGGCGGTGCTGTTTCGCCTGGCCGACATGGCGACCCAAATCGAGGCCGCCCGGCAGATGATCTGGCACGCCGCCAGCCTGCGGGACGCCGGACGCCCCTGCCTGAAGGAAGCCTCCATGGCCAAGCTGTTCGCTTCCGAAATGGCCGAACGGGTCTGCTCGGACGCCATCCAGATTCACGGCGGCTACGGTTACAGCACCGATTTTCCAGTGGAGCGCCTCTATCGGGATGTCCGGGTGACCCAGATCTACGAAGGCGCGTCCGATATTCAACGTTTGGTGATCGGTCGGGCGGTGACGTCCGGCTGATCCTCCGGAGATTTCCGATGGGACCTTTACAAGGCATCAAGGTTGTCGAATTCGCCGGACTCGGTCCGGTGCCGTTTTCCGGTATGGTGCTGTCCGACCTGGGGGCGGAGGTCGTGCAAATCAACCGCGACACGGGGCCGAACGCTCCAGAGATCAACCTGTTTTCCCCGGATAAGAACATTCCCAACCGGGGGCGGCGCATCATCCGGCTCGATCTGAAAACGCCCGCCGGCGTGGCGGCGGCGCTGCGCCTGATCGAGAACGCCGATGCGCTGATCGAGGGATTCCGGCCCGGCGTCATGGAACGGCTGGGGCTGGGGCCGGAGGCGTGCCTGGCGCGGAACCGGCGCCTGATCTATGGCCGCATGACGGGCTGGGGCCAAACCGGGCCGCTGGCGCCCACCGCCGGTCACGACATCAACTATCTGGCGCTGTCCGGCGCGCTGCACGCCATTGGCCGCGCGGACGGCGGGCCGACGCCACCGCTGAATCTGATCGCCGACTATGGCGGCGGGGCCATGTTTCTGGTGGTCGGCCTGCTGGCCGCCTTGCTCGAAGCCGGCAAATCGGGGCAAGGGCAGGTGGTGGACGCGGCCATGGCCGATGGCTCCGCCCTGCTGATGGCCGCCATCTATAGCTTGAAGGCGATGGGGTACTGGACCGATCAGCGGGAGAGCAACTTTCTTGATGGCGGCGCCCATTTCTACGACACCTATCAATGCGCCGACGGCAAGTGGCTGGCGGTGGGCGCCATCGAGCCTCACTTTTACCGGATTCTGCTCGAAGGCTGCGGCGTTACCGATCCCGACCCCCGGCAGCAATGGCGGCCAAAATCCTGGCCGGCCATGAAAGAGCGCCTGCGCGCGGCGCTGCGCACCAAAAGCCGCGACGAGTGGTGCGCGCTGTTCGAGGGCAGCGACGCCTGCGTCACGCCGGTACTCGGCCTGGACGAAGCGCCCGCCCACCCGCACAACCAGGCCCGGCAAACCTTTGTCGAATTCGCCGGTTTGGTGCAACCCGCTCCCGCGCCGCGCTTCAGCCGCACCCCGGCCACGATTCAGGGATCGCCGGGATCGTGCGCCGACACTTCAAGCGACTGGCTGGCGGACTGGGGATTTTCCGAAGCCGAGCGGGCTCAACTCACGCAGGCCGGGGCCATTTGAACGCGAGCGGTTCCAGCGCGGATATGCGGACCGTCGGCAATGACCCGTACCCCGACAAGCGAAATGGTTCGGCAACGGCGCTCGACTCGTAATCAGCCCAATAGGACCCCTCGACCATGAATTTCACCCCGAGCCATCCTGAATTCGCTTCAGTGGTGCAAGCCAGTTTCGAGCGGCAGGGACTGATGAAGACGCTTGGCGCAACGCTGGATCGCATTGAACCCGGGAGGATCGACATCTCGGTTCGCTACCGCGACAGTCTCAGCCAGCAACATCGCTTTCTGCACGCGGCGGTCACCACCGCGATCGCCGATACCGCGTGCGGATACGCTGCTCTATCATTGATGCCCGCCGGGAGCGAAGTCCTCACCGTCGAATTTAAGGTCAACCTGCTCCGGCCAGCCGCCGGAACCTGCTTTGTCGCCGAGGGCCGCGTGGTCAAACCCGGGAAAACCATCACGGTTTCGCGCGCCGATGTTTTGGCCTATACCGATGGAGTTCCGGTTCTGATTGCCACCCTGCTGGCCACGATGATTACGCTGGCTGGGTAACGCGTGTCTTCAGCCGGTCGCCTGTGGGGTGTCCATCCATGTCAGGAAACGAGATTCTGGAAGACCTGTTTTTTATCGAAAGAGGGTATCTGAACTGTAATCATTTTGTTTATAAATCGGCAGCGCCTATTTTGATCGATACCGGATATATTGGCGATTTCAGCGAAACGGAAAGCCTGATCAAAGGACTGGGCGTTGATGTTTCCGATGTTGCCTTAATTATCAGCACCCACACGCATTGCGATCACATCGGTGGTAATAAAATCATTCAGCAAAAATCCGATTGCGGCATTGCCTTGCACAAGGTTGGCAAGCACTTTATGGATACTCAGGATGATTGGGGCACTTGGTGGAGATATTATGATCAGGAAGCTGAATTCTTTAAATGCACCCACAGCCTTGAGGATGGCGATATTCTCACGGTCGGCCCGCATGAATTTGAGGTTATGTATACGCCGGGTCATGCCGCGGATGGAATTGTCCTGTATAACCGCAAGGAGAAGATTCTCATATCCTCCGACACCCTCTGGGAAAATGATGTGTCAGTGATGACGCTGCGAGTGGAAGGTAGCACGGCGCTGTTTCACAGACTGGAATCCTTGAACCGGCTTGAAGCGCTTGAGGTGGAGATGGTCTATCCTGGTCATGGCAAACCGTTTAGCGACATGAGCAAAGCCTTGTCAAACAGCAGAGAGAAAGTTGAGCGTTATTTTTATGATCGGGAGCTGATTGGCAATGATCTGGTGAAAAAATTGCTCGTCTACACCCTTTTGACCAAAAGAACCGTCAGAGAAAATGATTTTTTTCCCTATCTGATGAATACTCACTGGTTCAAGGAAAACATCGATCTTTATTTTAACGGCGAATATGAAGAAAAATATTATGAAATCATAAACTCTTTCCTTAAAAGAGGTATTGTCAAGCGGGAAAACGGCAGTTTATATGCAACTATAAAAGCATGAATTCGATTCGACCAAATTCGGGAAAAATAACGAAAACCGTTTCCTGATACTTTCAACCCACCAAGGAGCCATCATGATCGCCAGCTATGAAGACATTCTGTACGAAATCAAGAACGGTGTCGCCACCATCACGATTAACCGCCCTGACAAATACAATGCCTTTCGCGCCCAGACCTGCGAGGAAATGATCCACGCCTTTCAGCAAGCCGGCTGGAATCGGTCCGTCGGCGTNNGCCCATGCCGGGCACTATGACGGGCGGGGCGTGATCGGCCTGCCGCTGGAGGAATTGCAAAGCGCGATCCGCGATGCGCCCAAGCCGGTGATCGCCAAGGTGCGCGGCTACGCTATTGGTGGCGGGCATGTGCTGGCGCTGCTGTGCGATCTGACTCTCGCCGCCGAGTCGGCCCGATTCGGTCAGGTCGGCCCCAAGGTCGGCTCGGTCGACCCCGGTTTCGGCACCGCCTACATGGCGCGGGTGATCGGCGAAAAGAAGGCGCGGGAAGTGTGGTATCTGTGCCGCCAGTACACGGCGGCGGAAGCGGTGCAGATGGGCCTGGCCAATAAAGCCGTTCCCGACGACGAACTGGATGCGGAAGTGGATCGCTGGTGCGCGGAGATCCTGGAGAAAAGCCCGACCGCGCTGGAGTTGGCCAAACGCTCCTTCAATGCCGATACCGCCCACATCGCCGGCATTTCCTCCCTGGGCCTGAAGGCGGTCAGTCTGTTCTACGGCACCGAGGAATCCCAGGAGGGGGTGCGGGCGTTTCAGGAGAAGCGCAAGCCGAAGTTCCGCGATTGATGGCTTCAGATGGGTTTTTATTAAGAACCTGGTATGGAAGCGGCGCCGACTGGGCAAATCCCCCCGCTCGCTGCGCTCACACCCCCCTTTGCCAAAGGGGAACTGGGGGGATTTCGCAGACACCGCCACAACTTATTTAGGAGTGCTATATCCCGCTATAGCGCTCCACATTTCCGCAACTCAAAGCGACGCTGTTTTTGCCCATTCGGCGAGCCGCCAATCATCCCTGATGTCGATCCTTCAGTCGCCGGTAGTTCTGGGGCGAGTATTCCAGGAATTCCAATTCCCGGTCATTCAGCAGGCGGATTTGCCTGACCGGACTGCCGACGTACAGATAACCACTTTCGAGGACTTTGCCGGGCGGCACCACGCTGCCGGCGCCAATCGTCACCCGCGTTTGCACAACAGCCTTGTCCATCACAATGGCGCCCATCCCAATCAGGCAATAATCCTCTATGGTGCAGGCGTGTAGAATCACCTTGTGACCGACGGTGACATCGTTGCCGATGACGGTCGGTTGCCCGCCTGGGCAGAACCGGCTGTCATGCGTGACGTGAATAATGGTTCCGTCCTGAATGCTGGTGCGAGCGCCAATCCGGATGCTCTGAATATCGCCGCGAATCACGCACAGCGGCCACACGGAACTGTCTTCACCAATTTCGACATCGCCAATGACCACAGCAGTGTCGTCAACGTAGGCGGCAGGATGGATCAGCGGGGTATGTTGTTCAAAAGGACGAATCGGCATGACGGTTCTCCAGGGTCTCAGCGCATCGTCACCAGCTCTTCAGCGCTGGTCGGATGAATCGCTACCGTGTCATCGAAATCACGCTTGGTCGCGCCCATGCGAATCGCGACCGCGAAGCCTTGCAGGATTTCATCCGCGCCCATGCCAATCAGGTGGCAACCGACAATCTTCTCTTCCGCGCCCACGCAAACCAGTTTCATCACCGTGTGCGGTTGACGGACGGTGAAGGCGTGATACATCGGGCGGAACCGGGTTTGATAAACGCGCACGGCGTCGCCATGCTGGCGCCGGGCTTCGTCCTCGGTCAGACCCACCGTGCCAATCGGCGGATGGCTGAACACCACGCTGGGGATATTTTCATAGGGCAGTCGCCGTTCCGGTTGTTGGCCGAACAGCCGATCCGCCAGCCGGCGACCCGCAGCAACAGCCACTGGAGTCAGGTGAAAATGCTCGGTTACATCGCCGATGGCGTAAACACCGGGGCTGTTGGTGTTTTGATACGGGTCGGTGAGGATGGCTCCGCTGGCAGTGGTCGCTACGCCTGCCGCAGCCAGATTCAGCGCGTCAGTGTTGGGATCGCGGCCAATCGCCCACAGCAGGGTTTCCACATACAGAATGCTGCTCTGTCCGTCACAGTGCAGGCTTAGGGTGCCGTTGGCCAGCCGCGCCACGGCGCGAACCTGGGTGCGAGTCCGCACGGTGACGCCATCCTCGCGCAATCGTTCCAGCAATTGTTCACGCAGCATGGCGTCGAAGGGGCGCAACACCTGATCGCCGCGCACCAGCAGCGTCACTTCAGCCCCCAGCGCGTGCAGCATCCCCGCCAGTTCCACCGCGATGCAGCCGCTACCGGCAATGGCGACTCGTGGCGGACAGGCGTCCAGCGTGAAAAAACCGTCGGAGGTCATGCCAAATTCGGCGCCGGGCAGTTCGGGGATATGGGGTCGCCCGCCAGTGGCAATGATGATGTGGTCGGCGCTGTAGGATTCACCGCCGACTTCCAGGGTGCGGGTATCCGTGAACCGGGCAAAGCCGCGAATCAGGGTCACGTCGGCTTCGGCCAGATAGCTCAGATACCATTCGTTGATATCGCGCACAAAATGATCGCGGGCGGTTTTCAGCTTATGCCAATCGAAGCCGAAATAATCCAGCCGGAAACCATAGCCGGGAGCATCGTCGAGCGCGTGCGCCAGGTTGGCGGCGTGCCACATGACTTTCTTGGGCACGCAACCGACGTTGACGCAGGTGCCGCCCAGTCGGCCTGCTTCGATCAGGGCGCAGCGGGCGCCATAGCGAGCTGCCCGTTCTGCTGCCGACAGGCCGCCGCTGCCGCCGCCGATGACGATGAG
>DEHY01000081.1:0-10396 GCA_002352185.1 Competibacteraceae bacterium UBA2788
TGCGCGCCAACTTGCCTGTTACCAATAACGAACACCTGCTTGACGCTGATACCGCTCTGGTCTCCATCACCGATCTGCAAAGCCGGATTCGTTATGCCAATCCGGCTTTTATTGCGATCAGTGGCTTCAGCAAGGAAGAATTGATCGGTGAACCCCATAATATCGTGCGCCATCCCGATATGCCGCCCGAGGCTTTTGCCGATCTGTGGAAAACGATTGAGTCAGGTCAACCATGGACGGCGCTGGTCAAGAACCGCTGTAAAAACGGGGATTATTACTGGGTTAAAGCCAATGTGACGCCATTGGTTGATGGCGACAAGGTGACGGGTTATATGTCGGTTCGCATCAAGCCGAGCCGTGAAGAGGTCGCCAAAGCCAACGCCATATATGAAGCCATGCGGACTGGAAAAAGCAATTATGGCATTCGCAATGGTGATGTGATTCGCTCGGATCTATTGAGTAAACTGGCTTCGTGGACTCAAATCGGAATCCGCGCCCGAATCTGGATCGCCATGCTGATCATGACGCTGACCATGATTGGAGCCATGACCATTGAAACTTTCTGGCTGAATGCCGGCGCGGACACAACCGGCGTCAATTGGATGAGCTTTATCGCACTGAGCGGTTTAAGCCTGGCGCTATCGGTCGTTTTAGGTTTCTGGCTGTATTATTCGATTGCGCAGCCATTGCAGAGTGTGGCGAAGATGGCCCAGCGTATTGCTGGCGCGGATTTGACGAGCAGCCTCAGCACATCCCGTCAGGACACCATTGGTCAGGCCATTCGCGGCCTTAATCAGACCAATGTTAATTTGCGCGGAGTGATTTCGGATGTGCGCGCCCAGGTTTATGGCATCCACCAGGAGACGGGCGATATTGCATCCGGCATTCACGATCTGTCCTCCCGCACCGAATCGCAGGCCGCAAGTCTCGAACAGACCGCAGCCAGCATGGAGGAAATCCATGCGACGGTGCAGCAAACAGTGAATTCAACACATCAGGCGAATCAGCTTGCCTTGTCCGCTTCGACCATTGCGCAGCGGGGCGGCGCAGTGGTGGATCAGGTGGTCGCCAATATGGCGGATATCAACGCCAGCTCGACTCGAATTGCCGACATTATCAGCGTCATCAATGAGATCGCCTTTCAGACCAATATTCTTGCCCTGAATGCGGCAGTCGAAGCCGCCCGCGCCGGCGAACAGGGGAAAGGTTTTGCCGTAGTCGCCGGCGAAGTGCGCAATCTGGCGCAAAAAACGGCGGTGGCGGCCAAGGAAATCAAGGGGCTGATTTTGGACTCGCTGGCTAAGGTGGAGTCGGGGCTGAGGCTTTCCGAAGACGCCGGCAAGACCATGGGAGAGCTGGCGTCCGCTATCCAGTCTGTCACTACCATTATGAATGAAATCACCCACATGAGTACCGAACAGGTGGCGGGCATCGGCCAGGTGAACGAGGCTGCGATGCAAATTGACCGGGTAACGCAGGAAAATGCGGCGCTGGCTGAAAGAGTGACGTCCGCCGCCATGTTGCTCAATGATCAGGCCGATGCGCTGCTCGATGCAGTCAACGTTTTCAACATCAAATGAGTAGCCCGGGCCTGTTCAGCCGGATCGACCGGCTGCGGTTACTGGCGCTGTTGATGTGGGCGCTGCCGCTGGTCGCGTTGTTGCCGCTCGGAATGCTGTGGCTGTGGCAGTCCAGCGCGCTGTCGGCATGGCTGATCGCCATGGTGCTGTGCAGCGCCGCCGGTTACGGCCTGCAACGCTGGCTCCTCCGGCGCGACCGCAAGCTGCTGGGCGGGGTTGCAACCGAGCCTGATCCGCGCTGGCCGCCGAAGGCCGATGGCGCCTGGACTGCGGTCGAGGAACTCGCCGGCCAGATGCAGCCGGAAGAGTGGCCGCTGCATGAGGGCAGTCGGCTCTGGACGCTGGGGCAGAACACGTTGGACATTGTGGCGCGCTACTATCATCCGCAGGTGGAGCAGCCCTTGCTGGAACTGACTGTGCCGCACACCCTGTTGATCATCGAACGGGCCAGTCGCGATCTGCGGATCACGGCCACTACGCAAATTCCGTTCAGCCACAGCCTGACCATTGGCGATCTGATCCGCGCCTACCGCTGGAAAACGACCGCTGAACGGCTGTTGAATGTGTATCGCGCCGGGCGGCTGGTGATCAATCCCGCCGATGCGCTCTTAAGTGAAGTTTGGGGGCGACTGCGCGGGCAGAGTTACGACATGGCCTGGAACGAATTGCATCGCTGGCTGTTGCGGGAATACGTGCGCAAGGTCGGTTTTTACGCCATTGCGCTTTATAGCGGCCAGTTGACGCTGGCCGACGCCGAACCGGCGGTTATTGCGACTCCGGGTTCCCGGCGCGATCTGAAACGGGCTGCGAAGGCCGCCGCGCCGGTCAGCGAACCGCTGCGGATTGTGGTGCTGGGCCGGGCCAATGCAGGCAAGTCCAGCCTGATCAACGCGCTGTTTGGCCGACTGACCGCCGCAACCGATGTGCTGCCGGACACTACGGCGGCATTGACGCCCTATCGGCTGAAGCGCGACGGGCTGGACGCGGCGCTGATTTTCGATACGCCCGGCTGCGATACCGCATTGCTCAGTGAAAAGGCGCTGCGGAAAATGGTGCTGGACGCTGATTTGATGCTCTGGGTGTGCGCCGCGCATCGCGCCGACCGGGGACTGGATCGGGAACGGCTGGACGCGGTGCGCGCCTGGCAAGCCGCCCGACCCAGTCGTCGCCCGTCGCCGCTCCTGGTCGCAGTCAGCCACATTGATCAGTTGCGCCCACCGCGCCAATGGCAACCGCCCTATGATCTGTTGCATCCGCAGAGTTCCCTGAAGGCGACCCATATCCGCGCAGCGGTGGAAGCCGTCGCGGTGGATTTGGCGATACCGGTCGCGGCGGTTATTCCGGTTTGTTTGGCCGAGGAGCGAATTTACAACGTGGACGATACCTTGTGGGCGGCCATTCTCGCGCAGGAGAGCGCGGCGGATCGGGTGCGTTTTCTGCGCTGTCTGGAGGCGCGCAAGCAGTCGGAAAACTGGACGCTGCTCGGCCAGCAACTGGCGAACGCGGGACGATTCNNGGCCTGGAGCGGGAATTGCGCCTCCTGCGCCGCTGGCAATCGGCGCGGCTGGCGCGCACCTATGCAGACCTGCTCCAGAACGCCCGCTACCGGCCAGCGGCGGAGTTCTTTCTGGGCGAACTCTACGGGGATGGGGATCTGGGTCAGCGCGAGCAGGATCTGGCCCGCATCGTGCCGATGATGACCCACATCCTGCCGGGGCATGTGCTGTACACGACGGCGCTGGCGCTGGAACTCGACGCCTTGTCGCACGAACTCGATATCCGGCTGACCCGGATTCTGGTCACGGAATTCGACATGTGCGACACGCTGGACGAGGCGACCTATATCGCCGCCTACCGGCAATGCGCCCGCTACGAGCAGCGCAGCTATCAGATCGAACTGGTTGAACATCTCGGACGGGATTTGCAGAGCATCGTCCCCAGACGCTTCATCCATACCGCGCTGAAACTGGCGAAGACGCCGGCGCGGCTGGCCGGACTGGCGGAATTGCACCGATTTCTGAGTACGGGCTTTGAAGCCTTCCGCAGCATGGGTGCGGGCGCGGAGACGTTCATCACCACCATCACCCGGCGCGAACGCGCCATTCTGGAGCGAATTCGCAGCGGTCAACCACAACCGCTGGAATGGGATAGCGCGCCGGATTACACCGCATCGGCCTGCTGAAATACCTCGTCCATCTGGCGGTGAATTTCCTGCTCCAGCCAGGTTTTCTGCCACACCAGTAGAAATCCCAGCCGCACATTCACCCGCACCGCGCCCGGCTCCAGTTCGATGCAGCCGCTTACCCCGGAACGCTCGAAATGCAGCGCATCATCCTGCCAGTGGTAGCTGAGTTCATAACGGGTAGCGAGTTGAGCGGCGAGCGTTTCCGCCGCCTGTCGCGCCTGGTCGAGCGGGAGAGAGTGCGTGCGGTGTATGGCAATATGAGACATGGCGTCATTGTTCCAAAGGTTCAGGGCGGCAAATCAGCCAGCGTTCGCGCCAGCCGCAGATACCAGTTGCGCACGTCGTGCAGGGTGCCGATGCCGACGATGTCCATGTGATCCCAGCCGGACAACACGCCTTGATCATTCCACAGTCCGCGTTGTGGCGGATCGCGCCAGGGCGCGATCCGGTCGGGCGAGTTCAAGGTTGGACCAGCCATCGAGCGGGTATTGACCAGACCATCATTCTCCCACCAGCGGGCATCAATGGTGACGTGACCCGGTTCATAGCGCGAGTAGGCGCCGATCAACAGCGCGCTGGCCCAGAGTTGCGGCAGCATGGTGGGAATCGGCACATGGTGATGGGACGGCCAGATTGGAAAGGTCGCCGAGGTCGCCCAAGAAAAATAGTACACATCCGGCTGCGCCGGGAATTTTCCGTTCAATTCCTGCGCGCCGTCGGGACTGAGATCCCACGCGCTGATGTCGCGGGATTGCCAGATTGGACTGTTTTCAACTCGCGTCAGATACGCAAGCAACGACTCGCCGGGTTCGCGCCGCAACCCCCACTGATCCAGCTTGAAATCGTAGGGCAATTGATCGGGCTGAACGCCAACCAGGGCTGCCAAACCAAGCAGGGTGGTGCGGACAAAGGGCAGCAGCGTGTCAATGCCGACGGCGATGCTGGCCCCGTCGTGCGGCGAAGCGAGGGTAGTGACGCTGTGAACCCAGGATTTGCCCCCCTGAAACAGCGGCGATAGCTCCAATGCTGGCGTAGCGGCTTGTTCCGCCGCCGCGCCTTGTTCCAGCAAGGCCGTCAGCACCCGCACGGTTTGGCCGCCTTGACTGTGACCGATCAGGTGAATTTTGCGCATCGGGCCGCCGCCGTCCGCCGCACCCCAGTCCGGGTACAGGCCGGTAAAGGTGCGACCGTAGCGTTTGTGACCGTACATGGCCGCGTGCGCCTGACCATAATCCACCGCGCCGCCCTTGATGTAGGCGTACAACTCGCAGGCGCGATCCCAGTTGCTGGCGAACGGCCCGACCACGCCGGTGTGGGCAGGGTAGCCGGCCTGATTCAGCGCCTCCTGCAAATCCTCCAGCCCGCCCCAATACTTGAAGCCGAGCAATTCCTGGCGGCCCCAGCCCATGAAGCCATGCACCAGCACCAGCGGATAGTGATTGTCGGCGCGCGCGAAGGGGGATGCCAGCAGCAGCAGGAGCAGCAAGAAACGCGGCAGCTTGGTTAAACGCATGACGGGTACCTAAAATCTAAAATGGTGGTCGAAACAGGGTAAGTTTAGCGCCGCCCAGTGGCCGCACCGCGCCTGAACGGGCGTTTTTCAGGTCTACCTCCCTAAAGGAGCAATCAGGGCTATGGAAATTCCAGGCTATACCGTTGTGCGCGAACTGAGCAAAGGCGGCATGGCGACCGTCTATCTTGCCGTTCAGGATCGCCTGAATCGCCAGGTGGCCTTGAAAGTGATAGAGCCTGCGCTGGAGGATGATGAAAATTTTGCTGAGCGCTTTATTAAAGAAGGACGGATTTCGATTCAGCTTAAACATCCGAACATTATTGCACTGTACGATTTCAACTCCCATGGTCATTATTATTATTTTTCCATGGAATTTCTGCCAGGAGGCACATTAGCCGAACGGATAGAAACCGGGCTGACGACTGAACACGCCTTGGTCATCATCAAGCAGATCGCCAAGGCGCTGGCTTATGCCCATCAATTCGGCATTATCCACCGCGATGTCAAACCACGGAATATTCTGTTCCGTCAGGATGGAACTCCAATACTCAGCGACTTCGGCATTGCCAAGATGATGGATGCCGAAGCCACTCAATTGACCGCTTCAGGAATCGTAATGGGTAGTCCGCGCTATATGAGTCCAGAGCAGATCAGCGGTAAAACGCTTGACGCCCGCTCCGATCTCTATAGTTTGGGAATTGTATTCTACGAAATGCTTACCCAACAAATCCCTTATCATTCAAGCGACGCTATCAACCTTGCGCTGATGCGCTGTGCGGAACCGAGCCCGGAATTACCTTCGGATTTTGGCAAATTTCAACCCATTATTAATAAGCTTCTGGCTAAAAACCCGGAGGATCGTTTCGACAACGCTGAACAGTTGATTGACGCCATCGAGCGGATCGAGACCGGCCAATGCCTCGATCCGCGATCAGTCGATAGATCGCTACCCGTCGTTTCATTGATTACGGCTGCGCCTAAAATACCGCCCACTCCATCGGCTCCATCAAAAACGGTTCGATCAAAAACTGCGTTAGTCATCGGCAGCCTGTTAATACTAGCTGTGATTGTAGTGACCGGCGCTTATCTGTTCAGGGTCCGTCCATCTCTGGTGCCGGATTCCGAGATCCGTCAATCATCGCCGCCAGCGCCGGCAGAACGCTCTGCTTCGGCTATTCATTACGAGCGGCTGGCAATGGAGAGCTTGCAAAGAGGTGAATGGGAGCCAAGCCTGGAGTTGATCGGCCTGGGTTTGAACGCAACGCCCAATGATGACCGGCTGCTGGCGTTGCGGGACCGGGTACAAAAATATCAGCAGGCGGCCCACTGGTTGGCGAAGGCGCGCGAGCGCCAGCAGCAGGGCGCGCTGGACGAAAGCCTGAAACTGATTGAGCGAGGACTACAGATCGCTCCCGATCAGCCTGATCTGCTGAAGCTGCGCGATCAGCTTGAGGTGCGTGCTAAACTGGAACAGATCGCCAACCAGTACGCCGATTGGGCCAACGATGCGCTGACTCAGGGCGATCTCAGGAAAGCGGAGGATTATCTGGCGCAACTGAGCCAGATCAAACCTGACCATCCCAGGCTCCCTATTCTAAAGCGGGATTTGCAGGCGAAACAGGAACCAGTCACTACCGCGATTCAGCGTCGGATGGAGGAGACCCCCCGCCAGCAGATGGACGAGGAGCTTAAACGGCGCATGGAAGCAGAGGCGAAACGGAAAACGGAGGAAGAAATAAAACGGCAAGCCGTTGAGGAGGCGAAACGCAAGGCTGCCGAACGCACCCGTCGCCAGGTGGCTGAACAACCGAAGCAGCAGACTGCCACGCCAGACACCGGCGGTAATAATAATCGCCGCTGTGGAGATATCCTGAGTCGTCTGACACTTGGAGAACCCGTGCCGGATGAAGACAGAACATTTCTTAGCAAGAGGTGCAGATGATGAATACAATTAATTTTCCCGGCGCCGGACTCTACCGCCCGTTACTTGGGTTAATCCTGGTTGCCGCTCTCGGCGCATGCGCCACTTCTTCAGAGACCACGCCATCCGCATCGGCCACTCCACCACCGATTCCAGCGCTTCCTTTTGATGAGGCCGTATTGAAGGCGGCGAATGATCTGTTTACCAAAGCGCAATTACCGCCCGCAGGCTCAGAATCCCCGGCCCGGTATACCTTGGTGATTGATCCCCTGATTGATGGACTCACCGGCTTTCAGTCTGTCGCCACCCAGTCGATGCAGACGCGGATTGAACAGTTGGCTGGTGAAAAATATCCGCAATTCCAGGTGCAGCCCTTCTCGAAATCCAGCGTCGCCGCTGCTCCAATCGTGCTGATTGGAACCTTTACTCCAGTTAACAGTGAGGGCAAAACCGAAGGAACCCGCGAAGCCTATCGCGTCTGTCTGGCGCTGGCCGATCTCAAGTCGGGGAAAATTGTAGGGAAAGGCTTTGCGCGGGCGCAGATGCAGGGCGTTAACGTCACCCCTACCCGCTATTTCCAGGACAGCCCGACCTGGGCGAAAGATCCGGCTACGGAGGGGTATATCAAGACCTGTCAGGGCACCAAGATCGGCGATCCGGTGAATCCCGTTTACATCGAGCGCATCAAGGCCGCAGCGCTGCTCAGTGAAGCCACCAAAGCGTATGACGCCGGTCAATATCGGCAGGCGCTTGATCTCTATACCGAGGCATTGCAAACGCCCGGCGGTGATCAATTACGGGCGTATAACGGCACTTATCTCGCGCACTGGAAGCTCGGCCAACGCAATGACGCCGCCCAGTCCTTTGGCAAGATCGTGGACTATGGTCTTGCGAATAAGCGTCTGGCGGTGAAATTCCTGTTTAAACCCGGTTCGACCGCGTTCCTGCCAAATGCCCAGGTCACCGGACCTTATCCGCTTTGGTTGCAGCAAATCGCGGCGCGCACGGCGCAAAGCAACGCCTGTCTCGAAATCTCCGGCCATACCAGTCGCACCGGATTGGAGCCGCGTAACGAACGCTTGTCGCTGCGGCGGGCTGAATACATCAAGCAGCGCCTGGAATCCCAGGATCCGGCACTCAGCAAACGCACCCTTGCGGCTGGAAAAGGCTCCCGTGAAAATCTGGTCGGCACCGGGAAGGATGATGTCAGCGATGCGCTGGATCGCCGGGTTGTGTTCCAGGTCATTGACTGCGCCCTGTAGCAGACCATGGGCGGGCTGGAGTTAGGGCGCTTATCCCTCGCGCTGATAGAGCCATAACCCCGCCAGCACCAAGCCGCCGCCGGTGAGCCAGGATTCCGACTGCACCAGCATCAGCACCCCGCCGAGAATGCAGGCGGCGGCGACAATGGCGCTGCGCAGGGAAGCCAGCGGGTGCGCGGGCGGCGCGCTGGGACGATCCAGCAAATGAGCCGACTTGGTCAACAAGTCCGGCAGCCGGCTGGCCAGGTCCAGCAGTTCCGGGCCATTGCGCCGCAACTCCCGCGTCAGCCGCTCCAGCCGGAACTGATCGCGGAAAATCCGGGTGATGTGAACGCGGGATAGCGCCACCACATCCAGATCCGGATCAACCATCCGCCCGACGCCCTCAAAAGTCACCAGCGCCTTGACCATCAACACCAGTTCGACCCGGAACCGCATCCGATACCGTCCGCCCAGGCGCATGGATTCCAGGATCAGCCGGGCGATGCTGAATTCACCGCGACCGGTGTGCAGCAAAAAGCGCCGCGACAATTCGACCACGGCGCGGCGGAAGCCTTCCGGGTCGCCTCCCGGCCCGATATCCGCGATGCGTCCGAGATGCTGGGCGGCCTTTTCGACATCGCCGTTGACCAGCGCATGGTAGTAGTACAACAGTCGCCGCCGGGTTTCGTCCTCAAACCGCCCGACCATGCCCAGATCGATGAAACCGACCCGAACCCGCTGCCCGTTCAGGATCAGCAGGTTGCCCGCATGTAAATCGGCGTGAAAAAAACCGTCCCGATACAGCATTTGCAGAATGGCCTGCGCCCCCAGATGAACTACCCACGCCCGTTGCGACTCGTCGAGAGTGAAGGTGGCGGGCGAGCCGGGTTTGAAGCCGTCCAGATACGACATGGTGAGGACGCTGGGGCCGCTGAGTTCGCGGTGCATGCGCGGAAAGACAATTGCGGGCGTGGCGTGAAAGTGGGCGGCAAAAACTTCGCCGTTATCGGCCTCGACCGTCAAATCCAATTCCCGCACGGTATAGCTGCGAAATTCCTCGACGATGGCGGCAGGCTGGTACTTTGACGCGAATCGATCCAGCACGGCGCTCAGCCAGCGCAGCAGGGTGAGATCGTCCAGCACGGTTTGGCGGACGCCGGGTTTCAGCACCTTGATCACCACCGAGTGACCGGCGTGGGTCGTGGCGCGATGGACTTGCGCCAGCGACGCGGAACCCAGCGGTCGTTCCTCGACCTGGCTGAACAATGCCGCCAGCGGTTGACCCAGTTCGGTTTCGATCAAGGCGCGAATCGTCGGAAAAGGGGCGGCGGGGGTTTGGTCGAACAGATTTTTCAGCTCATCGGTAACGGAACGCGGCAGCATATCCTCGCGCACCGCCATGATTTGCCCCAGCTTGATATAGGTGGGGCCGAGCCGTTCCAGCCGGTAACGCAATTGGGCGGCGAAGGGCAAATTCACCAGTTCCGGGTCCAGTCGCCGCGCCGCCAGCGCCGCGATCCGCCGCGTCAGCCATAACCGGCTGCCGTGTTGCGCTTCCGGGGGCAGACTGCGGACATACACCACCAGGCTGCCGGCCAGCAGTCCGAACCATTGACTGTTGACGGTCAGCATGCGCCGCAACAGCCGTCGGTATCGGGCCAGTGGTTGAAAGGAGGGCAGCGGGGTGGGGTAAGAGGGCGGCGTACTGGAATCCTCGGTCATGCGGGGATAGGATGGATAATGTGGCACGGGCTTCCAGCCCGTGTTCAGTTCACGGACTGGAAGCCCGTACCCGNNGCCACCGGCATCACCCGCCTGTAATTCCACCCGATTCTGTTTCTGGTTGTAGCCCTGCCGGGCGATGATCTCGTAATCCAGGTCGGTCTTGCCGGCGGCGGCGACTTCGGCGGTCAATTGCACGGTCTGGAAATCGTGCAGCGCCGGATTCAGCCG
>DEHY01000081.1:10425-44289 GCA_002352185.1 Competibacteraceae bacterium UBA2788
CTGAGCTTGAGCAACTCGAACACGACCGCCGGATCGGAACCGAGGTTCAGTTCAATCTTGTCGCCGATGGGCACATAGTTAAGAGTCTGCGTGGCCAGATAGCTCAACCCGTCGCGGCCATTGGCGCGAAATACCCGCAGTATTCCATCCGGTAACGGTGTGACGCCCAACCCGGACGCGGCGTCATTGCGCAACAGATACAACCGCGTCAATTGCTCACCGTACTCGCGGGGCCGGTAGCGGTATTCAACCGTCATCGGGGCGTTGGCGGCTTCAAAGCTGCGCAAGCGTTTGGCCCAGCCGTTCGGCACGGTCTCTGTGCCCTCAATCGTGTAGATGAAATACTCGCTCAAGCCTTCCTTAATGATCTCCTTGGGCGCCTCCATTGCGTAGGCCATGTCAGCGGCACCGGTCGCCATCATCGGCGCGGGCGCTGCGGGTGCCATCATCTTGCGGGCGGCCTTCTGCCGCAGACGCCCGTAATCCTCCTTCTTGAGTTCCTCCAATCGTCCCACCGGCAATTGGGCCAACTCGGCGATTTTTTCCACCAGGTTGATTTTCCCCACCACCAAGCGCACCTGGGCGTTTTCGTAATCCTCGCCGGAATGGTTTTTCACCCGCACGAAGCTTTCCAGGCGCAATGTTTTCTCGTCCGAATCGGCTATCGCCAGATAATCCGCCGCCCAACTGATGCCGGAGGTGAAATAGCTGATTTCGATCACGGCTTCGCGGTTGGCGTCGCTCTGCACGTTCCAGTACAGCATCTGCGGCTTGTCATGTGGAAACGTGGTGTCGAGAACTTCAATGCCGGTTTTGGGCTCGCGGAATTTCAACTCCACTGAAGTCGGATCAATCAGGGTATTAGCCCAGGAAAATTGCAGCGGATTAACCCCCTGCTTGAAGGTCACGACCCGGTTTTCCCGCACCAGGGTCAAATCTTCGGAGTTGTAGATGGTCAGTTGCACCGTGCGCCGTTCGGGCACGGTGGCGAGATCGACATTGCGGGCCATGGCTGCCAGCGGCAGCAGCAGACTGAACAGGCTAAACAGGCAGAACAGCCGGGCCATCCGGTTTGGAATCATGGCGCTCACCATTCGTTATTCAGCGTCAGCCGCAGGGTGTGAATCTGCTTTTTCGCCTGACCATCGGCGGCGCGGGCGGGCAGATCCACATGAAACAGCAACTTGTCGGCGTCGCTCTTTTCGGGATCGGGCGTGCGCAAACTGCCGTCGCCCAATTTCCATTCCGGGTCGCGGCCACTGTCGCCACGGACATCGTTGCGAATCTGGCGGACGCTTTCCACCAGGTCGAGCGTGACCGGCGCATCCTTGAAATTCTCGATCTCGTATTTCAGCGTCACGTCATGGCGATAGAGATTGCCGGCGATGCGCTGGCGTTCGTTGCGATCCACCGTGCGCCGCACCGCAATGTCGCGGGCCAGACCGAGATAAAGCGTCAACTCATCGTCGGGCGGCGTGAATTTGCCGCGATCCTCGCCGAGAAAGGCGCTGCCGCCTTTGCCGTCATCCTGGAAGATGCGCGCCTTGCCTGCCGGCAGCGGTTCCTTGCCCAGCGCGCCGCCCGCGTTCTTGATGACGTAATGCATCGGCACATTGAGCTTGTCCTGGGCGCGGTCGAGATAGCCGAACTCCATCGGGCTGCTGGTGTAGGTCTTGCGCACCGGCACGGCGGCGAAGCGACCGAGTTGCACTTCCTTGGTTTCGTTCAGGCCGATTGCCCTGGAAAAATGCGCGCCGACCCCGGCCCAGAACTCGGCGGCGTCGTAGGCTTCGTTGGCACCGTTATTCACCCGCAGCAATTGCGTCAGGTTCAGGGTTTTTTCGTCGCGGCCGGCGATGGCGCGGTAATGGAAATCCTTGCCCAGTCCATCCAGCACATAGCTGATCCGCACCCGCGCCGCGCCGGATGCGCTGGCGGAGACGGACCAGACCAGGGCGGTTTCATTCGGCGGATAGCTTACTGAAAGCACCTTGGCATCCAGCGGCTGATCAGCGGGTGGGGGCAGAACCCGCAATACCAGCGAATCGGGATCGATGCGGGTGTTGGCCCAGGAGAAATCCACCTGGTTAACACCCTTGACCAACGGCACGATGCGCTCTTCCTCGACCAGGGCAATTTGCGGGTGATCGAGCTGGATTTCCACCCGCTCGCGCACCGGCAGCGTGGTGAGTTTGATGCGGGCCGGCGCGTCCAGCGGCGCCATGCCGTACAGGAGCAGAACGCTGAGCGGGTACAGCCATCGGGTTCGGTGCATCGGTTTTTCCCTCCGAAGTTTGAGCGGTTCGGTATAACCTTAATCGCTCAGCGGCGAATTTGGGGTTAGAGAGCCGCAAAATACGGTATTGATCCGCCTATTCCCTGCGGATCATCATGTCGTCTGACGTGGTTTGGAGTAGGTGGGCCAGCGGGAAAAGATGATTCAATGTGAAGTTGGCAACATTGCATATGTACGAGCGGATATCGGCGCAAGCCCTTCTCAAAATATTAACGATGCCGGTGTAAGGCGCTGGCGAGGTGAGCGCCTTTCTGATTTTTTACGCGCTCAAATCGTCAATGACTCCTTGCAGACTGTCCAGCGCCTCGGCGGAAAGATTAATAAACTGCAACCCGGTGTTGTAAGAATCGTCGTCGTCGTCGTCTTCATTCTGTCCACTCCAGACAGTGACCGCCTCAAATACGATCTTTTCATGTCTGCCGCTTTCCATGGAGACATCCATCCAGAGATGCATCTGCTGATTGACGGGAATCGGCTCGCTGCTGACTAGCTGTAGTCCACCCAGGCTGATGTCAACGACCTGACCCAGCGGCAGCGACTTCTCTTTCTCATAAACGCTCAAATAAAACTCCGTGCTGTAGCGCTCGTACTGGCGTCGATCCTGATCGTCCCAGTCGTTGTCAATAATCCAGTCTTGTTCAGCCATAAAAAATCCTCGTAGTGACTTGATTGAGAAATCCAGAGAGCATTCCCTTCCGTAAACTTTCCTGCGATAGCGAGGGCTCATCGCGTGGATCAGACCATAAGCCATGGTCCATCCATTGCTCGTGCTGCCTGATGCGCCGTACTCTCACCCGGCTTATGGCCCGGATCACAGGAAAACTTGCGCCAGGAACATCAGGTAGCCGCAGGCCGATAGCCTGAGCGGACAGCATTTCACGATTCAGCATTATCCGTTTTTCCTGTGGCCGCCTTATCCATTTTGATCGTCAGCACGTTCCGATGATCCTCGCGGCGGTAGCTGACTTCGCTCACCAGGCTCTTGATCAGCAGGATGCCCAAGCCGCCGGGTTCGCGCTGGTCAAGTTCAAGAGCCGTATCGGGATCAGGTCGGGCCAGCGGATCAAACGACGGCCCTTCGTCCGTGATCTCAACTTGCAGGCCGTCGGGTTGAACCACAACCCGGCATCGCACTGCCCCGGTTGGCGTCTGATCGGCGTAGGCATAGTTGCAGACATTGACCAGCGCTTCTTCAACCGCCAGTTCCAGACGGGACGCCTGCGCCGCAGCCATGCCGACAACCTCTGCCATCTGGCGCACATGATCGAGAAATGCCGGCAGGTGATCGAGTTCGGCAGGCAGACACAGCGACCCCTCGGCATTGGATCGGAATTCAGAGTCATCGGGAATCACGGGATTTGCGCGGCTCCTCGGCGTGTTCAGCAACCGCTTGCTATCTTGTTATCCTAGCAAAAAATTTCCACTCAGCACGGGAAGCCCGCCGGATGCCGCTACGGATCACAGTTCCCATTCCCTCGCCAGGCTGGCAGGCTTGCCTGACGCTCAGCTTCCAGCGGCAGGGTTTGCGCACAATTCTGGGGCCATGCACCCATCGCGGCCCCTTGCAGGTGCAGCGACCGTTTTATCCTGAAGGCGAAACCGTTTGCCATGTCGCTATTCTGCATCCCCCCGGTGGCGTGGTCGGCGGCGACGAACTGCGGATCAACGCCGCGCTCGATACCGGCAGCCACGCGCTGATTACGACTCCCGCCGCCGGCAAGTTCTACCGCAGCGCCGGCCCGACGGCTTGCCAGATGCAGCGCCTTACCGTTGCGGCTGGCGCGGCGCTGGAATGGTTGCCACAAGAAAACATCGTCTACGCCGGCGCCAGAATTCACGCCAGCACCCACGTTGAACTCCAGGGCGATGCCCGCTTCGTCGGCTGGGAAATTCTGTGTCTGGGTCGCCCGGCGGCAGATGAAGTTTTTACGACGGGCGAATATCGCCAGGATTTCGAACTCTGGCGCGACGGTGAACCGCTTTATCTCGAACAGGGCCGCTATAACGGCGGCGCTCCGGCGCTCACGGCGCGATGGGGTTTGCAAAACCAGCCGGTCAGCGCCACCTTGCTTTGCGCGGGTTCGCCGCCGGACGCGGTTAACGCTATCCGTGCTGCATGGAAGGAGCTTACGGCGCTCTCACCCCCAACGGACGCGGGGGAACTGGCGACCGTCAGCCAGTTGGATGGCGTATTGATCTGCCGCTATCTCGGCCCATCGGCGGTGCGGGCGCGGCGCTTTTTTACCCTGGCCTGGGGGGTGCTGAGACCGGCGCTATTGCAGCGCCCGGCTTGTCCCTCCCGCTTCTGGAATACCTGACCACTCACGAGAGCATCCTTATGGAATTATTGCCCCGCGAAAAAGACAAGCTGTTGCTGTTTACCGCCGGCCTGCTGGCGGAACGGCGCAAGGCCAAGGGCCTGAAACTCAATTACCCGGAAGCCGTCGCCTATNNCCAAACTGGTCACTGTACACCACCCGATTCCCTGAGGAGATTGCTCATGATTCCCGGCGAAATCGTCACTGCCGACGGTGACATCGAACTCAATGCTGGTCGCCCAACGCTTACGCTCACGGTTGCCAATACCGGCGACCGCCCGATTCAGGTCGGCTCGCATTACCACTTCTTTGAAACGAATCCTGCCCTGCGCTTCAACCGGGCGCAGGCGCGGGGCTATCGGCTCGACATTCCGGCGGGCACAGCCGTGCGCTTCGAGCCGGGCCAGGAACGTGACGTTGAATTAGTCGCCTATGCGGGCGCACGGGAAGTCTACGGCTTCCGCGCTGAAATGATGGGATCGCTGGAGGCCAGGTCATGAGTCGCATTGATCGCCGCGCCTATGCGGATATGTACGGCCCCACCACCGGCGACCGGGTGCGCTTGGGCGATACCGAGTTGTGGATCGAGGTCGAGCGCGACTGCACGATTTATGGCGAGGAAGTGAAATTCGGCGGCGGCAAGGTGATCCGCGACGGCATGGGCCAATCGCAGCGCTCACAGGCGGAAGGCGCCGTCGATACCGTGATCACCAATGCGCTGATCGTGGATTACTGGGGCATCGTCAAGGCCGACATCGGGATCAAGGATGGCCGCATCGTCGGGATCGGCAAGGCCGGTAATCCCGACGTGCAGCCGGGCGTAACCATCATCATCGGTCCCGGCACCGAGGCTATCGCCGGCGAAGGTTTGATCGCCACCGCCGGCGGCATTGACAGCCACATTCATTTCATCTGCCCGCAACAAGTCGAAGAAGCGCTGATGTCGGGCGTGACCACGATGCTCGGCGGCGGCACCGGCCCGGCCACCGGCACCAATGCGACCACCTGCACCCCCGGTCCGTGGAATCTGCGGCGGATGCTGCAAGCGGCTGAAGGGTTGCCGATCAATCTCGGCTTTCTCGGCAAGGGCAACGCCAGCCGCCCGGCGGCGCTGGAGGAACAGGTTGAAGCCGGGGCGATGGGATTGAAATTGCACGAAGATTGGGGCACCACGCCAGCGACGATTGACAACTGTCTGGATGTGGCCGAGCGCTATGATGTGCAAGTCGCCATCCATACCGACACGCTCAACGAATCCGGCTTCGTCGAGGACACGCTGGCGGCGTTCAAGGGCCGGGCGATTCACACCTATCACACCGAAGGCGCCGGCGGCGGTCATGCCCCCGACATCATTCGCGCCTGCGGCGAGCCGAACGTGCTGCCCTCCTCCACCAACCCCACTCGTCCGTACACGGTTAACACGGTGGACGAGCATCTCGATATGCTGATGGTTTGCCACCATCTCGATCCCGCGATTCCTGAAGATGTGGCGTTCGCCGATTCACGCATCCGCCGCGAAACCATCGCCGCCGAGGACATCCTGCATGATCTGGGCGCATTTGCGATGATCTCTTCCGACTCGCAGGCGATGGGCCGGGTCGGCGAAGTCATCACCCGCACCTGGCAATCGGCCCACAAGATGAAAGTGCAGCGCGGCAGTTTGGCGCCGGATCCTGAGCGGCACGACAACTTCCGGGTCCAGCGTTATCTCGCCAAGTACACCATCAATCCGGCCATTACTCACGGCATCAGCCATCTGGTGGGTTCGCTGGAAGTCGGCAAGCTGGCCGACATCGTGCTGTGGCGACCGGCGTTCTTTGGGGTTAAACCCTCCCTGATGATCAAGGGCGGATTCATCGTCGCCGCGCCGATGGGCGACGCCAACGCTTCAATCCCGACGCCGCAGCCGGTGCATTACCGACCGATGTTCGGGGCTTTAGGCGGGGCGCTGGCGGCTACCTGTTTAACCTTTGTCTCCAAAGCGGCGCTCAACAGCGGCGCGCTGGATGCATTGGGATTGCAGCGGATGCTGGCGGCGGTGCGGGACACTCGCGCTATTGGCAAGCGTGACCTGATCCACAACCACGCTTTACCCAGGATTGAAGTGGATCCGCAGACCTACGAAGTGCGGGCTGACGGCGTGCTGCTCACCTGTGAACCGGCCACGCTATTACCGCTGGCGCAACGCTATTTTCTGTTCTGAAGCGAATGTGAAACGGGCGCCTTGCCCGTTGTTAGCTAAAGCGGGACGGAAATGCAACCAGGATGCCCGTTCTACTTTGGCGGTCCAAGAGTGATGGATTCGACGCCGTAATATTCGCTCATACAGGTGTTTCTGAAATTGCGCGGGTCGGTTTCGAGATCAGTGGCGAACAGTGTTCTCGGTGGTCTGGAAACGCTGGCGACCACGATTTTGGTTTCTCCCCGGTTCTTGGCGGCCTGAATGGCGTCGATCCGTGCGCGCATTTCTCCAGCGTAGCGATAACCCCGGTACACGTCTTTATATGCCTCAAAGATATTAGGCGATCCTAGCAGGCTGATGAGTAGCAATGCCGCCGCTGGCAGAATCGGACGGTTGTTGTCAAGCTGGATTTTATCTCCAATCAGGAAATGGATCAGGATGATGAAGGAGGGATACCAGCCGAGCAGGAATAACAGATAAACCACGCTTTCCGCCCGCTCTGGCAATGGATGCCGGTTGATCAGAAAACCAAGCGCGCTGAGCATGAAAATCATGCTGATCCAGAGCGCGGGCAGCGCCAGAAACCAGCGCTTGAATTTTCCATCGGCATAAAGTTGCGCTCTGGCGAAATGGAACGTAGCCGCCAGCAGAACAGCCGCAGACGCCCACACACCCAGATTGGAAAGCCAGTACAGTATTCTTAATACCACCCAGGGCAGATAAAGACCTGCCGCCAGCCAAGCGGACGGACGCAGCGTGGTTTCATCGTGCGCGATATCGGTATAGCGCTGATAGTTGCCTGGTGCCAGCACACTGACGAACACCGCTCCAATAGCGATCATCAGTAATCCTGTCCAGAAAACGCCGGAATCCCGCCGCATCCGCAGCGCATAAATAACGCCCCCGCCAAGAATAGCGACGGTTAGCACCAGAGACACTTCATTCGCGCCAATGATAGCAATGACTAACAGGCTGGAAAGAAGAAAAATCAGTATTCGCAGGCGATTATTCTTTGCGGTGGTCTCCCGCCAGATCAGCAATCCCAGCAGAAAAATAAGGAGGATGTTTGGTATTTGGTAAGTAAAGCTGCCGCCCGGCCAATAGAAAGTCTGGGCGATATCGGGAGCGCCGGCGATAAACAGAACCGTCCCTATTCCTCCCAAAAGGAAAATGCGAGGCGTCGAGACCTGTTTTTGGGTAATTCTCGCAATCAGAAAACAAAAACCTAACCAGGTCGATATCAGAAGCATGATCGGCGGGAAGCGATAAATTTTGAAAAGGTCCCCGGACAGCGAGAATGCGGTATAGACCAGATTCAGAGTGTAGCGACCCGACCAGTGTTCGTACCAGAATGCCTGCGCCCCGATAAAGCCCAGTTGTCTGGCCTTGGCGGCATAGCAAAAGTCATCGGCGGATGGATAGTCAAAGAACGACAGCGCAATGAAAAGCGAAAGCACCGCTGTCACTACAACCGCTAATAGGCCCATCAGAATCTTATCGGTAGGAACCGGCTTGAGGTTATTTATCGACATGATTACCCCTGTTGGGTACTGAGAAACACCGGCCCCTGAACCAGCATTGCGCCGGTGCGACCCGGTACGCTGCCGTAGGCGATTTGATGCCGTGGTAAAGCGTTCAATGCCGTCACTTCGGCCAGTGAGCGCAATGCGCCGGGATGATAGCCCTGAGCGCGCCATCCGCTGAGAAGCCGGTCGAGTACGGGCAAAAATTTCATGCCTTCGAGTTCGGCGTGGAGCGTGAAAACATGTCCGGTGGTCGGCGCCGTCCGGGTCAGAGCCAGCAGAGAGTCAGCGACGCTATCCGGCGTTATCCCGTCCACCCCAATCAGTTCGTCCAGCGTCGGCAGCGTGGTCGGAAACTGGGGACAACGGAGAGTCTCGCCGTCCACCACGGGCAGAAAAGGATGGGCGCCGCGTGAATCCGAGGCATAGGCAAAGCCCAGGGATTCGCCAAGGCGCAGCGCATGGCCGTTCATTTGCCAGCCCGCCGCGCCATGCACGTGCGCCGTCGCGCCGAAAATCTCGCTAAAGCGGTCGGTTGCCAGGCGTATCTGGCGGGCGGTCCAGTCACGGTCGGCCCCAGCCACGCGATCCTGCCACAGCACATGATCCCAGCAGTGAATGCCGATCTCGAAACCGGCGTCGCGCACCGCCCGCATTACCCCCGCCGCACGTCGGCCAATATCCGGACCGGGCAGCAACGTTCCGTAAAGCAGCGTTTTCAGCCCGTAGTGTCCGATCACCGAGGTTCGTTTGACTTTGCCGAGAAACCCGCGCCGGAACACCCGCTTGATCGCCCAGCCGGTATGATCAGGACCAAGGCTGAATAAAAATGTCGCGTCGGTCTGGTGGCGCTGGAATAGTTCGATCAAGCGCGGCACGCCCTCCAGCGTCCCGCGCAAGGTGTCTACATCCACTTTGAGCGCCAGCGTGGGCAGCAGCATGGCGGCTACTGAATCAGGGCGCTGGCGTCGGCGACATGGGCGCGGTATGCCTCGAAAATCTGCCGCAGCGCATCGTCCATCACCACCGTCGGCTGCCAATCGAGATCAGCGCAGGTGTTGGCGATGTTCGGCACCCGCTGCTGCATGTCCTGATAACCCTTGCCGTAATAATCCAGCGCCGTGGTTTCAATCAGTCGGACCTTCGCTGCATTGTCGCGGTATTCCGGGTATTCCGCCGCCAGTTCCAGCATCCGCGTCGCCAGTTCGCGCACTGACAGGTTATTGCCGGGATTGCCGATGTTATAAATCCTGCCGCTGGTCACGCCACCCGCGTTGGCAATAATCTTGATCAACGCGGCAATGCCATCGTCCACATAAGTAAACGAACGCCGCTGAGCGCCGCCATCCACGAGTTTAATCGGTTCGCCGCGCACGATCTGACCCAAAAATTGAGTAATGACCCGCGAACTGCCTTCTTTCGGCGTATTGATCGAATCGAGGCCGGCGCCAATCCAGTTGAAGGGTCGAAACAGAGTAAAATCCAACCCTTGTTCCATCCCATAAGCCCAAATGACCCGATCCATCATCTGTTTGGCGCAGGCGTAAATCCAGCGCGGCTTATTGATCGGGCCGTAGATTAGTGGCGAGTTTTCGGAGTCAAATTCGGCGTCAGCGCACATCCCGTACACTTCCGACGTCGAAGGAAAAACCAGCCGCTTACGGTATTTGACGCAGGCTCGCACTATCGGCAGATTGGCTTCAAAGTCGAGTTCAAAGACCCGTAACGGTTCGGTCACATAAGTGGCGGGCGTAGCAATAGCCACCAATGGCAACACCACATCGCACTTCTTGACGTGATATTCGATCCACTCGCGGTTAATGGTGATGTCGCCTTCAAAAAAATGAAAGCGTGGATTGCCGATCAGGTCGCGGATGCGGTCCTCCTGCATGTCCATGCCGTGAATGTCCCAATCGGTATTCGCCAGAATATGATTGGAAAGGTGATGGCCGATGAAGCCGTTAACACCGAGAATCAGGATTCTTTTCATTGCGGGAAGGGGTCCAAAGTCTGAAAGTGGGAAAAAGCCCCTTCTCCCTTATTCAAAGAGGGTTGGAGCAAGAAGACTGCATGAGTTCTTCAGTCCCCAAGCCGCCACGGGCTGGGGCCAAATCGTGCGGCCAGAGCAGCCGGGGTCATGAGTTCACCGGCGATCTCCAATACGAGAATCTGCAATGCATCGCCATTAGCGCAATAGGCGATAAGACGGCTATCAACCAGATCCAGCAATGGCGCACGTCTCTTGCCGCCGTCCGCTGCACTCAACCGGGTGCGTAAAATCCGCGCCGGTTGACCCGCTACGGTAGTAAAAGCGCCGGGATAAGGCGGCGCAACGGCCCGAACCAGATTGTGAATGCGTGCCGCCGGTTCATGCCAGTTAATCCGTCCATCCTCCGGCTTGCGACCGGAGAAGTAGCTGCCCTGCGCCAAGTCTTGAACAATGCGCGGCGCGGTTCCGGTTATCAGTGCGGGTAATGCTTGATGCAGGGTGAGTTCGGCGGCCAGCGTCACCTTGTCAAACACTTCCCGCGCCGTGTCATCGGGCAGAATCGGCACAGCGGTTTGCGCCACAATGTCGCCGGCATCAGGCTTCTCCATCATGTAATGCAATGTCGCCCCGGTTTCACTTTCACCGTGAATGATGGCCCAATTGACCGGAACCCGTCCGCGATATTTCGGCAGCAGCGAGCCATGCATATTGAGCGCGCCGCATTGGGCAATCTTGAGAAGTTCCGACGACAACATCTGTCGGTAATAGAACGAAAACAGAAAATCAGGCGCAAAGCCGCGAATACGCCGTAATACGTCCGGGGTATTGGGATGTTCCGGAATGATGACTGGAATATCATAATCGGCGGCGGCGGCGGCAACGCTGCCGAACCAAATCCGTTCATTGGGCTGGTCGGCATGGGTGACGACCAGCGCTACATCAACGCCATGCGCCAGCAACACCTTGAGGCAGCGCACGCCGACATTGTGATAAGCGAATACAACGGCGCGGGTCACTCCGTCCCTTCCTCGCGCTGTTCAAGAATGGCCTGAATAGTGAAGCGCGGGCGATCACGCACCTGCTGGTAAATCCGCCCGACGTACTCGCCCAACAGGCCGATGCCAAACAACAGAATGCCGATCAGGAAAAAATTAATGCTGAACAGGGTAAATAGCCCTTCCGCCTCCGGGCCGACGATCAACCGCCGGATGACGAGAAAGACGACGAATGCCGCTGACGCCAGCGATAGCGCAATGCCCACCAGCGAGAACAATTGCAGCGGCACCAGCGAAAACCCGGTGACTAAATCAAAGTTCAGCCGGATCAACTTGTACAGCGGATATTTCGATTCACCGGCGGCGCGCTCGGCATGAGTCACGATCACTTCAACCGGATTGGCGGCAAAGGTATAGGCCAGCGCCGGAATATAGGTGCTGACCTCGCGGGTGGACACAATCGCTTTGACAATAGCGCGGCTATAAGCCCGCAACATGCAGCCCTGATCAGTCATGCGAATCTTGGTAATGCGCTCGCGCAGCCGATTCATTAACCGTGAAGCAACATGCCGCCATAGACTGTCTTCACGGCTCTCGCGGATGCTGCCGACATAATCGTGTCCGCGATCCATGGCTTTCAGCAGCTTACCGATTTCCTCCGGCGGATTCTGCAAATCGGCATCGAGCGTTATTACCCGCTCACCCCGGCAATGTTCAAAGCCGGCCATGATCGCCAGATGCTGACCGTAATTGGCGTTGAACAGAATAACCCGCGTCACTTCAGGCCGGGCCAAAAACTGGTCTTTCAGCAGCGCCGCTGAACGGTCGCGGCTGCCATCGTTAATAAATAGCACTTCGTAATTGACACCCAGCGCATCCAGCGCCGGATAGAGCCGCGCAAAGAGCGCCGGCAACATCGCTTCTTCGTTATAGACGGGAATGATGACGGACAGCAGCAGCGCGCTCATTCAGATTTTCGCCTCCAGCAGCACTTCGCCCACCGCCGTGCAGACCCGTTCTACATCGGCGCGGCGCATGGTCGGGAACAGCGGCAGGGTAACGGTCTCGCGGGCAATCCGCTCGGTGTTCGGCAATTCACCCTCGCAATAACCATAACGGCGGAAGAGCGTCGTGAGATGGGCCGCTTCGTAGGAAATACCGGAGCCGATGCCATGCGCATCCAATGCGGCGCGGAATTGCTTACGGTCAATGCTCATTCGCTCCAGCGGCAACAGCGGCGCAAACAGATTCCAACTGTGACCGGCTTCATCGCCTGAGTAGCCGGAGTGCGGCAATAGACAGGGCGGATCGGTTTTCAATAACTGGAAATAATGGGACACAAGCTCACGGCGGCGGGCGTTGAATTCTTCCAGCCGCGCCAATTGACCAATACCGATTCGCGCATTCACATCGGGCAGATTGAACTTGCCGCCAGGGAAAGTCACATCGCGGGTTCCATCAGGCAGCCGCGTAATGCCGTGGAAGCGCAGTTTTTCGACCTCGCATGCGTCCTCTTCATTGGGCAAAGCCAAGGCGCCGCCTTCAATCGTGGTCATGTTTTTATTGGGATGAAAGCTGAATACGGTCAGATCGCCGAAACTGCCGATTCGCTGGCCGCGCCAGCTTGAACCTATCGCCAGCGCCGCATCCTCGATGACTCGTAACTGGTGCTGTTCAGCGATTTTATACAGCCGATCCATATCCACCGGCAGCCCGGCAAAGTGCGTCGGCATTATTGCCTTGGTGCGCGGCGTGATGGCCCGCTCCACTGCGTCAAAATCCAGATTGCGGCTGAATAGATCTACATCAACAAATACTGGAGTCGCGCCAACCTTGGCAATCATGTTGGGCGCGGCAAAAAAAGTTTGCGATGGGGTAATGACTTCATCGCCGGGGCCAATGCCGCAAAGCTGAAGCGCCACTTCCAGCGCGGCGGTTGCGGAATTCAATACCCGCACGGGCCGCCTGCCCAGATAATCGGAGAGCGCCGCCTCGAATTTTTGCACCTGCGGCCCCGTGGTGATCCAGCCGGAACGCAGCACCTCGACTACGCCCGCAATGGCGCCTTCATCCAGAACCGGACGGGCGAACGGGAGATAAGGAAGCGATGCCATATTCAGTGCCTCGCAAGCAGATAAACACCGACGATGATAAAACCGATGCCGAGCCAGCGTCCGCTGCTCAGCATTTCGCCGAACAGATACCAGGCGGCGAAGGCGTTGACGACATAGCCAATGGATAACATGGGGTAAGCGATACTCACCGGGACGCGGGACAATGCCAGAATCCAGACCAGAACGCTGATTCCATAACAGGCAAAACCGCCCAGGAAATACGGATTGGCGGCAATTGCGCCGACCAGCGGCAACGCATTGGCGACGGTTGGTGTAATCACGCCGAGCGCATTGGTTCCAGCTTTAAGCAGCAATTGCGCGACGGCGTTGAGCAATACGCCGGTCAGAATTAAACCGAAGCTGGCGGCAGTCATTGGCGGCTGACAATGACCCGGCGCGGAGCGCGGGCCAGCAATCGCATCGGTAAACCCTCGCTGGCGAAGCGCTCGTAGTTGGCAAGATTCATCATGGCGTAACCTTTATCCAGCGCAATCCAGCGCTGTTTCCAATCCTCAACCTGGGCAATGCCTTTCTGAGGCTCAGCCGCCAACCCGAGAGCAAATTCATCACTATACTGCACCAGCGTTACCGGGTGTTTGAGATAGAACGGCAAGGTCTGATCATACATTTGAACGCTGTAAAAGGGGGCGGCAGGATCAAATGGCCCGTATTCCGCTTCGGTTTCGCGGACCATGTGATAAGCGGAGAACAGACGGGACAGTTGATCGTGACCGTTCAGCGCCACAATGCCGGCTGCCAGGCTGCCGAAGGCCAGCGCGACGATGCCGGTGGATCGAGCATGGCGGCGCAACAGCCAGGCTGCTGCGAGTGCGCCGAGGATAAAGCTGAGTACTGAAGCCTGAATCCAGGGAATATAATTACGCACGATCCCGAACTGTGATGATTCCTTCGCGAATACGCGGGCCATGCGTTCGCCGCCAATCAGCAGGGCTAACAGCAATGCGCCGCCAATCGCCGCCAATCCCCAGGTGAAATGACTGAGAGTCTTTGGTTCTAGCCGTTGTATTTCAATCGCCGCGAACAGCGCCAGTGCGGGAAATACCGGCAGGATATAGGACGGCAACTTGGAACTGGACGCGCTGAAGAACAGGAAGATGAACGCCGTCCAAATCAGCAGCAGGCGTAATGGTTGCAGTGTTCCCGGTTCGCCCTCGCGTCGCCAGCCATCCCGCAACCGGATGGCGATAAATGGCGTCCACGGCATTGCCCCAAACAGCAGAATCGGAACAAAGTACCACCAAGCGCCGTCACGCTTGTGAACGTGAGTTAAAAACCGCTCCAGATGCTCGTGAATGAAGAAGAAATGGGCAAACTCATGATTAGCCAGTGATACGGCGACAAACCATGGAACAGCAATCAGCAACAGGATGACTGCGCCTTCAGCGATATGCAGGCGGGTCAGTCGCCGCCCGTCACGCTCAAGCAAGAGATAAAGCGCCAGTATCGCGCCGGGCAACACGACGCCAACCAATCCTTTGCTCAGCACCGCCAGCGCCAATGCCGCCCAGACGACCCGCATCCAGTGGTGATTTTCCTTTGGTGTTGCGCCGGGATGCTGGGCCAGCAGGAAGCCGAGCAAGGCGACCGTGAGAAACGCGGTCAGTTCAGCATCCAGGGTATTGATATGGGCGTTGATGACAAAGCCGCTGCAACCGCCCAGCATTGCCGCCGCCGCTAGGCCGACTTCAAAGCCGAACAGTCGCCGACCGGTCCAGAACATCAGCAGCACACAGGCAAAAGTCGTCGCCGCCGGCCACCAGCGCGCCGCCCAATGGCTGTCGCCGAACGCTCGAAACGCCGCCGCCGTCGCCCAATACTGCAAGGGCGGTTTCTCGAAATATTTCAGATCGTTCAGCCGGGGCGTCACCCAGTCCCCGGATACGGCCATCTCCCGCGAAATCTCGGCGTAACGCCCTTCATCGGGTCGAACCAGCTTGCGGTATTCGATGTTGCTGAACCAGACGAGGGTGAAGACAACCAGCAATCCCAGCCAGTAAAACCGGGAGCGCGGGTTTGGAGTACGAGGCTCATTTTGCAGCATGAATATCCTTCAGGGCGGCGCGCAGCTGTTCCAGGACCCCATCCGGTTTGATGACTTGCAGGCACACATTGTCAGTGCAGGGAGTTTTGCGATGGTTGGCCGCGCTCACACAGGGCGAACAGGCCAGGCCGGCGTATATTGGCGTACTGTTGCCGAGCGAGCCGTATAGATGCGGCGACTCCGGCCCAAACAGAACGAAGGTGCGGAGATCGGTCACTGCCGAAAAATGACCCGGCCCCGAATCGTTGGTCAGCATGATTGCGGCAATTTGGTACAGCGCCGGTAATTCCTCCAACCGTTGACAGCCCGCAAAATTGACACAGCGCTCACTGCGGACTTGCTGTTGCAGTTTCTCCGCTTCTTGACGTTCTGCTGGGGCGCCAGTGATTAGAACCAGCAGATTTTCGTCATCCGCCAGCAAACCGCGCATGACTGCAACAAAATATTCAGGCATCCAGCGTCGTTGCGGCAACAGATCGCTGGCGTTGGGATTGATCAGCGCAATTCGGTGGCGGTTCTCATCATAAAGCGGATATTCATTGCGGATGCGATCCCGCATTGCCGCAATGGCGCTTTCACTGACTTCGGCGCGGGCCAATCCGGCTTCACTGTCATCAATCAGAGTTTTGGAAAATGGCAATTCTTCTCTATCCGCCAGGGCGGCGTTAACCAGCGCAATAAAATTTTTCGCAATGTGCCGATGTGGGTTATAAGCCACCCTATGAGTCAACATTGCACCCCGATACAACCCTTCATTATAAAACGGGTCAAAGCCAATTCGGTTCGCCGCACCGGATAAACCCGTCAGCAAGGCGCTATAACGTGAGAACAATTCCAGATCGATAACGGTGTCAATCTTGCGCCGCCGCGCCCAAAACAGAAAACGCAGACTATCCACCGCCAGGCTTAACAGGCCATCTTCACGGATGGTGAAAACATTAGCCTCCGGCACTGTGTTTAACAGGCGCAGGCTGGCTGCGTTGCCTTTGAAAATCAAAAAATGGAGATCGGCATCACCTGTCCGCCGCATTTTTCGCATGGCGGGATCAGCTAAAATAGCGCTGCCCATCTCCGAGAGTTCGATAAACAATACGTTCCGGGGACGCCGGGTCTGCCGTCCGGTCAATAGACTCATCAAGCGGATTAGTACAGTCGCTAGCGCGCAAAGTGGAATTCCAGCGAAGTAGTCCACTTTACGCATGGTGTCAATTTTCACGATACCCGCCTGTTTCTGCATACTGCGTAATGTCGGATGGTACAGGATTTAATTTCATCTATCGATCCTGTGTGACTGGCTTGCTTAAAGCCGGACGTTGGCGACCGCTGAGATAGATTATAAAACCAGGCAAGCTGACTGCGAGCAGCGTCAGCCCATATAAGACCGACATTGCTAGAACTGTCGCCTTATCGGCGCCAATCAGGGAAAATAACCCCACCAGCGCGCCTTCGCGCACGCCCCACCCGGCCAGAGAAACCGGAATAATGGTTAAAAAAATTGCTGGCGGCACAATGATCACATAGGTGATTGGGTCATAGCGCAGACCCAACGCCCAGCCGGTGGCGAAGAAACCCATCATGGCCAGAAATGGAATCAGCAGCGATGAGGTCATTAACAGAATTCGGTGGGTTAAAAAAGCTTGATGCAATCTTGCCGATAGCGTTTTTACAACCATCAGCCTGGGATAAGCATTAAGCCATTCCAGCCTTCTTAGCGATGCGATACCCGCAAAACCGAGCAGACCAATGATCACCAACAACAAAATCAGGTAGCCCACTTCAATAGGCAGCAGATCAGGATCGAAGCCATACGCGACAAGGTTCAGCAGCATTAATGCGCCAAGCCCGGTGATTCGGTCCAGGATGACCCCGTACAAAACATCGCGTTTGCGAAACCCCTGGCCGGCCACGTCCAGTACTCGTAGCGCATCGCCGCCGATGCTGGTTGGCAACCCCTGGTTAAAAAACATCGCTTTGAAATAACTGCGCCAGTAAAATGCAAAAGACTGGCCGAAGTTCAGGTTGCGCATGATCAATTGCCAGCGATAGGCTGAAACTGTGGTGCTGCTGAATTGCATGAGCAGCGCAACCAGCAGCAGATCCAGTCTGGTTTGTTTCAGTATCTTCCATATCTCATGGATATGAATCGAACGCAGAATAAGCACAAATATTGATACCGTAATCAAGATTCTGGCCCATAGCTTGATCGAATTAATCGAGATGGAAGGCTTATTAAATTGGTCAATGACAGGCATATCAATCGGCGCATTCAATCAGTAATTTTAATAACGGGTCTATTGCTGCTGGCTGGCTGACTCTGGTAGCCTTTCACCAGGCAATAATAATAAGAACCTGCCGATCTGCCATTTTTCCAGATCATGATCTTTCCAATTTCACTGGCCTGCTGGGTGCGCGAACGGACATTATCGCTGGTCAGATTGGAAATATCCTTGCTGACTAATAACATATTCTTGTTATTCTGTTCTTCGATGGGAAACCAGCGCTCATACATCAGACTTTTTCCATCAAACAGATGCCAGCTTGTCGTTTGAAACGCCGGTTCATGGTTTATCCGTTCTTTTGATAGTTCAGTTGAGACTTGGAGAGCTTTGGTGCGATAAAAGGCAAGCCCACTGGCGATTCGATTTCTATCCATGCCGACAACCAGCGGTTTTTCGCCTGTATCGCGCTCAAACTGCTCGGTAAGCAGTTCAATTTGATGCCCAAACTCCCGCCATCCCAGCAGATGGAGGCGCTGCGGATAGGGAACGCCAGGAAATCCTGATACCAGATAATGCAAAACAGCGCCATAACAGAGCAGACAAACCACCAGCGTTGCCGGCCAGGCGCGTTGAGTCCATCGCAGCAATGGATGAGTGCTGATGGGTGGATTATGAATGGAGAGCAGCGCCAGGTAGGGCAGAATTGCCAGCCAGCACGGCCCAGTCCAATGGAATTTGGTTTCCCGGAACAGGCTGAGTGCGGCGAATACTGTGGTTGGGAATAAAGCGAGCGTCATTAACAAGACGAAACTTCGACGCATATCCTTGAAATCATCATCGCACCCGGATAGAAAACTGTTTTTGAATAGCAGGATGGCGATGACGGAAAATATTCCGGTGGGTGTGAGCAGCAGGAGGATGCCGCCAATAAAATCCGGCAAGGAGAAATCAAAATTACCTGCGGCCCGGTCGTGACCTTGAAATAAAAAGGAAACCCACGCATGTTCAGCATTCCAAACGATGACCGGTGAAAATAAAANNTCTGCAAGAATAAACAGCAACGCAGCGGGGCCTAATAGAATGATCGTATATTTTGAAAGCATGCCCAGTCCAATAGCGAATCCTAATCCCACCCAGGCCGTGCGTCGTTCATGGATCAATGCTTGATGAAAAAAATAAATAGCCATCGCCCAACAGGCCATGAGTGGAGCATCTGGAGTCATTACCATGCCAACGGCAAAATAGGCCGGCAGCGCCGCCGCCAGCACGATAGCCTGATTCGCTCTGGACCTGCCGGATACCTCGAAGGTCAGTTTGTATGCAAAGTAGGCGGTAATAAACCAGCATATAAAGGCGCCAAACCGGACGGCAAACTCGTTGTCACCCATTAATTTGATAAACAGCGCTATAATCCAGGCAACCATGGGTGGGTGGTCCAGATATCCGATATCCAGGTGCTTGGCATAATTCCAGTAATAAGCCTCTTCAAAAAAAAGCTCGGGTGGCCCCAAATAAAATAGCCGCAACAGGATTGAATAGGCAATAACACTTGCGGAAAAGTAATGCCACTGGACTTCAGCGCAGGAAAAGATCGTTCTTTGTGAAAATACAGGGTAAATATGGGCTATTTGACTCAGAATGGAAGAGGCGGTTATGCTGATCAATAAAGCTGATCCGGGCGGGAAATCCAGGCACTGAATCAGGGTTGTCAGGATGCCTGTGCGTAAAAACAGGATCAAAAGGGTGGTGATAATGAAATTGAGTAGCCGATCTGATTCTTTTTGGGCTGTCCCGTATTTGAACAGATGGGTGGAGCTTAAAAAATAGCTTGCCCCGGATGCGGTTAAAAAGCCTGAAAGCTGGGCAGAACCCAGCGCAATACCCTGGCGGTACAGAAGATTAGTGACCACAAGGTCCACGACAAAGCCAAGCAGACCCAGGGCAATAAAACGGATTCTGTCAGCCGCTCCATTAGTTGGCGCATTTGCGGGTTTCTGTAGCGCCGCCATTCGCTGACCCATCACCACTTAATGAAATTGTAGCCGAAGGTGAACATAAGACCGGCCCCGCCGAGCGCATTGATCTGTACGTTGAAGTCGCCATACTGATAACCCAGCGCTGGTACGACGCCCGGCGCCACCCCGTTGTTGTTAAAGGGTATTTTATCCTCGTAAGGCTCCTTGTAGCCGAGCAGCAAACCGCCGGTCAGTTTGAAATACACGTTGCTGCTGATGAACTCCAGCGGCCAGGACTTCCCGAAGTAGAAGTACTCGCACTTCTGGTCGAAGCTGTTGTTGAAATAGGATGCGCCCACCAGCCAGCGCGAAGAAGATTGCCATTCCAGACCAACCAGCCAGGAAAAGTCAGCGTGATCGGGACTGGAGTTGTAATGAATGGCGCCCGGCGCTACTTGCGCCATCAGGAGATCGCCCTCTTCAAAAATGCCGGCTCGGACGCTGCCCGCAGCGATGAGCGCCAGCGCGACGCACCCAATCCATACACGAAACTTCTCATAATGGGATGACGCTATTGGAGATGCAGGGATTGAAGGCATATTGAACCTGATGGGTTGCTCGAAAGTGGATTTGGAGTTGCGTAATGCTTTGATCGCGATTTTCATCTGCCTCGCGCACCGAAAATGCTGCCATCCAAAAATCATGCGATTATGATTGATTCAATAGACCTTGACCATGCTTGACAAAATGACCGACGACGACCGCTTGGAATTGCAAATTATCGAACGCCTGGGTGAAGCGCTTCCTGCTCAGGCTACGCTTACCCTGCCGTTCGAGCTGCGCCAGAAGAGCCGGTTGCGCACGTGGTTGGACAATGGCGCGGAGGTGGGACTGTTCCTGCCGCGCGGCACGATATTGCGTCACAGCGACCGGCTGCGCGCCACCAGCGGCCTGATCGTCGAAGTGCGCGCGGCGCCGGAAACTGTGTCCACCGCCCGCACCGCCGACCCGCTGCTGCTGGCGCGCGCCGCCTACCATCTCGGCAACCGCCATGTCGCCCTGCAACTTGATCCCGGATGGTTGCGCTATTTGCACGATCATGTGCTGGACAAAATGGTGCGAGAACTGGGGCTGGAGGTAGTTTGCGAGCAGGCGCCGTTCGAACCGGAAGTCGGCGCTTACGGCGGCGGGCAGCACCCACATCCATAAGATCGGCGGGCAGGCTCGGCACACCTGGAATACATATGGTCATGACTACGGATATTCTCCAGCTTGTCAGCCTGTCTCCCCATTGGACAACATTCAGCGCAAAGGACCAGCACGCTATGCGTCTCCCGCCCTAAGCCTGCACCACTGACCCAGCGTCCAGCGTCTCTGCCCCGTATGTCCCTGACTCTTTCGAGCCTGCCACGTTTATTGCAGTTGTGCAGTCCCACCTTGCCAGTAGGCGCGTATGCCTATTCGCAGGGGCTGGAATGTGCGGTCGAGCGCGGCTGGGTGCGGGATGAAGCCAGCGTCGGCGAGTGGATTCTCGGCCTGCTCGACCACTGTATGCAGCGGCTGGACTTGCCGGTGTTTGCCCGCTTGTATCGCAGTTGGCGCGATGCGGATGTAGATGCAGTGCGCCGCTGGAACGCCCGCTTGTACGCCTCGCGCGAGGCGGCGGAATTGCAGCGGGAGGATCGTCATCTCGGCATGGCGCTGGCCCGGTTACTGGTCGATCTCGGCGTCAATGAAGCTGCATCATGGCGAAACGCGCCGTGCGTCTGCTTCGCCACGCTGTTCAGTCTGGCGGCGGCGCGCTGGGAGATTCCGTTGCCGGAAGCAGCGACCGGTTACGCCTGGGCCTGGACCGAGAATCAAATTATTGCCGCTACCCGCCTGATTCCACTCGGTCAGACCGCCAGCCAGCGCCTGCTGGTCGTCGCCGGCCCGGCGATAGCGGCGGCGGTCGCTGAGGGTCTGACGCTGGCGGATGCAGCGATTGGCGCCGCTGCGCCGGGATTGGCGTTGGCCGGCGCGTTGCACGAAACCCAGTATTCCCGATTGTTTCGGTCGTGAATTCGGATTCAGCGGATAGAGCGGGTGATCGTGGTCGAGCGAGTCCACCACCACAGCCGATAGCCGAGCAACACCGTCAGCACTCCGGCATAAATCAGCGGTTCGGTTAAATCAGCCTTGACCAGCCATAGATAATGCAGCACGCCCAGTACGCCAATGACATAAACCAGCCGGTGCAANNGCGAATCCCACCGTGATGTAGGGCCGCTGAGCGACATCCTCAATGATCGCCCGCAGATCAAAAAACTGGTCGAAAATCAAATAGACGCCAAAGTGCAGGCAGACATGGAAGAACGCAAACAGGCCCAGCATCCGCCGGAACTGTTGCAGCCGGTTCCAGCCGGTTAATCGCCGCAACGGCGTCACTGCCAGCGTCAGCAGCAGAAAGCGCAGGCTCCAGTCGCCGCTGTAGTGGCTGAGCGTTTCAACCGGATTAGCGCCCAACTGGCCTTGCCCAATCAGCCAGCACAGCCAGATAAGTGGCGACAAGCCGGAGATGAAGACCAGCGGTTTGCCCAACCGAGAAATCAGACGGGTTTGCTGTGGGGTCATGGCGGCGGGGGAAACATCCGGGAGAGTGCTGTAGCCTTGCCAGACTGGCTGGAACATGGATGCCTGGAAGGTTCCCGGCGCTTCCTCCGTATCACGGTTCTGCGCGTGGCCATAAAAAAAGCCGGGGTTTACAACCCCGGCAAATAACCACCAAAGGAAGTGGGGAACAACAACATCTGAACGATGTCAGGGCGTAAGGTAAGCGATTTTGTTGCAGTGCGTCAAGCATTTTTGCAGCCGCAATAAAAAAGCCGAGGTCATTGATAACCTCGGCAAAGAACCACCAAAGGAGGATTGGAGGACAACATTCACAACGAATGTTGCGTTGCAGTATAGGGTTTACATTGCACTGCGTCAAGCTGCTCCTTAACATTTTTTGCATAAAACCAGGTTCTGGTTATGCGACTTGGTTTTTTAAGTCGGGGCCATCGCCCTGAAATCAAAGCCCATGCGTCAGGCATTGCTTTGGGCCATTTTTCAACCATGCCGCAGCACGATTTTACCCAGTTGTTGAGCAGCCAGCAGCCGCTGATGGGCCGCAACCGCCTGATCCAGCGCAAACACCTGATCCAGCGCCGGTTCGATCCGCTGTTCGGCGACAAAGCGCAGCATGGCTGCGAATTCAGCCGGCGAACCCATGGTGGAACCGATAATATGCGCCTGCCGAAAGAACAGCCGCACCATGTCCAGTCCGGTAGGCGGATTGCCTGCCGTTGCCCCATAAACGACCAGTCGCCCGCCCGGACGCAGCACCGAGCAACAGCCAGGGAAGGTTGAACCACCGGCGCCGTCCACGACGACATCCACCCCGCCGCTCAGATCGGCCAGCCGTTTAGCCCAATCGCCGTCCCGATAGTTGACTCCGCCTGCTGCGCCCATGAGGCGGGCTTGCTCCAGTTTGGCCGGATCGCCGCTGGTGACAAAAACGTGCGCGCCCAGCGCTGCCGCCCATTTCAGGGCGAAGGTTGCTACGCCGCCGCCGATACCGGTCACCAGCACCGTTTCCCCCGGTTGCGCCGCGCCCTGGGTCATCAGCGCCCGCCACGCAGTCAGACCGGCCAGTGGAATTGCCGCTGCCTGTTCCCAGCTCAGATGCTCTGGCTTGGGAAAAACATGGCGGGCGGGAACGCAAAGATATTCGGCGAAAGTGCCGGGATCGGGCATGCCCAGCACCCGGAAAGTGGAATTTGGAAAGCGCGGGTTTTCACCCCAGTCATAGGCGGGGTAGATCACGACATCCTGGCCGAGTAACTCGGTCGGGGCTTCCGGCCCGATCTGATCCACCACGCCGGCGCCATCCGATCCCAGGATGCAGGGCAGGCGGATGCCGGGATATTGACCGAGGGTGATCCAGACATCGCGGTGATTGAGCGCCGAAGCGCGCAATCGCACCCGGACTTGACCCGCAGCAGGTTCCGGGGTTTCCATTTCGGCGACGCGCAACTGATTAGGATTGCCGATTTGAGTGAGAATGACAGCTTTCATGGTTGGGATCCTCTAGGCAGGCGCGGGTCGCCGCGACCGAATGAGCAACCGTGCGATGCACGGGTGATGAGGTAGCTATTTTCGCCAGACCGCCTTCGGGCTACCCTATTTAGACGATAATACTTTATCAATGCGACGAGCCGGTCGTGATAAAAGAGGTCAAAATGACAAATCCGCGTGAGTTGGTGAAAAATGTAGCGAACATCTTTTCCCTGCCGGATATTTACTTCCGCATCTGCCGACTTATTGACGACCCCGCCTGCACGTCGGCGAAGCTGGCCGAGGTCATCGCCTATGACCCTGGACTTACGGTGCGCGTACTCAAGCTGGCCAACAGCGTGTACTACGGTCGTTCACAACGAGTCGAGACGGTGGCGCAGGCGGTTACCTTGATCGGCACCCGCGATCTGAGGCATCTGGTGCTGGCCACATCCACCGCACAGGCGTTTCGCAATATCGCCAGCGCGCTCATTGACATGGACGCCTTCTGGCAACATAGCGTCTGTTGCGCGCTGGCGGCGCGGGCGCTGGCGGCGCACTGTCAGCCCGATCATCGTGAGCGCAGTTTCGTGGCGGGCCTGCTGCATGATGTCGGTCAGTTGGTGATTGTCCATCAAATGCCGGATGTCGCCTGGAAGATTCTCGGACGACTGACTGAAACGGGTGGCGAGCGTTATGTGCTGGAGCAAGAGGAACTCGGCTTCACCCACGCCGATGTCGGCGCGGAACTGCTGAAATCCTGGGAGTTGCCGGCCAGCCTCTGGGAACCGGTCGAATGCCACCACACCCCGCTGGAATCCAAGCTGTTTCCGGTGGATACGGCGCTGGTTCATATCGGCAACGCCTTGGCCAACGCCATGAATCTGGAGGCCCAGACCTCTGATCCTGCGGATGTCGCGTGCCGGATGGATGCCAGAACCTGGCCGATTTGCGGTCAAAGCGAAGGTGTACTCACAGATGTGGCTGCGGAGGTACACGCCCAGTGGTTCGGGGTATTCGAGGTGATTTGGCCCGGATCCAGCCTCATTTATTGAGGNNCGGCTGTTCCAGAAAGCCGTCGGCGCCCCACTCTTTCGGTCGATCCTCATGGCCCAGGTAGCCAAAACCCGCCACCAGCGCGATCATGCCGGCCTGTTTGCCCGCTTGCATGTCGCGCTCGGCATCGCCGACATAGAGCGAGTGACCCGGCGCTACCCCCACCTGTTCACAGGCATACCACAAAGGCTCCGGGTCCGGCTTGCGCTTGCTCAGGGTGTCGCCGCTGACCACGCAGGCCGCACGTGACCACAGATTCAGCGCTTTCATCAGCGGTTCCGTCAGCCAGCCCGGTTTGTTGGTGACTACGCCCCAGCGGATGCGGTTCGCCTCCAGATACGCCAGCACCTCGCCCATGCCCGGGAACAGTGCGGTTTCCACCGCGATGAACTCCCGGTACAAATCCAGAAACTGCTGATTCAATGCGGGGTAAAGCGGATCGTCGGCAGTCAGCCCGAAGCCGAGTTTCAGCATCCCCGGCGATCCTTGGGAAATCGTTGGCCGGATGGCCGCAAGCGACAGTTCAGACTCGCCGTGCGCACGGCGCAGGCGATTCAGCGTCGCCGCCAGATCGGGAGCGGTGTCCAGCAGGGTGCCGTCCAGATCAAACAGCACACAGTCTGGCGGAACGGCCCTCATGCGCAAGAGTCCCTCTGGCAATGCGCCATGTAGTTGACCGTGACGCCAGGCCCCAGCCAGTAACGTCCGGTGAGCGGATTGAAATGCAAACCGGTGAGATGCCGGATGGCCAGGCCAGCGGCGCGGGTCCAGCGATCCAGTTCCGAGGGGCGGATGAATTTGCGGAAGTCGTGAGTGCCCTGAGGCAGCATCCGCAGGACATATTCCGCGCCGATAATGGCGAACAGGTACGACTTCGGATTGCGGTTGATGGTGGAAAAGAACACATGGCCGCCGGGTTTGACCAGCCGGGCGCACGCCTGGATGGTGGAAGCCGGGTCGGGAACATGCTCCAGCATCTCCATGCAGGTCACTACGTCGAAATGGGCGGGTTCATTCTCGGCCAGCTCCTCGGCGGTGATGCGCCGATAATCCAGCACTGCGCCGGATTCAAGCTGATGCAGGCGAGCCACCGCCAGCGGCGCTTCGCCCATGTCGATCCCGGTCACCTGGGCGCCGCGCAAGGCCATGCTCTCGGCCAGGATGCCACCGCCACAACCGACATCCACCACCTGTTTATCGGCCAGCCCGCCGGCGCGTTCTGCGATGTAGTCCAGCCGCAGCGGGTTCATATCGTGCAGGGGCTTGAACTCGCTGTCCGGGTCCCACCAGCGGCTGGCGAGCTGCTCAAATTTGGCGATTTCCTGATAATCCACATTGGGATGAGCGGTCGTCATATCCAGGTTTACCTTGCGGGCGGATGAGAGTGAGGAAAAAGGTTGGTGGCAAATCTGACCCATGCGCCACCGACTTTACGCCGGATGTCCGGCATGGATTTTTGCGCCCCAGTCCCGCGCCCGCTGGACGGTTTCCGCCAAGTCCAGCGTGGTCAACTGCCGCTCGGCCAGCAGCCGTTGGCCGGCCACCCAAACGTCACTGACTTGATGGCGCCCGGTCGCGTAGACCAATTGCGAGAGCGGGTTATACATCGGTTCGGTTTCCGGGCACCCGAGATCAACAGCGACCATATCAGCCGCCTTGCCGGGTTGCAGCGATCCGGTTTCGCCGGCCAGCCCTAATGCTTGAGCGCCGTTAAGCGTCGCCATGCGCAACACCCGCGCCGCCGGCAGGACGCTGGCGTCGCCGGCGACGCCTTTGCCGAGCAGGGCGGCGGTGCGCAGTTCGCCGAATAGATCGAGGTCGTTATTGCTGGCCGCACCATCCGTGCCGATGGCGACATTGATGCCAGCCGCGTCAAGCCAGGCGGTTGGGCAGAAGCCGCTGGCGAGCTTGAGATTGGATTCCGGGCAGTGGATGACGTGAACGCCGCTTTCAGCCAGCCGGTCGATCTCGGCGGCTTCAAGCTGGGTCATGTGAACCGCCAGCAAGCGGGGCGACAGCAGCCCCAGTTGATCCAGCCGCTTCAGGGGACGACAGCCGTGCTGAGTCTGGAATTGCGCCACCTCGGCAGCCGTTTCATGCACATGAGTGTGAATAGGGAGTTCCAGTTCTTCGGCCAGCCGACCGATCCGTTCCAGCGCCGCCGCCGATACCGTGTAGGGCGCATGCGGGGCGAAGGCGACATGAAGCAGCAGTTCGGTTTGCAGCGTCTCGCGCAACGCCAGTCCCTTACTCAGGTATTCGTCCAGATCACGGGCATAGGCTGTGGGAAAATCCAGTGCGATCAGACCGATGCAGGCGCGTATTCCACAGTCCCGCGCTACGGCGGCGGTGACTTCCGGGAAGAAATACATGTCGTTGAAGCAGGTCGTGCCGCCGCGCAACATTTCCGCGATAGCCAGTCGGGCGCCGTCGCGGACAAAATCGGGACTCACCCAGCGCGCTTCCGCCGGCCAGATATGGTTCTGCAACCAGCTCATCAGCGGCAGATCGTCGGCCAGCCCGCGCAGCAGCACCATGCTGGCATGGGTGTGGGCGTTGATCAGGCCGGGAATCAGGATATGCCGATCCAGGTTCAGACAGGTCGTCGGCGTAAAACGGGCTGCCGCTTCGTCCTGGGGCAGGATGGCGACAATACGTCCGTCCTGAATCGCCAGCGCATGATGTTCAAGGATCAGACCGTCGGGTTCGACGGGAATGATCCAGCGGGCATTGAGCAGGGTGGCGATGGCTTGCGGCATGGAACGGTTCTCCCGGCAGTGGCGCTGGATTATAGCGACCGTAACGGCGCAAAAAAAACGCCCCGGCGAACCGGGGCGTGGATGATGCCGGGATCAGCGAGCAGCCTACTGGCTGATCACCTTCTCGGAGGCCATCACGGTGATGACCACGCGGCGGTTCAGCGCACGGCCGGCCGGGTTGTCCTTGCCATTGGGGAGGGTGTTGGGCGCGACCGGGTTGGATTCGCCCTCGCTCCGGGTGCTGATGATCGAGCCGGGCACACCCTTGCCGGTCAGGTATCGGGCGACGGTATCGGCGCGGCGCTGGCCCAGCCGCATGTTGTACGCATCGGTGCCCTTACTGTCGGTATGGCCGACAATCAGGATATTGGTTACGGACTTAACCCGGCGCAGGTCGGCAGCCAGCTTGTCCAGCTTGGCGCGCCCGGCGGGTTTCAGGTCAGCCCGGTCAAAGTCGAAGAAGGCGTCGGCGCCCAGGGTGATGGTTTCGCTGACGGGCTGGGCCGGCTCAACCGCCGCGACCCCACCGCACTCCGCAATGTTCTTCGCGGCCGTCCAGTACGGGGTGCGGATGCAATTGCCGTAAGGATCCTTGACGATCTTGTCCCAAGGATCCACGACGTAGATGCAGCCGTACTTGTTGGCCGCCTGCGCGGGCAGGGCGGCGAACAGCACCATCGAGGCAGCCAGACCCAGGCTGAGCTTATTCAGTTTTACATTCATCGCTATACTCTCCCAAACAGGCACTAAAAATTCGGTGCATGGTACATCCAAAATTTCGGGGCGCGGACACCAGGATTTAGGTTGCTCCGCCCTGATCCACTTAAACACCGTATACCGGAGCGACCGCTACCGCGAGCAGCGAACCGACCGGTCATAATGTGCAATGATACAACACTGTGTCAGAATTGCAAAAAATGTTGTGCCAACAATAAATGCCGGTATTTTGCGCATTATCCGGGTATTTTGGCAAGCAATTTTCGCCATGATCTGCTGAGAATCCTGCTTGTCGTCCTATCGCAACAGACCTGAATTTGTCATCGTTTCCCTGAATTCTTACCGGATTCAATCTCTCATGCACCCTGCTCATGATCAAGTGCGCGCTATCATCTGGCGCGAAGACGCCCTGGAACTGCTGGATCAGCGTCAACTGCCAGGCATCCTGGCTTATCGCCGGCTGGAAAGCGCAGCGGAAGTGGCTCAGGCGATTCGTGACATGGTGGTGCGCGGCGCGCCGGCCATCGGCATTGCCGCCGCTTATGGCGTGGTGTTGGCGGCACGCGCCCGCTATGCCGAAAGTGTAGACGGTTGGCAGGCATTGATCGCCGCCGATCTCGCCACGCTGGCCGCCGCTCGACCGACTGCGGTTAATTTATTCTGGGCGTTGCGGCGCATGGAAGGCGTAATCGCTGAACAGCGCAGTCACCCAGTGGAACGGCTGCTGGCGGAAGCGCAGGCCATCCATGCCGAAGATATTGCCGCCAACCAGCGGATGGGCAAACTGGGCGCAGCGCTGCTGACCGAGCGCGGCGCGGTGCTGACGCATTGCAATACCGGCTCGCTGGCGACCGGCGGTTACGGCACGGCGTTGGGCGTGATTCGGCAAGGCTATGCGGCAGGGCGGATCGAGCGGGTCTATGCCGATGAAACCCGCCCGTGGTTGCAAGGGGCACGCTTGACTGCCTGGGAACTGGTGCAGGACGGGATTCCTGTGACGCTGCTGGCGGATGCGGCGGCGGCGGCGCTGATGCGGCAGGGTGGAATACGCTGGGTCATTGTGGGCGCGGATCGAATTGCCGCCAACGGCGATGTCGCCAACAAAATCGGCACCTACCATCTGGCGGTGGCGGCGCGCTATCACCGGGTGCGATTCATGGTGGTGGCGCCAACCGCCACCATAGATATGAGCATCGCCAGCGGGGCGGACATCCCGATTGAGCAGCGCGCCGCCGAGGAGTTGTTAACCTTGGGCGGACAGCCGGTTGCCGCTGCCGACGCCCAGGCATGGAATCCGTCGTTTGACGTAACCCCGGCGACGCTGGTGGATGCGCTGGTGACTGAACGGGGTGTGGCGCTGGCGCCGGATGCGGCGAAGATGGCGCGGTTGATGGCCGGGGCGGCGTAAGCGGCGATGACATGCAGGATTTTGGTCTCGGCGCTATCGCTTCGACCCAGCCCTGCGGGGGCAATGGGCCGCTGCCGATTGAGAGCGGCATCGAGGCTTGTTGCGGTTCCCGTCACCACACTGCATGAGTAGCCTCAGTTCGAGCCATGCACTGGACGCCCGCCCGGGTTCCTGCTTTTCGGCTGTGCTACAATTCACCGCCTAAACCGCTTCCCCGGTGGGATCAAATGCTAAAAAGAAGGACTCCGTATGTCTGATTTTGCTAAAGAAGTCCTGCCCGTCAATCTCGAAGACGAGATGCGGCAATCTTACCTTGATTACGCGATGAGCGTTATTGTCGGGCGGGCATTACCCGATGTGCGCGATGGCCTTAAACCGGTGCATCGGCGCGCACTGTTCGCCATGAGCGAACTGGGTAACGAATGGAATAAACCTTACAAGAAATCCGCCCGCGTGGTGGGCGACACTATTGGTAAATATCACCCGCACGGTGACACCGCAGTTTACGATACGATGGTCCGCATGGCGCAACCCTTTTCCCTGCGCTATATGCTGATTGACGGCCAAGGCAATTTTGGCAGCGTGGATGGCGACGCTCCTGCCGCCATGCGTTATACCGAAGTCCGCATGTCGCGCATCGCCCACGAATTACTGGCGGATCTGGAGAAGGAAACCGTTGATTTCGTCCCCAATTACGACGAATCCGAACGAGAGCCTGTTGTTTTCCCCACGCGCTTGCCTAATCTGCTGGTGAATGGCTCTTCCGGCATTGCAGTGGGCATGGCGACCAATATTCCGCCGCATAATCTCGGTGAAGTGGTGGATGCCTGCATTGCCCTGATTGACAATCCGGCTCTGACCATTAGCGACCTGATCCGGCATATTCCAGGACCTGATTTTCCTACTGCGGCATTGATTAATGGGACTCGCGGCATTCACGAAGCCTATGAGACCGGGCGTGGCCGCATCCAGATGCGTGCGCGCACCGAGATTGAAACTGACGAGACGCGCAATCGCCAGGCCATTATTGTTACCGAGTTGCCCTATCAGGTGAATAAGGCCCGGCTGATCGAGAAAATCGCCGAGTTGGTTAAAGACAAAAAGCTGGAGGGTATTTCTGAACTGCGCGACGAATCCGATAAGGACGGTTTGCGGATCTATATCGAATTGCGGCGTAATGAGAATGCCGAGGTGGTGCTTAATAATTTGTTTATGCACACTGCGCTGCAATGCGTGTTCGGCATCAATATGGTGGCGCTGGTGGATGGGCAACCGCGCCTGCTCAACCTCAAGCAGATCCTGGAAGCGTTTCTGACCCACCGCCGCGAAGTGGTGGTGCGGCGCACCGTGTTTGATCTGCGCAAGGCCCGCGAACGCGCCCACATCGTTGAAGGGCTGGCGGTGGCGCTGGCTAATCTGGATCCACTGATTGCCCTGATCCGTTCCGCCGCCGATTCCGCCGCTGCCCGAACCGCATTACTGGGGCAGGTCTGGATTCCGGGATCGGTGACCGCATTGCTGGCGCGTACCGGCCCGGACAGTTCGCGCCCGGAAGATTTGCCGGCTGAATTCGGCTTGAGCGCGGCGGGCTATCGGTTGTCGCCGACGCAGGCCCAAGCCATTCTGGATTTGCGGTTGCATCGGCTGACCGGCCTGGAACAGCGCAAACTGCTGGACGAGTATCAGGAGTTGTTGGGCCGGATCGTGGATTTTCTGGAGATTCTGACCCTGCCGGAACGCTTGACGATGGTGATCCGCGCCGAGTTGCAGGAGTTGCGCACCCAGTACGCTGACGCCCGCCGCACCGTGATCCTGCCCGACGAGCAGAGTTTCAACCTGGAAGACCTGATCACGGAGGAAGCCGTAGTCGTGACGCTGTCGCACGCCGGCTATGTCAAATCGCAGCCGCTGTCGCTGTACCGGGCGCAACGACGCGGCGGGCGCGGGCGGGCGGCCACTACGGTGAAGGAAGAAGATTTCGTAGACAAGCTGTTCATTGCCAGCACCCACGATACCGTTTTGTGCTTCTCCAATCGCGGCAAGGTGTACTGGAAAAAGGTGTACGAACTGCCGCAGGCCGGGCGAATCGCCCGGGGCCGACCGATGGTCAACCTGCTGCCGCTGGAAGAAGGCGAACGCATCAACGCGGTGCTGTCGGTGCGCGAATTCGACGCCGATCATTATGTGTTCTTCGCCACCACGCACGGCACCGTCAAGAAAACCCCGTTGTCCGAATACTCCCGCCCCCGCGCCAGCGGCATCATCGCCATTGATTTGCGCGATGGCGATCAACTGGTCAACGTCGCGCTGACTCACGGCCAGCGCGACATCATGCTGTTCACCGATGCGGGCAAGGCGCTGCGCTTTACCGAAACCGAAGTACGGTTGATGGGGCGTTCCGCCTGCGGAGTGCGCGGCATTCGCCTGGGCGAGGGGCAGAAGGTCATTGCCCTGATCGTGGTGGAAGAGGGAACGGTGCTGACCGTCACCGAAAACGGCTATGGCAAGCGCACCCCGGTCGCCGATTATCCACATCGCGGGCGCGGCGGCCAGGGCGTCATCGCTATCCAGACTTCCGAGCGCAATGGCAAGGTGATCGGGGCGGTGCAGGTGGAAAACGACCACGAGATCATGCTGATCACCGACGGCGGCACCCTGGTGCGAACCCGGGTTGAGGAAATTTCGCTGGTGGGTCGCAATACCCAGGGCGTCAAGCTGATTAACCTGCAAGGCAGCGAGAAACTGGTCGGAGTCGAGAAGATCGAAAGCATCGGCGAGGTGGAAGCCAATGGCGATCTGGCGGTGGACGACGACAATTCGGCAGTGGAAGATGACGGTGAAGCCGAGGGTGGGGAGGACGCATGAGCGAAGCGGACAGCCTACAGACGTTGCGCGAGCGCATTGACGCGCTGGATCGGCAGATCCAGACGCTGATCGCCGAGCGGGCGCGTTGCGCGCAGCAGATCGGCGCGATCAAGCAGGCGGCGGGCGCCACCGGCAATCTCTATCGCCCCGAACGCGAGGCGCAAGTGTTGCGGCGGGTCATCGAAGCCAATCAGGGACCGCTCAGCAACGAGGAAATGGCTCGGCTGTTCCGTGAGATCATGTCGGCCTGTCTGGCGCTGGAAGAGCCGTTGCGCATTGCTTTTCTCGGCCCGGAGGGCACCTTTACCCAAGCCGCCGCGCTCAAGCATTTTGGCAAATCCATCCGCAGCATCCCGATGCGGGCGATTGATGAAGTATTCCGCGAGGTCGAGGCCGGTTCTGCCGATTACGGGGTGGTGCCGGTGGAAAATTCCACCGAAGGCGTCGTCAATCACACCCTGGATATGTTTCTGCAATCGCCGCTGCGGATTTGCGGCGAGGTGCAAATGCGGATTAACCATCATCTGATTACCCGCGCCACTGATTTATCGGCCATTCGCCGCATTTACTCCCACCGGCAATCGCTGGCGCAATGCCGGGAATGGCTGGACGCCAAGTTGCCGCGTATTGAGCAGATCGAAGTCGGCAGTAATGGCGAAGCAGCGTTGCGAGTGCGCGACCAGGTGGATGCAGCGGCCATTGCCGGTCAGGGTGCGGCGGATATTTATGAGTTGCCGATTCTGGTGCGAAATATCGAAGATGAACCGAATAATACGACCCGGTTTTTGATTATCGGCGCCCAGCCAATTGCCCCTTCGGGCGATGATAAAACTGCATTGCTGGTGGCGTCGCTGAATCGGCCTGGGGCGCTATTCAAGCTGCTGGAACCATTGGCCCGGCATAACGTCAGCATGAATCGGATTGAATCACGGCCTTCTCGGCGCGGGATGTGGGATTACGTATTTTTTATTGACCTCGACGGTCACGCCCAGGATGAGCCTATTGCGGGAACACTGGCCGAATTGCGCGAGCAGGCCAGTCTGTTCCGGGTGTTGGGTTCTTATCCAAAAGGCGTACTATGAGTGGCTGATGACTACGATTCGCCTTGGAAATAAGCAGCTACACGGAACGGGTATCCGAATGGATACAACCGAAGGCCTACGCCGATGATGATTAACCTTCAGGTCCCTTGGAACTCCTAGTGGCGTAACTAGATAGTGTAGTCATGAGATAGGAAATATGAGAGGCTGATGTGATCGAAAGGGGGATCACATGAGCAAAGAGAGAGGATTAGCGCACAGACGACACGATATATCTGATCGGGTGTG